>NZ_CP104854.1:3092500-3397500 GCF_050916235.1 Maridesulfovibrio sp. FT414
AATCCTTATCAGCTACAATGAGAAGGTCCGTCTGCTCGACGACAACCTGAAATGCTGCTTCTGAAGATGAATGTGTAATACTTTTACGGTAACTGCGGGCGTGGTCGGTGTGAATTTTTTTGCTCACGGCGTAGATGGGTAAGTGTTAGGCTCGATGTTGCTAAGTTTAAGTCTGTTTTAACGCTTATCGAAAAGTTTTGAATGTTATTTGTGTAAAAGAAGAGACTAGTCTAGATGTTATATGCCGTTATCGTGAAATGGGGCCGAAATCTTGGAAAACGGCCCCTTATTCAATTCAGCTTTGATTAGAAGCCGAGATCCTCGTTGATGAAGATCACGTGGATGCGGCCCTGAGGGGATGATTTCTCGGTGATAGCCCAGACGTTGCAGATGCGGTCCTTGGAGTTGCAGTCCTGACACTTGCCGGTAACTGCACAGGGGGTTTTGCGTTTGAGGCGCATGGCATTGACCGGTGCAGCGTATTCCTTGATACGGCTTACTGCGGCATCGAGGTCCACGCAGAGCTTGTTGCGGCCCACGAGTACAACTACGTTGCGGGGACCGAAGGCCATGGCGGCTACACGGTTGCCGGTTCCGTCGAGGTTGACCAGCTCGCCTTCTTCAGTGAATGCGTTGGCGCTGGTGATGAGCACGTCAGTCAGAAGGGACTGTCTGCGGCGTTCGATGCGTTCGTTGAGGGGAGGCTCGGTATCGTAGGTGTCGATTACCTGAACGTTGGAAAGTTTTTTGACCTGGTCGAAAAGGCCGGACTCGACCACAGTCATTGAGCCGCCGAAGCTGATGGACTTGGGCTTCAGTTGCGGAAGAATCTTGTCCATGACCATGGAGGCCGCAGCCTTCTGGTTTTTAGCAACATATGTAGTGTAGCCGTTGTCTTCAAAAACTTCGCGGATTTCACCCAGCTTGATGTCCCAGAAAGTCTCTACCGGTTTCATTTCTATCTCCTTGTTGGCGGCTGTTTATAATGATTGCAGCCGAAATTGTTGCTCACCGCCCCGAAAATGGTGTGAAAAAAGCGGTGAAAAAAAAATATTCGCGTGCTATGTATGTTTACACCCATTAAGTGTGGTTCCCATCATAGTAAAGTATGATATACACTTTGACAGCGTGAGCGCATCAGGGTATGCGAACTTGTTTTCACTTCGTAGCAGCATAAATTATTCAGGGTGAGATTAAAAGCACTTAGCTGCGCAATCATACTGAAAACATTTCTTGACGATATCTGAAGTTGGGGATATATGTTCCCGTTCCTCGTGGCCGGAATTTTTCTCCGGCTTAATAACGTTATTAAATTTGGGAGAAATAAAAATGAAAAGAACTTACCAGCCCAGTAAAATCAGAAGAAAAAGAACCCACGGTTTCCTCGTTCGTTCCCGCACCAAAAACGGTCGTGCAGTAATTGCAAGACGCCGTGCAAAAGGACGTAAAAGATTAGCCGTTTAAGTTGGACCAAGGAGCACAAGCTCCTCAGGAAGCCTGAATTTGACCTCTGCTATGAGCAGGGGAAAAAACTCTACACGAAGAATTTCATATTGTTCGTGCTGTGTCATGGTATCGGCCCCGGCGGGGTACGTTTGGGCCTTACCGTGAGCAGAAAAAAGGGACCTGCAGTTGTCAGGAACCGGATCAAAAGGGTGATGCGAGAGTTTTTCAGGCTCAATCAGGAAAATTTCAAAGTGCGTGCGGACGTGATATTCGTACCCAAGCGCAATTTGGACGGCAGGCAGATAACACTTGGCCTTGCCGAAAAAGAACTGCTTCCGCTCATCGACAGGATTAACGTCCTTTCCTGTGAGCGAGAGTATCAATGAGAAATCAGGGAATGCGGACTCTGTTTCTTTATCTCATACGTTTTTATCAGAAGTTTATATCCCCGCTTTTCCCGGGGTGCTGCCGCTTTCATCCTACCTGCTCACAATATGCCATAGAGGCTCTGTCCCTTCATGGAGTGCTGAAAGGGGGGATGCTTGCTTTTTGGCGTCTGATACGTTGCAATCCGCTATGCAAGGGCGGTTTCGATCCAGTTCCCGCCCCCCGGAAGAAAATACCACCGCGCAGTCCCGGCCTGATTTGATGGGACAAATACAGTGAGAAAATAAAGACATGGACAACAAACGCGTTATTCTGGCAGTGGCCCTTTCTATGGCAGTTCTTCTCGGCTGGCAGTTTATTTTTCCGTCACAGCCGCAGACTCCTCCTGCCAAGCAGGAACAAACCGTAACCCAGAGCCAGACTGCCGGGTCCGACGCCTCCGGACCTGTCTCGGATCAGCTTCCCGACCCTGCGTCCACCGCCTCCATTGTTTCCGCCAAGGGAACCAAGCTTACTATCGATACTCCCCTTTATTCCGCAGTGATCAACTCGCAGGGCGGACTTCTAGAAAATTTCAAGCTTAAGAAATTCAAGCAGACCATTGAAGCCGGTTCCCCCGATGTGGACATGGTTGGAACCAATGCGCTGAACAAGGCTCCCATGGGGCTGATCCTCAACGGAATTCCCACCTGGGCAAACGGCGTATGGGGTTATGAAGGCACAAGTCTCAATCTTTCCGACGACCAGATCGGTTCCCTGATTTTTCGCGGCGACGTCGAGGGCTTCAGAATCGAGCGCCGCCTTACTTTCCATGCCGATAACTACCTCATCGACGAGGACGTACGTGTTATCAACAAATCCAATCCCAGCGGTATGGGACGCCTTGCTTTCACGACCGCTACCAGAAGTCTTACCGCTGAAGACGACCGCTACAACCCCACAAGAATATCCTGGTACGGCTCTGATAAGCTGACTGAAGAAACAGATCGTGAAGACCTGCGCGAAACCGGTATGACCGCTTCCGGAAATATCGACTGGGCGGCAATTGATTCCAACTACTTCATTCTAGCTCTTGTTCCCGGTTCCGATGACATAACCGTGAAAGGCAAGCTGCAGGACGACATTTTCCGTGTTGCTGCTGAGCAGAATGTTTCATTCGACAAAGATATTGAACGCCAGCTTTCCTGTTCCTACTATTTCGGACCCATGGATGCCAAGCTGATGGAAAAGGTTCCCGGTAACCTTGGCAAGGCTGTTAACTTCGGCTGGTTCGACCTTATCGCCAAACCTTTGGTGATCGCCCTTGAGTGGTTCCACCAGTATACCCATAACTACGGTATCGCTATCATTCTGCTGACCGTTGTCATCAAGCTGCTGTTCTGGCCTCTGTCCCAGAAGAGCTACAAGTCCATGGAGCAGATGAAACGTCTGCAGCCCATGATTGCCAAGCTGCGCGAAAAGCACGGTGACGACAGGGAAGCTCTCAATAAGGAAATGATGCAGCTCTATAAGACATATAATGTCAACCCGGCAGGCGGATGTCTGCCCATGGTGCTGCAGATTCCTGTATTTTTCGGACTGTACAAGGCCCTGATGGGAACGGTTGCTCTCAGGCATGCCGATTTCATTCACTACCTGCCTTTTACTGATATCGTATGGCTTGCCGACCTTTCGGCCAAAGACCCGCTTTACATCACTCCGATCGTAATGGGTGCCACCATGTTCCTGCAGCAGAAAATGACCCCCTCCGCGGGTGATCCTACTCAGCAGAAGATCATGATGTTCCTGCCCCTTGTGTTCACTTTCATGTTCCTCAACTTCCCTGCCGGGCTTGTTGTGTACTGGATGGTGAACAACATTCTTTCAATTGCCCAGCAGTGGATGATGACTCGCAAGGTAAATAACTAGGGCACAAAGCTGACCGGACTTATTGGAGTGAAGAACACAACCAGGAGATAGAATGAGCGAATTCAAGGAGTTTCAGGGGAAGAATTTGGATGAGGCGATCAGCAATGCCTGTGATTACTTCAATCTTAATCGTGACAAACTTGAAATTGAAATATTGAGCGGAGGCTCCACCGGTGTTTTCGGGCTGGTGGGCAAAAAGAACGCAAAAGTAAAAGCCCGCCCCAGAGGCGGGGAAAAGAATACCCTGCTCAACGAAGAGCCCAGACAGGGCAGACCTCGTCAGCGCAGGAACGAAAGAGGGGATGAACGTCCTGTACGTACCCCCGAGCCGCAGGAAGCAGCTCCGGTGGAGGCCGAAGATGTTGTTCCTGCCCTGCGTCCCGAGCCTGAAGTTCCTGCACTGAAGCCTGAGGCTGAAATTGCAGTGAAGGAAGAAGGCGAACTCGCTGTGAAGGAAGAGGGCGAAGTTGCCTGCAAGTCTGAAAGTCAGGTTGCAGTGCAGAAAGAAGCGCCTGTTTCTTCCGATGAAGATGATTACGAAGACGGAGACGATTACGAAGGCGACTTCGAAGACGATGATTCCTCCGACGACGAAGAATATACCGAGCGCCGCAGCATCATGGAAGGCGATCCGGAAGTGATTGCCGCTGCAGTGCGCGAAGCTCTTGAAATGATGATTGAGCCAATCATTCAGGCCAAGCCGGACCTCAAGATTGAAGTCGGCGAAGACCGGGTGAATGTTCTGGTTGATGATGAAGAAAATTCCGGGCTGATCATCGGTCGCGAAGGACAGACCCTTTCTTCTCTGCAGTACCTGTGCAACAGGATGGTATCCAAGAAACTGCAGACTTCCGTCAGGGTTCAGATCGATACCGGCGATTACCGTGAGCGTCAGGATGAGAAACTGCGTCAGCTGGCCTGGCATCTCGCCGACAAGGCCATGCATACCGGACGCGTACAGTCCACCAAGCCGCTCAGCTCCTATCACCGCCGTGTAGTACACATGGCACTGCAGGAAGACAAGTACGTCAACACCCGCAGCAAGGGCGAAGGTCCCATGAAGCGTGTTCTGATCCTTCCCCGCCGCAGTCGCGGAGGAGGAGGCGGAGGTCGCCGTAACGATGGTTACCAGAAGAATGACGGTTTCCAGAAGAACGACGGCTATCAGAAGAATGACCGTTACACTCCGCGCAGCAATGACCGCAACGATCGTAATGACCGTAACGATCGCCCGCGTGGTCGCCGTGACCGTAATGATGGTTTTGAGCGTAACGATAATTACGGTGCACGTCGTGACCGCAACGATAACTTCGGTGCTCGTCGCGATCGCAATGACAACTACGGCGGACCTCGCAACGATAACTTCGGTGGACGCCGCGATCGTAATGATAATTTCGGTGGTCGTCGCAATGACAATTACGGTGCACGCCGTGACCGTAACGACAATTTTACGCCCCGCCGCGATGACAATTTTGCTCCACGCCGGGATGAAAACTTCGGCAACCGTTCCTATGACGACAACTTCGGTAACCGCTATGACGGCAACTTCGGTAACCGCCAGGGTCGTCAGAACAATCGTCGCACCAACGACAATTATAAGGAAGGCGGTCCCGACGGTTTCAACAGCGAACGCTACAACCGCTAGCAGTTCTCGTTCACGAGCGGTTGAATTACTGAATTGCACGAACCCCGTGGACTGTGTCTGCGGGGTTCGTTTATTGTGAGGACATAAAGATGTCATTGACTTCCACGGGAACCATAGCTGCCATTGCCACTCCACCCGGTGACGGAGGGGTCGGAATTATCCGTATAAGCGGAGAAAGGGCGCTTGCCATTGCTACCGGAATTTTCAGGCCTGCCAAAGAGTCCTTTTCCGGGTTCAGGCCCTACACCATGCACTATGGCTGCATCGCGGACAGCAACGGGGTTGATATAGACGATGTGCTGACCGTATTCATGCCCGGACCGAATTCGTATACCGGTGAGGATACCGTGGAAATCAACTGTCACGGTGGTCGTGCCATCCTGCGCGCCGTGCTGGAGGAAATCCTTGCGCGTGGTGCACGTATTGCCAATCCCGGTGAATTCACCCTGCGTGCTTTTCTTAACGGACGAATGGACCTCACTCAGGCTGAAGCCGTGGCCGAAATGATTCATGCTCCATCAAAGGGTGCGGCGCAACTGGCGCGGGTCAAGCTTTCCGGTGTTCTCGGCGAACGTATTGAAGTACTCCGCCAACGGCTTGAGGAGTTGCGCGCCCAGCTTTGCGTTGCCGTGGATTTCCCGGAAGACGAATTGGAATGTCTTCCTCTTGATGAAATGCGGGCCGAAGTCTCAGATGCCGCTGCAAAAATATCCGCACTGCTGGCCGGTGTTGAGCGCACCAAGGCGTGGCGTGAAGGTGCCCTTGCCGTGCTTTCCGGAAAGGTTAATGCGGGTAAGTCCAGCCTGCTCAACGCACTGCTTGGGCGTAACAGGGCGATTGTCACGGACATCCCCGGAACGACCCGCGATTTTATCGAGGAAACCCTGAACCTGGACGGACTTCAGGTGCGGCTGGTTGATACTGCCGGACTGCGCGAGACTGAGGATGCCGTGGAAAAGGCCGGTCTCGATATGGGGCGTGACCTTGCCTCCCAGGCAGATCTGGTGCTGCTTATAATCGACGGGTCCCAGCCGTTTGCCCTAAGTGATATTGATCCGCAATTCTCTGCTGAAAGCGGAAAATGCCTTGCCGTGATCAACAAGAGTGACCTTGTTCAGTCTTCCCCGTCTCCTGCCCGCACAATGCTCGATGCCGGATTTGAGGTTCTTGAAATTTCAGCGAAAAAGGGACAAGGTATCGACGAACTTGCCGCAACTATCCGTGAACGGATTCTCCGGGGGGCGGGTGAGCCGGATCCTGATGAGCTGGTGCCCAACTCCCGTCAGGCCGCGACTTTGAAACTGGCCCTGAGTGAGCTGGACGAACTGGTGCGTGATATAGATATGCAGATTCCGTACGACCTGCTTGGAGTGCGGCTTGAAGCTGCAACCAGTGCGCTATCCGAGATTACCGGGGAGATAACCCCGCAGGAAGTACTCAATTCAATCTTCGAAAAATTCTGTGTCGGGAAATAGAATGTACAGCAAAATAGTGGACCTCAAAGCCGTAACGTGCGGGCTTGTGCCCATCATCGTCAACCACCTTGATACCAGCTCCGATGAAGTTGTCGAGTTCCAGATTCATCTGGGTATCCGTGAAGAGATTCTCAGCGGGTTCGGGTCCGGTGGAAACTGGAAAATAGAAGTGCGGGATGATCTCGGGTGCGATCGGCTGCGCTTTACCCGCCGTAAGCCTGCTGATGAAGATCGTCTGAATATTGTCGAATATTGATATCAGGATGATCTTGTTGCGGGCGTTGCCTCCGGCGGCCAAAGAAACTTTTTTGAAAAAAAGTTTCCCTGGACTCTTCAAAAAACTTTTTCAGTAGGGCTTCGCCTATAGCCCGTTTGATCTTTTTTCAAAAGCCACAGCCCACCAGATCCTGCAGGATCCGGTGGGCTGTGGTTTTTGTGGGTTGAAATGGATTGGTGTGAAAATTTGACTGCAATGTCGTCAGCCCGGATATTTTATCAAGATTCGTTCAGCTGTCAGGCAGGTGCGGGGGCAGGTTTTCTTTGCGCCAGGTATATTCAGAATTTTTTTCAAATCCGGGAGCGTGTCCACGTCTGAAAAAAACGGCAATATTGCCGGGGCAAGGGCTGCACTATTCAGTCGGGTAACGGTCTCGTTATAGACTGTTTTGGTGCTCCAGATCATGTCTGTGAATATTGATTTTGTGAAGCCGTCTTTCTGGAAGCCGATCAGGTAATATCCACCGTCATCTGCAGGGCCTATGCAGGCGGGGGAGTTTTTCAGTGCTGCGAAAGCTGTGGCGATTGTTTCGGGGGGAAGGCCCGGAAGGTCGCTCCCGGTGAGAAGGCACCTTTCGAATCCGCAGCTGAAGCATTCTTCAAATGCGATATGCATTTTGGTGCCGAGGTCGTTGCCTTCCTGCTGGTGAAAATATCTTTTGCCCAGCCACTCGGTGTATTTTTCAATGGGCTGGTATGAATCGTAAAAAATAAGGGTGTTGAGACCGGACCGGTCAAAGCTGTCCAGCATGTCCTCAACGAAACTTCTGTAGAGCAGGGCAGCATTTTCATTGCCAATGTCTCGACCAAGGCGTGTCTTGACCCTTCCTGCTTCCGGGTACTTGATGAAAAATATAAGTGCTTCCTGCATGCGAATAGGGACTCAGCGGTACATGGAGACCAGTCTGGAAGGACTTACCCCCAGAATGTGCAGGATGCGAAGAATGGTATTTTTCAGGGCGCGGGAAAACGGAGCATCGCCGTAGCGGCGAGCGGAAGTGCATATTTCAGCCTGCAATATGACAATCTCGCGGCGTGACTTTTTGATGCTGCGGAAAAACTCAACGTCTTCCATCAGCGGTATTTCAGGGAACCTTCCTAGTTTCAGGAAGGTATCCTTTCTTATGAATATGGCCTGATCGCCATATGGTACGCGTTCGAGTCGGGAACGCAGGTCGGCGATGAAGGCAATGATCTTCAGCGCTGTGGATCCCGTTTCAAAAGAAAGTTTGAACGCACCGGCCGTAGACGCAGGTGCTCCCAGGGCTTCAGTGATCAGTTCTGAAGCACCGGCAGGGAGTCGCGTGTCGGCGTGCAGGAAAAGCAGGATGTCACCGGATGCGGCATCGGCTCCGGCATTCATCTGTACAGCCCTTCCCGGGGCACTGCTTATGGTCAGGATGGTGCTGTCGTTGATTTCCCTGATGGTGGAACCGTACGGGGAACCGTCAACAACGATTATCTCCGACTGCGGGCAGGCCTGCCGTGCATTTTCAATGCAGTGGGCAATGGTATTCTGCTCACCGTAAACCGGAATGATGACGGATATTCTGGAAGCTGAACTCATGTCCGTTCCTTACCTTTTTCGGGAACAGGAATAAAGGGGCAAAGAACAGCTTTCCACATCATCCGATAATGGGCGTCAGTTTTCCCAATGCCGACATGTCTCCGGCGTATGGCTTTCTGCTGCTTTTCCGGTCTGCAGATACAAAAAAACCGCTTGTTCAAGCGGCGGTGAAGTCTTAACCTACGCGGCCAAACTGTTCTTCATCTTCCATGCGGCTCTGGCAGGAGACACAGAAGTGGGTGGTCGGTTTTGCCTTGATGCGGGCTAATCCTATTTCCTCTCCGCAATTCTGACAGATTCCGAAATCCCAGTGATCGACGCGGGCAAGGGTTTCTTCCATTTCGGTGATGAGCTGGCTTTCGCGGACCTGCAGGGCAAGGTTGATTTTCTGCTCGCTGATGCGGGAAGCGTACTCATTGTCATCTGCGCAGTTTTCCACTGCAGTCTGGCGAGACTTTGTGCGTTCCAGCAGTTCAGCGATTTTCTGTTCAAGGTGTTTTCTGATAATGGCTCTATGGGCTGAATTCATGACTAACCTCCAAAGTGAATGTTGAAAGCAGTTATTGAAATTTTGACTATGGGGCTTATACGACCGGCTGTCCGGAAAATGATCTCGGTCCTGTGACGGTACGGATACAATTCGATGACCATGCGCAATGCGTAAAATAGCGGCGTTAAGGCTATGCGGTGACAATAAATGAAGACTGAAAAGTGCTGTTATCTTGAATATTGGGAAGGCAAAGGGGCAGAAAAAAATTACTCCACCCCGTTTCAGATTGAGGTGTTCGGCAGATATGTTGACCGCACTGCGGATATTCTGGATGTGGGGTGCGGGTACGGCAGGGTCATGCGCGAACTGCTCGGCAACGGCTATGCAAAGGTGCAGGGAGTGGAACCGTCTGTGTCTCTAAGGGACAGGGGGGCTGCAGGGGATGGCAGTCTTTCCATCGCTGCACTGGAAAATGGTCGAATTCCGTTTCCCGACAATTCATTTGACGCAGTCCTGCTTATCGCGGTCCTGACATGTATCCCGCAGGACGGGGAACAGGATGCGTTGCTTGCGGAAATCCATCGGGTCCTGAGACCGGGAGGCATCATCTACATCAACGATTTTCTGCTCAATACGGATCAGCGCAATCTGGACCGGTACGCAGAGTACGAGTCCGTTCACGGTTGTTACGGAATTTTCGAGCTGGAAGGCGGCGGGGTTCTGCGTCATTTTTCGGATGAAAGGATGACCGGGATGCTCAGCCCCTTTAAAACGGAAGAATATGAGAAGGTCATCTACACCACAATGAACGGGAATAAGTCCAACGGATTTTATTATATAGGGCGGAAGTAGCTCCGCATTCCATAACCTGGTTATTGGATAACGACGAACCAAGGCATTGATATAAAACTCCCAGTTACATACTGGCAGGTTCATTCCGGTTTGAGCGTAACCGTCAGCTTTACTGGTTGATTACCGGACGTTGTATAGGAAGTCGGTCACAGTCCTATTTCCTTATCCTTATAACTTGTGCCTGATTTGCGTTGAGCATTTCCCGTGTGCCGGTCTTGACCAGAGAGCGTTCAGAACCACCTCCGGTGATTACTGCTTCGGCTTCAGCTACTCTGGGATCGACGAGAAACGTTGCGGGGAACCCGAAAGATGGAGTTCCGCCGCATGGATAGCCAGTTTTCTCAAGAATTTCTTCCGGGGTGGCCAGTCTGGGCTTGTCGATTCCGAGGGCCTTTGCAACCCGGGAGGTGCTGGCCCGGTCTGTCCCACGGACGATAGCTACGATCAAATTATCTTCGTTTGCTACCATGCAGACATTTTTAACGAAATCTTCCGGAGTTGCCTGAGCTGCCTGTGCAGCCTCGGACACACTGTGGCAGGACTGCTCAAATACAAGGTGTTCTGCCCCGGGTACTGCTGTTTGAAGATATGCTTTCAGCTTGTTTTCGTATGTTTCCATTCTCGCTTTACTCCGCTCCCCTGATTTTTGAAAACAGTGCCGATAGGGCGAATCCGGCAACGCTGACGGCTATGATGGTCGCTCCCGACGACAGGTTCAGCTCGTATGAGAGCAGCAGCCCGCTGGTGCAGAAAACCATGCTCAGGATCGACGAAAGCAGCATCATGGTATGCAGTGATGATGTGCGGCTCTCGGCGATATGGGGTGGAATGGTCAGCAGTGCGATGACCAGGATCAGGCCGACCACCCGTATGACCATGACCACACTGAGGGCGATGAGCGCAAGCATGATGTAATAGAGGGCTGTGACCGGCACTCCTCGGGCTCTGGCAAATTCCTCGTCAAACGACATGGCCCAGAATCCTTTGTAGCAACTGAATACGACTGCAAGGACGATGGCCGCCAGCCAGCCCATGAGGACTAGGTCCGATTGCGGGGTAGCCAGAATTCCGCCGAAAAGATAGCTCATCAGGTCCACGTTGTAGCCGGGTGTGATGTCCAGCAGGATGATTCCGAGTGCCATGCCCGCTGCCCACATGACTCCTATGAAGGTATCGGCACGTTCCTTTACCCGCATGGTAATGAAGGCCATTAGCAGTGCCGAGCATACGGCGAAGGCAGCGGTTACCGGCAGCATGGGCAGCCCCAGGAAAAAGGCCAGCCCGACACCCCCGTATGATGCGTGGGCTATTCCACCGGAAAGCAGCACCACCCGGTTGACCACCACCAGCGCACCTATTACCCCGCAGATTATGGAGGCCAGCAGCCCTGCGATCAGCGCGTTCTGCATGAATTCATAGCTCAGAGCCTCAAGCATTCCAGTCCCCTCCGTTATCGTCCTCGGTCTCATCATGGAATTCCAGCACCCGGTGGGGCAGTTCGCCGTGGGTGATCAGTTCGATGGGGCAGGAACCTTTTTCGGTTTGTCCGTAGGCCTCGTCGAGCAGTTCGCGTGTGATTTTCGGCTGGTCGTGCAGGTGGACCTTGCGGTTGACGCAGGCCACGGATTTTACTCCCTGGCCCAGCACGGAAATATCGTGACTGACCATAACCACGGTCATGTCCTCGTTGAGCTCACGCAGCAGGCAGTAGAGTCCGCTTTTGCCGGCCTGATCGACACTTGCGGCCGGTTCGTCAAGGAGCAGCAGTTTCGGTTCATCCACAATGGCGCGGGCAATAAATACGCGTTGCTTCTGCCCGCCGGAAAGGTCGGACACCTTGCGGTCGATGTGTTCCAGCATACCGACCCGCTCAAGGGCTTTTTCCACGGCACTTCCGGACCCGTTCCCGAATTTCAGGCCGAATACGCCTTTTATTCCGGGGGAAACCTTGCCCATGAGCACGGCATCCCGCACCGTAATGGGAAAACTTGCCGAGACCGTAGTGTACTGGGGCATGTATCCGACCTGTCCTGCGTGTCTGCCCGGAGGAAGTCCGAGGATGCTTATGTTTCCCTGCTGCGGGGTCAGGAGACCCAGAAGAAGTTTGAGCAGGGTAGTCTTACCTCCTCCGTTAGGGCCGATTACAGCAAGGTAATCGCCTCTCAATATATCGAAGCTTACATCGTCTATGACCGTGTGCTGCCCGTATCCGAAGCTGACGTCACTGAAACTGATGACTTTTTCTGTATTCATAAATACAAATTCTCCGCCGTGATTGAATTGAACTGATCAAGTAATGCTATTCTAGTTGATAATCAACATGATAATCATTTGCAAAAAAGTTTATTTCAACAAAATTTCCAAAGATGATCCGCAGGCCGGAGTTTGTATTGATAACGGTCTGCCGGAGGATTACTGTAGGCGCTGACATAACATAACAACTTTAAAGGAAATTGAAAATGCAACTGTTTTTCGTGGGAGATTCGATAACTCTGGGCGTGAATGACCCGGATAGACTTGGCTGGACCGGACGGGTCTGCCGTCGCCTGGACCCTGAGGGGGACAGAATAACCGCATACAATCTCGGCGTGCGTGCCTCTACCACCAGGCATATACGGGAACGCTGGCGACAGGAAGTTTACGAACGGGTTGTGCGCGGGACAGGCAGTCTGCTTATTTTCAGTTTCGGCGCACCTGATTTTGCCAACGGGCTCAGTTCAGCGCAGAGTCTTTCCAATGCGCGCAATATTCTCGGATCTGCTTCCGGCGAACAGCGGGTTATTTTCATCTGTCCGCCGCCCATGCGGAACCCGCAGCGTGACAGCAGCACCAAAGAGCTTGCCGACGGTTTCGTGGAACTGTGCAGGGAACTTGACATTCCCTGCCTCGACCTTAATTACAGCCTGCGGCAGAACGGGGCGTATCTTGATGATATCGGCAGGGGGGACGGCGTCCATCCCGGAAAGGCCGGTTACGGGATCATGGCCGATATGGTTTATGATTTTCTAAGCCCTTTTGTTACTCCGCTACTCGACTGATCCATCCCACCCAGTAACACCGGCGGCCTGTTCCTGTTCCGGGGACAGGCCTTTTTTTATGGAGACCTCTCATGCGTTCTTTTGCCAGTGACAATTATTCCGGCGTTCATCCTGAAATCATGGATGCCATAGTTCAAGCCAATATCGACCACATGTCATCCTACGGAGCCGATCCCGTTTCCGCAGAAGCAGAAAAACTGTTTCACAATCATTTCGGTGAACAGGCCCTGATCTTTTTCCTGTCTACCGGGACAGCCACAAATACCCTTATCCTCAAGCATCTGACCCGCAGCTGGAACAGCGTCATCTGCTCGGACTGCGCCCACATCACCATTGACGAGTGCGGTTCCTGTGAAGCTGTTGCAGGGCTCAAGCTGCTGCATGCTGCCACTGAAAACGGAAAGATCAGCGTGGATTCCATTAAATCCCTTCTGGGTGATCTCGGGGATGTGCATCGCACCCAGCCTGCGGTCATTTCCATTACCCAGAATACCGAGCTCGGCACGCTCTATAGCATCGCTGAAATCAAAGCGATCTGTGATTTTGCGCATGAAAAAGGGCTGCATGTGCATATGGACGGAGCCCGCATTGCCAACGCGGCCGTGGCCTTAGGTGTTTCCCTGCGTGAAATGATCGTGGATTGCGGTGTGGATGTGGTTTCTTTCGGCGGAACCAAGAACGGCTGCATGTGCGCTGAGGCCGCAGTGTTCATTAATCCGGAACTTGGAAAGGGATTCGAATTTGTCCGCAAGCAGGGCATGCAGCTTATCTCTAAAATGCGTTATGTGGGTGCACAGTTCAAGGCGCTGCTCACTGACGATCTCTGGAAGCGCAATGCCGCGCATTCCAACTGCATGGCCGCAAAGCTGGCCGAACGGGCCGGAAAGATCCCCGGTGTTCAACTTACCCGGCCTGTTGAAGCAAACGGTGTGTTCGCCATCATACCGCGCGAAATTACCGCGGAATTGCAGGCCGCATATCCTTTCTATGTCTGGAATCCCGCAATCAACGAAGTCCGCTGGATGACTTCCTGGTCCACGACAGATGAAGATCTGGACGGATTCTGCTCCGAGCTTGAGCGGCTTCTTAAATAAGAACCCTGTGTGTTACCCCCGACAGTTCTGCCGGGGGCAACCTTTACGAACTCTGCCCGTTAGACCGCGACTTTTTCGTCCCCCTCGCAGCGGTCATGGGCATGCGGGGCAACTTTGCGGTGATACTCAAGGTAGGCCGCAGCTTCTTCCTTGCCCATGAATTTATTCAGGCTGCGCTGCGAGGTTTCAAGCAGATCCACTACGATCAGTCCGTCGAGGGCATTGCCGAAATCCGGGTCCACGTTAAACCCGGCCAGTCTGCCGCCGAGTTTGAGATAGTGGCGCAGCAGCACCGGAATGCCGTTGCCCCCTTCTATGTCCTGAACAACTTTTTCCAGCTCGGCCGGATCGGAGAATGCGGTTCTGGGCAGAGCCTTCTTCCAGTATTTCAGCTTCTTGAATTTCAGCGGTTTTGCCGGGGAAATCAGCTCGGCGAGGTCTTCCCGGCAGCTGCCGCACATGAGCGATTCGGCGATGACTTCGCGGGAGAGTTTTTTGTAGTCGTTGGAAATACTGACGCATCCGAACAGGTAACGGTATTTGGGATTTCTGCTCAGGTAACCGGCAATTCCTTTCCAGAGCATCATCAGAGAGTAGTAGTTGCGCTGGTATTTGGAGCGAATGAATGAACGGCCGAGTTCCAGAGCAGGGTTTACGGCATCGAAGAAAGCGGGATCGAAACGGAAGAATGAATGACTGTACACCCCGTCCAGCCCGAACCTGTCGATGAGTTCGTCAGTGCGGGCAAAACGGTAGGCTCCGGCAATTTCCGCATTCTTTCTGCTCCAGAGGACAAGGTGGATGAAGGTGTTGTCGTAGCGGTCCATGTCTACTGCCTTTCCGGTTCCTTCCCCGACCTTGCGGAAGGTCTTTTCCCGCAGCCTGCCTATTTCGCGCAGGATGAATGGACAACGTGCGGAGTGGACTTCGTGCACTGAAAATTCACTGTTTTCTGCCAGCATGCTTTCCGGGCCAAGGGCTTCAAGCTCGGCCATTATCCTGTCACGGCTGATTTCCTGTGACAGCGGTTTGTCCTTTTTCTTGAAAACAGGCAGGGCCGGTTTGCTTTTCTTGAAACGAGTGCGCAGGGCATAGGTACGGAAACGCAGGTATTCGATCAGTTCCCGGTTATCGTCAAATCTGCTCAGGAGTTCGCTGGGAATGGTGTTGCCCACGGCAAATTCCACCGGACCCGACTTTTTCTTGAGATTCTCGCGCGGCAGCAGCACCGTGCGCAGGCGGGGATGAAGCATGCCCATGGCCTGAAACAGGGCGCTGTTGCGGCCGTTGAAGAATATCGGTGTGGCACTTGCTTCGGTCTTTTTGATTATTCCGGCCACGGTCGGGCTCCATGCCGGATCTTCGACCTTGCGGTCTTTTATCTTTAGGCTTGCGACTTCACCGGCGGGGAAGACGGCAAGCAGTCCTCCTCCCTTGACCCATTTCATGGCCTCCTTGAGTCCGGATATGTTGCCGCGCTGGGAATCCCTGCGCCCGAAGGGATCAACGGCAACAAGGTGTTCACGCATTTCCGGGATCATTCCGAGCATGAAGTTTGCCATTATCTTAACGTCCGGGCGGACGGTCATCAGCATTCTGAGCAGGAAAAGTCCTTCCACAACGCCGAAAGGGTGATTTGCCACGACAACAGACGGACCGCTTTTGGGTATCCCGCTCAACTGGCGTTCGTCGAGTTCTGTATTCACGCCGAGCAGTTTCAGGGACTTGCTGATGAAGTCCGTCTGACCGTCCCAGCGGTTTTCATCACAGGCAATGCTGTACAGTGAATTCAACCGCGGCAGACAGAGCAGGCTGGACAGCGGCTTTTCAAATATGGAGAACAAGGTCCCCCTGAAGGGGTCTTCGAATGGCGAACTTAAACGGAAAAGTTCCGGACATCTTTCGTTAACCATGGGCACTCCTGCTTTAGATTTTTTGATCATCAACAGTACCCTGTGTCCAGCGCGGACGTGTTACCCCGCAGTTACATGTGCTTTACATTTTGTTGTAATGCACGCTTGTATAAATAGAGTAATCTATATATATGTGTGTTAAAAAAGGGGGGGCAAGCCTCCCTGTTGTTCTATTTTTAATTGCAAAACTTTAAAAATAACTACTGAATAGTTCCAAGATCAGTTTTCATATGCCAGTGTTCGCTTGGGATAGGGATGCAGAAGCTCTTCTGCGCAATATCAGCACAGAGTATCAGTCCCTTGGTATTTTCATCCCAGAAGACCCGGTCAATGAAAAATGCAACTGCCTGCGAATCAGTCAGGCTTTCCGGACGGCTGCCGGGCATGAAGCGTTGCATCACTGCGGTAGCAGCTTTCTTCAGGGTCAATACGGCGTTGCTGGAAATTGCCACGTCCTGAAAATCGAGTTCGTGGAGGATAGTTCTTTCGCCACCCATTACCTGAGCGATCTTGACTCTTTCCTCAGTCGCTTGGGGATTGTGAAAGGTATTCATGTTCTGCCTCCTGATGCTGTTACGAGATGCAAGTACTTGTTCACATGCAAAAGACGAACCGTTTCTTGTTAACAGTATACATTATCGCTAGGGAAAGTACAAAACAATTATTTCAAAGAGTCGCCACATGGAAAACAATTACTTCGGTGCCCGGGTTACAGGGGATGGGGAATTTTATTTCAGGATCTTTGCCCCACATGTTCAACAAGCTGAAATAGTGATTGAAAGCAAATCCGGAGGCGCTCTGGAGATGGCCCCTTCCGCTCTTGGTTTCCATGAAATCTCACTACCCGGAGTAGGCGCAGGAACTCTCTAATCGTATCGCCTTGACGGACAGAAAAAAATGCCGGATCCGGCTTCGCAGAGGCAACCGGAGGGTCTTCGGACGTCATCTGTCGTGGTCGACCATCATATTCTTGACTGGAAAGGGGACAGTTTTTCCGGTCTGGACATCAATAGGCTGCATCTGATGCCTGTCAGCAATTTGACTCTTTTTTACGGCTCAGTTTCTCAGCAGTAAGTATAACCTGTTTGAGGTCAGGGCCTTGAATTCCGATGCCCGTTTCATTTACAGGGGCAGGGAATTCCAAGCTGTCTCTCTCAGACATTGCGTGCTTTAACCTGTAATAAACGTAAGTTAATCCGGCCGGTCCTGCCGGTGGAAAAGGACGGTTACGCGCAGGATGTCCTGTATACTGGCTACACAGTCGTTTACATTGTTTCTTTTATCCGGTGTTGATTTAACCTGACTGAAATTAACCCGGCTTTACATCTCCCCCCTTGCTCTGCAATATGGTATGACGTAAGTCTTCCTCCCCTACGTACTCATTCCAGCAGAGCAAGGAGTTTTCTATGAAGCGTTCAAGCGGCGTCCTTTTGCATTTTACCTCACTGCCGGCCAGATTCGGTGTCGGCGACCTTGGCCCGGCAGCGTACGATTTCGCAGATTTTCTGGCCGAGTCCGGGCAGCGGTTTTGGCAGGTCCTGCCCATCACGCCAACAGGGCCGGAACTCTGCAATTCTCCTTATTCAGGTTTTTCTGCCTATGCCGCCAATCCGCTGCTGATAAGCCCGGAACTCATGGTCGATTACGGGCTGCTGGATTACGAGGATATCGTCGGCAGCACACTCCCTGACCGGGATCATGCCGATTTCACAGCTGCTTCGCGTGTAAAGGACGAGCTTCTGCGCAAGGCTTTCACCCGAAAAGCCAACACTCTGCTTGAGGATCCGGTCTTCAATCAGTTCCTCTGGGACAATATGCACTGGGTAAATGATTTTGCCCTGTTCTCCGCTCTTAAGAAGCATTTCGACAATGCACCGTGGACGGACTGGCCCGAAGACATCCGGGATCGGCATCCTGACGGGCTGCGGCACTGGGGCGAGAAGCTGTACCGAGAAATACTCTACACCAAATTCTGCCAGTGGGTATTTTTCCGCCAGTGGGGACAGCTCAAGGATCACCTTGATGAAATCGGTGTTGAACTCATTGGTGACGTGCCTATTTATGTCACCCACGACAGTTCCGATGTCTGGGCGAATCGCCGGATTTTCAAGTTGGACGAGAAGGGGATTCCCTGCTGCGTAGCCGGTGTTCCGCCGGATTATTTCAGTAAGACAGGGCAGCTCTGGGGTAATCCGGTTTACAACTGGGATGTTATCAAGGCTGAAAATTTTGGCTGGTGGGTCAGCCGGATGAAGCACAACCTCGGACTTTACCACTGGGTACGGCTGGATCATTTCCGCGGTTTTTCCGCATACTGGGAGGTTCCTGCCCACGCTGAAACGGCCATGGAAGGATACTGGGTGACGGCCCCCGGGCATGATTTTTTCGAAAAGTTGTCCTGCGAAGAGGGCTGCCTGCGCATCATAGCCGAAGACCTGGGACACATCACCCCGGACGTAATCTGGCTCAAGGATCGGTTCCAGCTGCCGGGCATGAATCTGCTTCAGTTCTCGTTCGGCAAGGATATCGGCTATTGCGGCGATGCCCTGCATAACCACAAACGCAATTCGGTTGTCTATACCGGAACGCACGACAACAATACAAACCGCGGCTGGTATATGGATGATGCAGACGAAGTCAGTCGCAAGCATCTTCTTTCCTATCTTGGGCGGAACTGGCTGGATGAATCAAAGGTGTCGTGGGAGCTTATACGGCTGCTTATGTCCAGCGTGGGATGTCTCTGCGTGATTCAGGCTCAGGATCTGCTCGGCCTTGATGGAAGCGCAAGGATGAATATTCCCGGAAAAGCAGACGGGAACTGGGGCTGGAAACTTATGCCGGGGCAGCTTACGCCGCTTGTCCGTGAAAAACTCGGAGAAATGACCGAACTTTTCGGTCGTACAAGCAAGATTGACTAGTTCTTTTCTTTGATGATGGATGCCTCCGGCGGCTTAAGGGGAAGGGGAGCCCCCCTTTTCCAAAACCAAAAGGGGTCTCCTCTTCCCCTTAAGAATCCACATCCCCTCTACCCAAACGCTTTTTATTAGTGCTTGGCGGGGGGACTATGAGTCGGTTGACGCCGACAGGTGGGTATTTAGTTTTATCAAGCAATAAAATGTTAAAATCCGCCATATCTGGACAGATATGGCGGATTTGTTTGTGTCAAATGACAAATTATCGAGTTCTGTGGCGAAGCCTCGCTAAATAAGTTTGGGATTCTTAAACCCTTTTCAAAGGGTTTAAGCCCCCGGAGGGCCGCCGGAGGCATCAAAAAAGCTTATCCGGTAAAACGGCAGGCAATGGGCATTCTCCAGCCGGTGCCGAAAGCTCGGGAGGTTATTTTCAGTCCGGGAGCTGCCTGTTTGCGTTTGAATTCGGAAAATTTGATCAACCGCAGCACGTAGCGTACTGTTTCAGGGTCGTAGCCGGTTTCGGCGATGATTTCGCTTTCCGCCAGGTGCTGTTCCACTCGCAGCTCGATGATGCGGTCGAGAATATCATAGGGCGGCAGGGAATCTTCGTCTTTCTGGCCTGGGCGCAGTTCTGCGGACGGCGGTTTTTCGATGATGGGTACAGGGATGATTTCACCGCGTCCCTGTTCGTTGAGCCAGCGGCATATCCGGAATACAAGTGTCTTGTAGAGGTCGGAAATTACGGCCAGTCCTCCGGCCATATCTCCGTAGATGGTGCAGTAACCGACGGCCAGTTCGCTTTTGTTTCCGGTGGTGACCAGCAGTGCGCCCATCTTGTTGGAAATGGCCATGACCAGATTGCCGCGGATGCGGGACTGGATGTTTTCTTCGGTGACGTTGGCGGGCAGTCCTTCAAATGTTGGTGCCAATGCCAGCTCAAATTCCTTCATCAGGTTGCTGATGGGGATGGTGGTGGAATTGATGCCCAGATTTTTTACCAGCGAGATGGAATCGTCCACGCTTCCTTTGCTGGAGTAGGGTGAGGGCATGAGCACACCGGTCACATTCTCCGGTCCGAGAGCTTCGGCGGCCACTGCGGCGGTCAGGGCGGAGTCTATGCCGCCGGAAAGACCGAGTACCACCTTGGTAAAGCCGGTTTTCGAGAGGTAGTTGTTCAGTCCCAGAACCATGGCCCGCCATGCTTCGGATTCCTCGCAGAAATCGTCCTCTTCAATTATGCCGCCTGAACCGTCTGTATTTACTATGACGACATCCTCGGCAAAGCCTTTACCCCTTGCGGACAATTTCCCGTCCGGGGTGACAGCGCAGCTTCTGCCGTCAAAGACAAGATCATCGTTTCCGCCAACCTGGTTGGCATAGAACACCGGAACGCCATATTTGGCGGCTATATCACCGAGCAGCTTTTCACGGGCAGTCTGCTTGCCGATATTGAACGGGGAAGCGGAAAGGTTGAGCAGCACATCCGGTTCAAGTTTCATAATGTCCGGAATGGGGTTGCTGCCGTACCGTTTGTGGGAGTTTTCTTCGCGGTCATTCCAGACATCCTCGCAGATGGTCACTCCGAAACGCACCCCATTGAACTCGAAATGGTTTATGCCAGCGGAAGGCTCGAAGTAGCGCTGTTCATCAAATACATCGTAGGTGGGCAGCAGCCATTTGTAGAAGACTTCTGGAGCGGTGTCGCGTTTTATGAGCCATGCGGCATTGCGCAGGGGATTTCCGGTACGGTCGTGGTTCAGGTCCACGCCTCCGACAAGAAGGGCAATTCCTTCGGGAAGTCGGCGGGACAGTTCGGTAACTGCGTCCCGGCACCGGGTGACGAAATCCGCATTGAGCAGAAGGTCACGCGGCGGATAACCGGTTATGGCCAGCTCGGAGGTTATACACAGTTCCGCTCCGCGGGCGGCGGCCTTCGTCACGCCGTCAAGGATCAGGCGCATGTTTCCTTCAATATCACCGACGGTCAGGTTCAGCTGCAACAGGGCTATTTTCATAGGTTCAAGACCTTCCTCATATTTTCTGATGGGCATTAAGTAACGTCTGCACGGAGGCTTGTCCATTAAATCGAAGCTGTTTCCTATTAATCAGAAAAGTTCTGTTGCAACGAATATGCTGCAATGCTAAACCGTTGTCTATATCCATTCCAAAAGTATCGAATAACAACGTATTGACCGGCAAGGTTTTAAAATTGTTTAAGATAGACAAAGTCCAGACTCGCATCGGCCTGCTAATCATATTCATCTCCCTCATTACATTTGTTATTTCCGGGGCATATGATTACAGCTCAATGCGTAACGATATGCTTCAGGAAATCAACGAAAAAGCTGACGGGCTGGTGGAAAGGCTCTCGGAGTCTCTGATTACTCCCTTGTGGAACGTTGATCAGGCGGCCATCAACCGTATTATCCTCTCCGAAATGAATGACAAGCGTATCAAGGCGATTCTTGTCACCGAGGATAACGGGCAGAATGTTTTTGCGGGCAAGATCCGCGATGAGGACTGGAATCTTGCTGATTTCAGCGAATGGCCCAAGGGCAAGCTCATCAAGCGCAAGGCTGAGATAACCATCATGAATCAGCCCATCGGTGCTGTGGAAATCTTTCTTACCCCAAAATTCATTGAAGACGAGCTTTACCACTCTCTGCTCAATTCACTGCTCAGGACAATGTTTCTGGTGGTGCTGCTCATGGTCACCCTGTTTGTAACTATGCGGCGAATTCTCATCACGCCCATCATCAAGCTTACCCAGACTGCCAGACGTATTTCAGTTGATAAAAACTACAGCGCGCGGGTCAACTTCAAGTCGCAGGGAGAGATGAAAACCCTGCTGGACAACTTCAACAACATGCTTCAGCAGATTGAGGAACAGGACCAGAAACTCAAGGAATACAGTGGCCAGTTGCAGGAGAAGATTTATCAGAGCAACAGGAACCTTGAGAACAGCTACCGGGAATTGAAACAGATCAACCGGGAACTAGAACACGCCAGGGATGCGGCAGAGGCTGCATCAAAATCCAAAAGCCAGTTCATGGCTAATGTGAGCCATGAGATTCGTACCCCCATGAACGCAATTATCGGTATGGCCGACCTGACCATGGGCACGGAACTTACTTCAAAGCAGCGCGAATTTCTGAAAATTATTGTCAGCTCCGGTCGGGTGCTTTTGCGCCTGATCAACGATATTCTCGATTTTTCCAAGATTGAGGCCGGAAAGCTTACTCTTGAAGAGGTCAATTTCAATCTTCATCAGCTTATCCACGATGTTTCGGATCTGTTTGTCGACCAGATGGTTGCCTCGAAGACCGAGCTGGTCATTGACATCCGCCCGGACGTTCCGAAGAGGATCATCGGCGACCCCTTGAGGCTGCGACAGGTTCTGATCAACCTGATTGCGAACGCTTTCAAGTTCACCCACCAGGGGGATATTACGGTAACTGTTACGTCGGATATGGTGGCCGGTAAAAAGGCGGAGATCGTTTTCGCTATCAAGGATACCGGTATCGGAATTCCGGAAGATATTCAGCCGCACCTGTTCGAGGCCTTCAAGCAGGCTGACGGTTCTACAACACGCAGGTACGGCGGTACCGGGCTGGGCCTGACCATATCAAAGCGTATTGTGGATCTCATGGGAGGGAACATCTGGGTCAGGAGTAAGCCGGGTGAAGGAAGTTCCTTTTTCTTCACCATAGTTCCTGAAGTGGCCCCGGACGCTTCGGCAACGGATTTTTCCCTGCCCGAAGCTCTTCAGGGGGCTTCCGTTCTTGTCGTTGATGACAATCTTGCCGTCAGAAGTGTTGTCTCCCGTTACCTCAGGCAGTTCGGGCTCAAGCCTGTGGCTGCGTCCTCGGCCGAAGAGGCCTTCGAAATTCTGGATAACAGGTCTGAAGGGTCTTTCAAACTCATGCTGGTCGACCTCAGACTGCCGGGCATGGACGGGGATGAGGCCTGCAAGCGCATAAGGCGTAAATACTCGGCCAAGGAACTGCCGATCCTTATGATAACATCGACGGAAGTGGATGAGGCTCTTGCCAAGGCCAACGCGGCCGGAATCAATAAGCTTATGGCCAAGCCTATTCGTCAGGCACCCCTTTTTGATACTATCCTTAATATTTTCGGGTATGAAGTTCACGCGGACTACATTTATGAACCAAGTCTGCAGATTGAGGATGAATTCAAAGGCTTCAGAGCCCTGCTGGTGGAGGACAACCCCATAAACCAGCAGGTGGCGGAGCAGATCCTTGCCCCGACCGGGCTTGAACTGAAGTCGGCTATGAACGGGCGTATTGCAGTGGACATGCTTAAGTCCGATTCATACGATCTGGTGCTGATGGATATTCAGATGCCGGAGATGGACGGGTACGAAGCCACCGGAATAATCCGTAATGAACTGGGGCTTAACGATCTGCCCATTATCGCCATGACTGCACATGCCATGCGCGGTGACAAGGAAAAATGCCTGCTGGCCGGCATGGACGATTATGTACCCAAGCCGGTTGACAAAAATCAGCTTATCAGCACTATCCGGGTCTTTCTGCACAGAAAGGGAATGCAGCCTTCGACTGTCAGCAAAGCAAGTCCTGAACAACCACAGCAGGTGGAAGCTGCCCCGCAGGATAAGTCAGGAATAATTGACGTCGGCGAAGTTCTGGACAGGATCGGCGGAGACATGGACATCCTGATGAGTATTCTGAAAAATTTTGAAGAGTACAATGCTGACTTCTGCCAAGTGATGCAGGGACTGCTTGCCGAGGACAGACTCAAGGAGGCTGGGGATAAGGCCCATACTTTAAAAGGTTCTGCAGCCAATATTTCGGCCATGGGTCTGTCTGCAGCAGCCCTGAGCCTTGAAAAGGCCTGCAAGTCCGACCTGAAAGAAGAGGCTGTTGGCGCGCTTGAGAAGACCTGTGAACAGTTGGAATTACTTGCACAGGCTATCAAGAAACTTGCAGCTGAGTGCTCCTGATTTGTTCGCGGAGAGGACAATTGCGGCAGCAATGCGAGTGATGTTTCTTGCCGGAATTATACAAATTTATAAAGTTGAAATAGTTTCATAAATGAGGCAGAAATTCATTTCCAAACTGTCTGTTAAAAAAGGAATTCACATATGGCTTTAATGTTCGGTTCGCCCAGCCGCAAAGAACGCATGTCCGTGGAAGATGCCAAAAAGGATCAGCGGCTTGAAATGGCCCGTAACCTTTACCTCGGTGGCAGGGTAAAGATTGTGACTACGGAGATGGTTCCCAATCGCGAGGTTGTCGGAACCTTCGGGCTTATTGTCTGCAGAAGCTACAATTTTGATAATGCGTTTTATGGGCTGATTGCACAGGCCATTGATGCCAATGCAGATGCCATCCTATGTTACCGCGAGTCGGTTTCGTTTCATCCAGAGGGAGACAAGTTCTACTCCTGCTACGGCACAGCCGTACGCCTCAAGAAAGTAAAACAGTAATGTTCAGGGCGATACCGGGGTCAAATAATTCCAGTATCGTCCTCCATCTGTTCCGCACACAGTTCCAGCCAGTTGACCAGCCTGTTGGAGTATCCGTGCTGTTCAAGCCATGTCGCATCCAGAAGATGCGGAGCGTAATCACTGTTGCGTACTCTCAGTTCGTGGTCGAATGAATTGGCAACATGCACTGCTACCGACGGGCTGAGGTCCGTGCTTCCCAGTTTTGCCGGCTCATGGTGGCAGTATACTGCCTCTACCACATCTTCATTAAATCCCCAGATAGCCAGCAGATAGGCTCCCACTTCCGCGTGTGTAAAACCGAGAATATCCTTTTCCGCATCCTGGATCGGAATGTTGTCTTCCCGGACTACACCAAGGATCATGCGATATTCTTCCGTGTAGGCGGTAGCCAGCACCAGCTTGCCGATGTCGTGCAGAAAACCGGCCAGAAAGGCGTGCTCGACCTGTTCACTTCCGGCGTTTTCAGCTTTGGCTATGGAGCGGGCCAGCAACCCGGTGTACTGGCAGTGTCTGCTCAGGGCTGCAATTGAAAAATCAATGTTTTTTGAAGCGCTTGCGTTGAACAGGTACATGCCGACAACAATCCCTTTCAGTGCATCCAGACCAAGCATTGTGACGGCCTGTTCAGGATTGTTTATTTTGGAGAAAAGACCGAAGAAAGGAGAGTTGACGATCTTCAGGATTCCGGCCGTCATACTCATGTCTTCGCTGATTATGCTGCCGACAGCACTTATCGATACATCCTCTTTCCTAAGCTCGTTTTCCAGCCTGAAGTAAAGATCTGGAAGGGTAGGCAGTTCTTCAATGGCGGCAATGGCTTTAGCCGCACGCTCATTAAGAAAGATGTTCTTCAGGCGCAGGCATTTTTTAATTTTTCCGAGAAGTTCAGACGGATTGTACGGCTTGGTTATGAACTGGTGGGCAAAGCTTACATAATCAATAAAATTTTCAGCGCTTACATCCTCAGATGTGATGAAGCGCAGTGCTCCGGGCTGCTGGGCCTTGATCAGCTGCAACAGTGCTCCCTCTTCAAACCCGGTCATGCGGATGTCGGTGATAACTATGTCGAAAGGTCTGGTCAGGATGTGGTCGCTGGCTTCATCTGCATTGCTTGCAAAACAGATGTTCCAGCGTTTCTGCAGGGGGGTAAGCTGCTTGGACAGAAGCTGAAGCTGTTCCGCGTTCTCATCAATGAAGAGAATGTTTTTTGATTTGCCCATCAGGTTCTCCTTCAGTCTTCAAGTCTTTTCTGCTGACATGCGATCTTCGGCTTCTGCTTGATCTTATCATGGTGCAATGCTTTTGAAAATGTCAATCAGCCAGAAAAACCGTGAACAAATTATAACAGGCTCGGTCAAGTAACATTGTTTTGGGCTGAAGAATTGAAGCGAAGTGTGTTCGGGAAAGAGTTGGAGCGCTTTCGCACATGTCTCTCTAAGCCTTTTTGGCGGGGACGGCTATCCCGTTTTTATATTGAGGGACGTTCAGGGGTATAAACGCAAATGTCCCCCGTTCCGGTCATTCGAAACGGGGGACATTTGCGTTTTTTATTTTTTTATCAGCACGTAAGGTCGGTCTGAAATGAACTGTTCATTGATGACCTGTATGCCTTCGGGTTTGTTTTCCCATTTGTCATAGTATTTTTTCTGCATGACCAGAATAACACTCTCCTTCTCGTTCAGGATGGACTCGATCTCTGCAAGGTCGCTGGTCTCGTGGATGTCGGTTCCGGCATAGTATGAGAATATACCGGAGTAGATCTTGTGGGCCAGCGGGTAGCTGCCCTGCTCCACGTACTGTTTCATGAGTTCGCCGGTCTGGCGGGGGCTCATTAGCGGGTCGAGGGAAGGCAGGGTGTAGAGGGCCAGCGGCTGGAGCCAGAGCACCATTGTGACCGCCATCATCAGCAGCCCGCGTCTGGCGCCTGATTTCTTCAGGGCCAGAAGTCCAAGTCCGCCCAGTCCCAGAATCAGCACAGTGAAACCGATTCCGCGCAGGGCGAAATCAAAGGGGAAGAATGCTTCTGCAAAAGGTGCGGCAACGGCGATGAGCAGGTAGACACCTGCAATCGCGGTCCAAAGCCTTTTCGAGTTGATGACCGGATCGGCACCGTTTTCTCCGAGCAGTCCTTTTGCTGTCAGCACCGCCAGCGGGGCGAACAGGGGCAGGATGTAGATCAGTACCTTGATGCTCAGGCAGGAGAGCAGCACGAAGCCGCTGATGAACATGATCCAGGCCCAGTCGCGTCCGTCGGTGGACTCGGCTGTCCTGCAGGCGAAGACCTTTGTCCAGTGATCCGTGGTGAACAGTTTTCTGATCGGCAGGGCGAACAGGGCCATGGTCCATGGCAGCCATGCCAGCGGAAAGGCGATCAGGTAGTACTGGAAGGGTTCCTCATGGTGAAAGGAGCTTACCGCACGTTCGTATATCTGTTTGTAGAAGATGTTGTGGATGAAAGAGCTGCCGTCAACAATCAGTGCACCGATGATCCATGCCACAATAATTGCCAGCAGTACTCCGACCCCCTTGAGCAGGTTCCTGTCCTTGAGCAGACGGACCCGTTTTTTCCAGCCCAGAAAGCAGACCGAGGTCAGAAGCGGGAAGATAAGCCCCAGCGGACCTTTGGTCAGGGTGGCGATGCCCATCAGCAGGAAAGCTCCGATAAACCATCTGGCTGTGTCGCGGCTGTGAAATCCTTTGTACAGGCAGATGTTCGCCCAGATGATGAAACTGCCGAAGAGCAGGTCCATGCGTGAATAATGGGCGATGCCGACAAAGAAAATGTTGGTCAGCAGCACCAGTCCGGTGGCAAGGGATGTTTTCTTTCCACAGCCCAGAGTTCTGGCAAGGGCAACGGTTGAGATCAGGAATATTGCCGCAGAAACAGCGGACCCGAGGAAGAATACCGCGCTTCCCTCCGCCGGGGTGACGGCATCGATAAGGGACAGGAACCAGAAATATACCGGCGGCTTGTCCGGATAGGCCACCCCGTTAAGGTACATGACCAGCCAGTGCCCGGCATCTTTCATCTGGTGGTAGACGTTGGCATAGCGGACTTCGTCTGAGAACCACAGTGAGCGGTAGTCCATGGTGAAGATGGATTGCAGGAAGAGAAGGGATAGGACGGAGAGCCAGGGATGGTCCTCCATAGTGTCCCAGATGAGGGACGGTTTTTCATAGCGCATGTGATCAATCCTCTTTTG
Source organism: Maridesulfovibrio sp. FT414 (assembly GCF_050916235.1). GTDB lineage: Bacteria > Desulfobacterota > Desulfovibrionia > Desulfovibrionales > Desulfovibrionaceae > Maridesulfovibrio. The sequence continues at coordinate 3,120,198 of NZ_CP104854.1, forward strand.
AGAAAAGGTGAATAGCCAGCCCTGCCACGGAGCCGATCATCCATCCGCAGAGAACATCGCTTGGATAGTGCCAGCTCAGGTAGATGCGGCTGAAGGCCACTGCTGCGGCGAACAGGCCCAGCAGCAAAGTAAGCAGGAATTGCCGGTATCTGAAAACAAGGGGCATGGCGGCCCCGTAAATTTCGGTTGTATGCCCGGAAGGCATGGAGTGGTGCACCCCTCTGGTGGACCATGGATGGAAAAGCCCCCCTTCGTCCGGGCGCGGCTTGCCGATGGCGATTTTCATGAATCGCACCAGCAAAAGGCTCACGGTCAGCTGTACCGCCAGAAAGACGAGCGCGAATCTCAGGCGCGACGTGGAGGTCTTGCGCATCCTGATTCCGGTGACGAGAAACCACAGGTAAATCGGGTAAAAGACCGCGTTGCCCCAGTCTGTGAGAATCCGGGCGAATGCTTTCAGGTCCGGGTTGGCCGCAGCATGTTCCCTGAACCATGCGCTGGCCTCAACCTCGCTGCCGAAGTTGAAATGGACAATGCCCAGAATCAGCAGCAGGGGCAGGGAGCCCAGTATGAAATGGCAGAGAGTTGGGTATCTGTATATGAACGCGGTCAACTACTGATCCTCGTCACTGTCTGATTCGGCCTTGGGAGGCACGTCTTCGGGGAAAGGGTCCGCAGTGAACTTTTTCCATGTTTCTCTGTCCGCACCCAGTTCAGAGAGTACTTCGGAAAGCTTCTCGCCTTCCATTTTCCAGTATTTGTAACTATGGTCCGGGCAGGAAAATGGAATGACCAGAGTCCCGTCTTCCGTGAAATATGGTTTGTCTTTGTTTTGCTCGCTCATGGGCACGGTTTACACTTCGCGGGCGCGGTGTTCAAGTCAATACTGGGTATTTAAGCTAAGCGGATGTTTCTTTCCCGGTTGTGTATTTCTGGTTTGTGAGTTGGAGAGCTGTTTCTGAAGGGATTCTATGGTAGATATGAGCTAAATTGGGATTACACGATATATTTGTCTTTAATCGATGGTGGCTTAATGCCCTATCTTACCGGCTATAGTATAGGTGGATATGTTGTGATGATTTTAGAATGGGTAGCCCAAAAGGGCTACCCATGTCTATTTAGAAAGGATTGCCGTTGTTAACAGGGAGATATGACGTTGTTACTATTCCTTGGTTTTTGTTGCGTAGTTCACAGCTTCCGATAAGTGCATTCTTTTGAAATTGGTCATTTGAGTTCCATTCAACAATGGCGTGAGCATATGTGTAATATGGAGATGCTGGAAAATGCAAAATATAGCATCTTGTTGAGTGTGGAGGAATTTCAAAAATACCTGGGCCGTTTAATATTGTTATCCAGTTCGTTCCTCCCTTGGCTACAAGAGCAGCAGCACCTAAATCTTCTCCTTCAGAACCATATACATTGACTTGACAGTTGACAGAAGTACTCGAAGTGTTTGTCAACATTATATATGGCAAACTCCATGTGTTGGAGTCTGTATAGTAGTACATGATGCCAGGTATGGTTGCACTGCCTTGTGCTTTAAAACCATTAACAGCCATAGCCTGCCCACTAAAAGCCACAACAAACAAACAAATTGCCATAATCCTAAAGAAACGTTTCATGAGCTCTCCTTAAAACTTATGTTTAAGTTATTTTGATTTTGACAATCATGTAGTCTGGATTTAAGTTGAGGTCAATCTATAATTGTTTACTGATGTCTGTTTTCGTTACTAAATTGGAAAACCCCTGCTGCGGGCAGATACAGCAGGGGTTTTCACGGATGATGGATTGTTTTTTTGAAAATTATACTTCCGAGTCCGACCCTTCCTTTCAGGCGGCCTTTTTCCTCTCATTTACGCACAGGCAGCGGTCCATGTGGCGGACTTTCTTCAGCGTCTTTTTGATGACCTGTTTGTAGTGAGACAGGTCTTTGGGCTCGTAGCTTGACTTCGCCCTTGCCAGTCCGGCTATATCCAGAATCTCGTTGTAGAGATAGGGCAGGTAGAGCGGGTCCTGACGGATAAAGAAATACACTTCATGCATGGCCTTGTGGATTTCGACCTGATTCGCCGAGTGCTTGCGGAAAAGCTTTTCCATCCGCTTGGTCACACGGTTCAGCGAAGTTGTCCATTTGGGGCTTCTGGCTTCGAACATGGGGAATTCCTTGGGAACTCTGGCCATGTTCATGGCGGTCTTGAAGTAGTCCATGCGTCCCGGGGCGGAAGACAGAAGTCCGTCCATGTGAACCTTCTGCAGATCCACGTTGCGGGCTCCCTCAATTACCGCACAACCTCCGTAAAGATTGAAGATCGGGGTGGAGATCTTCTTGATGTCGTCTTCCATTTCCCGTTTGGAGGACATGTACTGGATGGTTGAGGTAATATCTTCTCCATCGGCATTCTTGAGATTGACGATGATGCCCTTGTTGTACATAGCACCTGAGTTCTGGTGTCCTGCCGCGTGTGAGACTTTTCCCTTCCATGCGAAATCCTGTCCGACCAGAAGTATGTGATTGAATCCGCACCAGTCCAGAAAACGTGCAAGGGTGACGCTGACGTTACTTCCCGCGTCGAAAACTTCTTCATGCTGGTTGAGGGCGAAGGTGCCTAGTCCACCCATGGTCCACATGGGGATGGTGGGTCCGGGGTATTCGTCCAGAACCTTCTTGTCCAGCTTTGTGGAATAGATGAGCGGAATGTCCTTGGCCCACTCCTTATCGAGCTGCTGGTAGACGCGGGCCATGGAGGCGTTGTAGTCGATGCCGATGCAGAAGTGGGGCTTTATGCCTGTTTTGTGAACTGCTGGGAGACCCTGAAGCGAGGTTACATAGACGGCATGGCCGGGATTTTTGGCCAGCTCGGGTCCGAATTCACCCAGTGAAGGACCGGCGCCGAGGATTACCGCGCCGAGCCCCTTTCCGGCTCCTTTCAGGGGGCTGATGCTGCCGTCTTCAAGAATCCGGGAAAAGTTATCCAGCTCGTTGCCGACCATGACGTCCTGCTTGAGTCTCAGGGTGGTCATCTCCACTGAGAAGGATTCCATCTTGTTGCGGATTGTCGCGGCCCAGCGGGCGTATTCCGGTCCGATCTGCTGGCTGGGCAGGTCGAGCCTCAGATATATTTTACCGTATACGAATTGAAGGTCGAGTTCTTTAATGATACTCATCAGTGAGTTTTCGTCGACAGTGCAGAAATGGAGCTTGCCCTTTTCCATGAAGGGCCGGTAGTCGGACTGCCCCAGACAGGCCAGCAACATCTCGGGATTGGGTTCCGAGATGATTACCTTATGGGAGTCGGGGGTGCTCATGAGCACGTGGTTTACACCGTAGCCAACGTTGCAGCCGACAATAAAGGTCGCGCTGGTTTCAGCCTTTTCGGTTACCTCCCAGCTCTTGTAGATCATGTTGGGCATGACAGCTTCGAACAGTCCGCTTCCGTTTTCCATTTTCCAGTCGAGAATATTCCACTTATTCTTGAAGAGTGAGTTCTTAAGCTTCTCTTCGTCAATAACCTGACTGCTCAGCCAGGCGTAAAAGGGCGGGTTGTATGTTGCAAGTGCTTCGATGTTGTCTTTAAGAAAAGGATAAGCTGACATTGGTTCCGTCCTTGGCAGACTGTTATTTTCATTGGATTCTGAAGCGTACCGGGTTCATTCCTTATCCCGGCCTTGAAACGCTGCACTGATCTTCTCTCTGCCTTCATTTGCAAAAATGTTGCCAAGTGAAACAGGACGATGTCGTGACCCATTTTCTTAATGATAACCTGTTGAAAGGGATGAATAAATATGTTTGCTCGTGATATTCTTGAACTTGTCGGTGGAACCCCTCTTGTCGAGATGCGGGGCCTTAATCCGAATAAAAATGTCAAGATTCTGGCTAAGCTGGAGTCCATGAACCCGGGCGGGTCCATTAAGGACCGTGCTGCCGGAGCCATGATCCGCAAAGCGGAGGAATCCGGGGAACTCACTCCAGACAAGATCATTATCGAGGCCACCTCCGGCAATACCGGGATCGGTCTGGCCATGGCCTGCGCGGTCAAGGGCTACAAGCTCATGCTGATCATGCCCGAGACAGCTTCCGAGGAACGCAAGATGATCATGCGCGCCTATGGGGCCGAGATCCTGCTCACCCCCGGACATCTTGCCACTGACGGGGCCATTGAACTGGCCTACCGGTATTACCGCGAGGAACCGGAAAAATACCTGCTCATGGATCAGTACAATAACGAGGCTTCAATCGACGCCCATTATTACGGAACCGGACAGGAAATCTGGGACCAGACCGGTGGCAGGGTTACCCATGTTGTGGCCTGTCTAGGAACTACAGGAACGGTGATGGGCATCACCAAGCGGCTAAAGGAGTTGAACAAGGACATCCAGATGATTGCCGTTGAGCCTGAGCCGGGGCACAAGATACAGGGCCTGAAGAACATGCAGGAATCCTATCCTCCCGGCATCTATGACAAGCAGAAGCTGGACCGGGTCATCCGGGTGCAGGATAATGATGCCTTTGAGGCCTGCCGCCGCCTTGCCCGCGAAGAGGGGGTGTTCGTGGGCATGAGTTCCGGTGCAGCCATGGCCGGAGCTGCGGCCATCGCTTCCGAGCTTAAGGACGGCCTTGTTGTGACCATTTTTCCCGATGGCGGGGAGAGATACCTTTCCACTCCGCTGTTCCGCCCGCAGGTACTCAAGGGCCCCAAGATTTTTGACCAGTGCACTGGAGATGATAAAGTCCTGTCCATCTCCGAGGCCGAGACCGGGCTGTTCACCATGGGGCCGTCCTTTGACAATCCCTATGATCCCGAAGCGTTCCGGCGCATCATTATGCTTGATGTAATGGCACGCCATCTTGAGCGCGAGGGAGCCAAGGTTTCGGCTCTGGTCGGTCTGGCGGACCTTGAAGATCAGACCCTTGCGGCTTCCCGCGAACGCGGTGTTGCCCGTGGAACATTTTCCACCGAGGTTGCCACGGCCATGCGCAAGGCCGCGGACCTGCTTGGGGTGCGCAAGACCATGCGCTTCGAGCGTTCTTCCGAATCCATTGACCGCACGGTTGAGCTCTGCCGGACACTGCTGGCGCGCGGACTGGCCTATGAGAAGCTGCGCTCGGTCTATTTCGATATCTCCCGAGACAAGGGGTATGGCAAGATGTCCAACATGGACATCGACAAGGTCAGCCTCGGCAAGACCGTGGATATGGATGATTACGTAAAAGAGAATCCGCGTGATTTCACCCTGCTCAAGCGGGCGACACTGCAGGATCTCAAGCTCGGTGATATCATCGAGACCGAGTGGGGCAATGTGCGGCCCAGCTGGTTCATGCAGCAGGCGGTTACCGCCCTTGAAGGCCTGCCCGGTGTAAGCCTGCTTCTGGCCGGGGAAATCCACCGTTTCCCGCATCTTGAGAATCTGCGTGCCATCTGGGCCGGGGCCGGGGTTTCACCGCAGGTCTGGATGGTGGCCCAGCCGGTACTTCCCGGCGGTTCCGTGCTTCCCTGTGTAGACGAGCTGATCGAAAAGGCCGGGCAGCCCATGGCTGTGCGTATGTGGATGCTGTCTTCGTCCTACAAGAAGCCGCTGGTCTGCAGTGATCAGGCGGTATCCATGTGGGTCAAGAACCAGCAGCGGGTACAGGAGCTTGCCGCAGGCCTGAGTGTTGTAGCAGGGGATTCCGGTGAAGTGTCCGAGGATATTGATCAGGAGGTGTTTACCCTCAAGAGCGGACTTTCGCAGGCACTTAACGACAACCTCAAGCTGCACCGCTTCTGGCCTATCCTGTTCAGCTTCACCAAGACCATCAACTCCCTGCTCAGCGCCGGGAAGCTTGTTGGTCGTGAAGCAAGGTTCTGCCTTGATCAGCTTCTTGAAGTTGACGAGATTCTCGGAATTCTCGACCATGACGCCATGCCGGTTCCGTTTGTTGCGCTGCCTGAAGATGCAAAGGATCTGCTCGAACAGCGCGAACTTGCCCGTGTCAAAAAGGATTTCACCACCGCCGATGCGTTGCGTGATAAATTGATGGAGCTGGGTTTCAACGTGGAAGACAGTGCCGAGGGTGCGCGGGTTTTCCGGGTTAAGTAGGGATTTGATGCGTTCTTTTAGAATTGAGGATGCCTTCGGCGGCTCTCCGAGGATGTCTTCAGCGGGACCGGAAGTGCTAAGCCCCTTTGGGGTCCCTGAGAGTTCGGATTGACATAGACTTATAGGTATTGCTGTTTATTGGTAATGCCTGCGGATACAAATAAACCCTCCCTTGTCGTTTGGTGCGGCGGGGGAGGGTTTTGATTCATCTTGGCCTGATTAAGTGTTTCACAGGTAAATCGAAAGATGTGTTCCTACTTTTTAGTCATCCGATAAACCCCATCCCAGACCTCACCTTCTGGTACCGGCGGGTTGAGCTTATGCTCCTGCGCGCGCTTGATGAATACATCACAGGGAGTGAACTTGGTGTCGTCAAACCGCTCGTATTTGTTGGCCTCAGTGTACAGTTCGATGGCCTTGTCCCAGTTCGTGGCAACATATTCCTCGCGTGCCTTGGCGAAAAGGTCGAAGAGGGTCTGTTCCTTTTCGGTCAGTTCGCCTTTCATGGCGACCAGCTCGTAGATGCGCACGGGCTCGTTCTTCCCGACAACCTGAATGTTGTCGATGAGGCGCGCTTCAACCAGATCCATTACTTTGTAAATCCGGCCTTCGACCTCCACTTCCTGCTCCAGCGTGAAATGGCTGACCGCGGTGAATATGCCGAACTGTTTGGCACCTTCTTCCAGACGGGCGGCGAGGTTAACCGAGTCGCCCATCATGGTGTAGTTCATGCGCATGGACGAACCCATGTTACCTACCACGATCTCGCCGGAGTTAACCCCGATTCTGGTACGCATCTTATGGACTACCTTGGGCCATTTCTCGCCCTTGGCCCATTGATCTTCCGGGAATCCCTTGGTGTTGCGGTCCGGTTCTTCGGGGAGCTGGTATTCCTTGGACCATTTATCGCGCAGCTCGTTGTTGGCGTTCTGCATGCGAACGGCTACACGGCAGGCGCGCAGGGCGTGGTCTGGTACATCCATGGGAGCACCAAAGAAGGCGATGATGGCGTCACCCTCGTACTTGTCGAGTGTTCCCCTTTCCTCGATGAGGATATCGGTCATGGCCGAAAGGTATTCGTTAAGCAGTTCAACAAGCTGCGGTGCGGTGAGCTTTTCAGAGAAGGTGGAGAAGCTCTGGATGTCGGTGAAGTAGGCGGTGATCTGCCTTGCTTCGCCGCCGAGCTCGGGCATTTCGCGGTTGGAGAACATCTCGTCAATGAGTTCCGGGGCCAGATATGATGAGAAGGTTGCCTGCAGGAATTTTTTCTGTCCTTCCTCGCGCCAGAACTTGATCAGGGTCAGCATGGTGAAGTTGAGGCCCAGTGCAATAAGGGAGTACATGGGGGTCAGGTAGGCGTTGTATTCCCGGAAAATGTACAGCGAACCGAACAGAATGGCCGTTCCCATACCAGCGATGGGCAGGATCATCCACAGGGAGCGGGTCCAGGTCAGCAGCAGGGTGGAGGCGATTCCGGCTGCCAGCACCAGCAGCAGTTCCAGACCGGGTACCCAGTCCGGTTTAAGGATGAAATCCTGTGTCAGGATGTTGTCTACGATGGTGGCATGCACCTCAACGCCCGGATAATCAGCAGCAAATGGAGTTACCCTGAGATCGCGCAGACCTGCGGCCGAAGTTCCCATGAAAATGATTTTGCCCTTGAGTTCCTTTTCCCCGACCTTGCCGCTGAGGATGTCCTTGGCGCTGTAGTAGGGGAATTCTTCCATGCCGCCGCGATAACGGACCAGCATCTGGCCCTTGGCGTCCACCGGGATGGTCGTTTTGCCCAGCCTGATGGATTCAATGCCGGTGATGTTTGTTTTGACGATAACGTTTTTGCGCCCCATTGCCTTCATGAGAGTTGCCAGCGCAAGGCTCGGGTACTGCTTGCCGTTCCACGTAATAATCAGCGGAACACGGCGGACAACACCGTCATAGTCGGTGATGCTGTTGTAGAATCCGCACAGGGGGGAGGCCTTTGCCAGAACAGGCAGCGGGCAGATTGCATCCAGTGCGGTAAGGGTCAGGTTTTGAATAGGCGGAGCATCTTTGGATTTGATCTGGGCTATGGGTAACGGGGCTACGAAGCAGGGTTGATCGTTGACGTCTGATTCCCTTGCGTGGGCAATGAAGTCGAAATAGAAACCCAGAACGTAGCGCCCCTGGCTGAGCACGCTTGCCAGAACCTCATCGTTGTCCATCAGTCCGGCCGGGAGACCCTTGAAATCGACTGTAACTCCCAGCTCGTTACGCAGGCTTTCCTGAATTGTAGCAGGCGAAGTACGGTCAGGTTCCCCGATAAGAATATCCAGTCCGGTAGAGAGGGCTCCTGCCTCCTGTATTTTTGCCAGCAGCAGGGCCATTCGGTAGCGGGGCCATGGCCACTGGCCGAGTTCTGCAAGGCTCTCGTCATCAATATCTATAATGGCCGGAACATTGGTCTTCTGCCCCACAGGACTGCTGCGCATGAACTGGTCGTATATTTTATAATCGACGAATTGAAGGATGGACGGCTGGAAAATGTACATTGCGGCGATCAGAACTGATGCGGTGAAGCCGGTAAGCAGCAGCAGTAACGTGTCTGAACTGAGGATTTTTTTCAATCTGCCCAACATTTTTTTTCTAGCCCCCGTTGGAAAATATGTTAAGATTTTACAAATGATGCCGACTTATAATGTATGAATCATCTGGATTTTTCAATTGAATTTATATATATAGATAGATGTAATCTCGTATGTGTAATGCAGAGGCGAGTGGTTTTTCAGCTAAATCGGGGGTTTGTGTCGTGATGTTCAAGCGTTTTTTTGCTGTGGCTGTATTAGCGTTCATGGTGGCTTTTTCCGCTTCCGGAGTGCTGGCGCAGCCTGCCATGTCGGAAGGGATGACCGCGACAAATCCCGATCAGATCGACGGCAAACCGTATCTGCTCAGTATTCTCAAGGACCTTCTTTCCACCCATGACCGCATCAAGGCCGTTGAAGCCCGTGTTGAATCTGCTGAACACCTTGTCTCGCAGAGCTGGTCCGGATGGACTCCTTCATTTGATGTTGCTGTGGAGGGCGGGCGTGAAGAAATCGATAAGCCCGGTGGCGGAACCAACAAGTACCGCAATGAACAGTCACTGACCGCAACCCAGCTGTTGTATGACTTCGGCGGAACTCCCGGCTCTATCGACAGTGCCAAGGCTTATCTGAATGAAAACAAGGCTGTCCTAGAAAGGGTCAAGCAGGATCTTATAATTGAGGGTGTTACAGCATACATGGGGCTTATCCGGGCCAGGGAAACCCTGAAGTACGCCATTCAGTCCGAAGAGAGCATGAAGCGCCTCTCCGGGATGGAGGAAACCCTTGTAAAACGCGGGGCCGGACTTTCCTATAAGGAACTCCAGATCAAGGCCCAGTTGGCCGGGGCAATGTCTTACCGTGTTACTCAGGAGAGGGCTCTTGAGACTGCCCGCAACCGGTTCAAGGCTGTTTACGGCTATCCCATAGCAACTGATGAGATCAAGAAAATGGTTCCTGTGACCATGCCTGCCCGATTCATGCCCGGAACCCTTGATGATGCCATCGCACAGGCCAACAAGCAGAACCCCATGCTGATTCAGATCCAGTACATCAAGGACCGTCTTGGTGAAGAGGTTAATGTTCAGGAAGCGACCCTTTATCCCAAGTTCGAGTTCGTGCTTGAGGGCAAGCGAAAGGAACAGGACCAGGGAGCAAGCGGGGTAAGGACTGAAAACAAAGCGACATTTCAGGTCAGTTATTCAGGATTTTCCGGTCTTTCGGAGTATGAAGGTGCCCAGTCTGCAAAGGCCAATCTGCGCGAAATTCGCAAGCAGGACCTCGATACCCGCCGCACAGTCGAGGAAAATGTCCGCAATGCATGGCTGGAGCTGATGACCCTGCGTAAGAACGCCGAGCTTTATCGCACACAGGCGAACATCACCGCGGAGTTTCTTGAGCTTATCAAGAAAAAAAGGGAAACCGGTGAGCAGGTCGAGCTTCTGGACATCCTTGTTGGAGAGCGTGACTATTCCACAGCTACCAGTGCCAGCGTTGCTGCGGACATCGATAATATAATTTTCGCCTACAGGCTGCTCTACCAGATGGGAATGATGAATCTCAGCGTATTTGAGTAGTATCAGGATAAACGTATGATGTTCTGTGAGAATTCCATGTGCGCATTGCCCATGGAATTCTCTTTTTTTTGATGATTTTCACTTCCGGCTGCAAAAGGACGTAACAGATGAGAGAATTGCTGCGCAGGCTGTCGCTGCATCCGTTTCTAGCTTTCGAAATCACGCTGGCCTCGCTATTTATCAATATTCTTTCGCTTGCTTCACCTATTTTTGTCATTCAGGTTCTTAACCGTTACGTCGGCTACGGCTTTGACGGCACGCTCATAACCCTGACCACAGGTATGCTGGTGGCCGGGTTCCTTTCACATGCTTTTACCATCGTCCGGGTGAGGCTTGCTTCTGCCGTGAATATAGAACCGGACAAGGCCCTTTCCGATGCCGTGCTGAGCTGTCTGGCCCGTGCGCGTATGAGCACTCTCGGACGTATTCACCCTGCACGAATCCATGAGCTTATGGGCGGTATCCAGACGGTTCAGGCGGGGTATGATGCTTCAGTCCTGTGTTCCGTACTCGACATGCCGTTCTTTCTCCTTTTTGTTGCCGCGGTCTTCTTTCTCAGTCCGATACTGGCTCTGATAACCCTTGCCGCTGTTTTCTGTACTCTGCTGTCCGGGTGGCTGGGGCTGCGCAAAGGTAAATTTCTCAATGATGCCATGCGTAACGAGTCCGTTGTGCACAGGGCCAACCTTTCCAATGCCATTTCCGGGGCCGATACGGTCAGGGCTTTCGGGGGCAAGGGGTATCTGGCAGGACTGTTTCAGGCCCAGTCTGAAAAAATACATAGAATCAAACAGGACATGGTCCAGAGCGGAACCAGGGGACAGGCCATGCTCCAGAGCCTGTCCATGCTTTTGCGGGTACTGGTCTATGCCCTCGGCGCGCGCGAGGTGGTTCACGGATCGCTCAGTACAGGCGGGCTTATCGGTGTGTCCATTTTATCCGGCAAGGCTCTGTCTGTTTCGGCTTCGTTCATGAAGTCGCGGGCCATGATCAGTCAGGCCGCGTCAATGATGCAGTCGCTGCAGGAGTTCATGCGCCAGCCTCTTGAGTCCGAAACGGGAACCGTTCTGAGTGACTACCGCGGGGCGCTTGAAATCAAGGACCTTGGTTTTGCCTATCCGGGTTCTACAGGGCCGCTTTTCGAAGGGCTGGATGTTGATCTCAGGCCCGGCAATGTGATGGTTATCACGGGACACAACGGCTCGGGAAAGACCACTCTTGTCCGTCTGCTGCTGGGGCTGCTTGATCCCGGACGGGGCCAAATTCTTGCCGGAGGCGTGGATATCCGGCAGTTGTCAGCTCCGTGGTGGCGGACCCAGATCATGTACCTGCCGCAGGAACCGACTTTTTTGAACGCAACGATCAAGGAGAATATCTGCATGAATGCTCCGGGACTCGATGACGAGCGGGTGCGCCGCATTGTCGAAGCCGCCGGATTGAAGCGATATTTGGACACAAGTGTGAAGGGACTTGAAGCCGAAATTGTCAATGGCGGCGCCGAACTTGCCGTGGGTATCCGGCGCAGGATGGCGCTTGCCCGTGCGCTTTCCGTGCGCGGGGCGGTTGCCATTCTGGATGAACCTGCCGAGGGGTTCGACATGGAGGGGCTCCGGATCATGGATATGGTCATCCAGAGTATGGTCAAGGCCAGGAAGACCCTCATCATAGTAACTCAGGACATGCGCATCATGCAGCGGGCCGATATAATTATTGATCTTGGCAGCAAACCCCGGCCGGAGGTTTCCTATACCGCCGACGCAAGAAAGGAGCGGGAGAGCGCGGGTGTGAAAGCAGAATCCGACAGGAATACCGAAAAGAAGTCCGACTCGGAACCTGAAACCGGGGAGGTCCAGTAATCATGGGCGAGAAAAAGAATTATCCCGGCGAAGTCAGGGCTGCGACTCATCTGTTTCTGTTTTTGTGCGTATTTATGTGTGCCGTGTTTTTCGGCTGGGCCTGTTATTTTGAACTGGATATCGTCAGTCAGGCTGAAGGTGAGGTAATCCCCAGTTCAAGGGTCAAGCCGGTTCAGCATCTCGAGGGCGGGATCATTCTGAAGATCAACGTCCGCGAGGGCGCGGAAGTTACCAAGGGGCAGGAGCTGGTGGAGCTCGAAGCCACTGCCAGCGACTCCAGCGTCGAAGAGCTTGATGTGCGGGTCACTTCGCTGCGGGTCAACATAGCCAGACTGGAGGCTGAGGACAAGGGGCTTGCCGAGCCGGAATATCCGCAGGATCTTGTTCAGGCTTTTCCTGTGCTGGTGGAGCGGTCTCAGGCACTTTTCCAGACCCGCAAGGACCGTCTTTCCAGTGACCTTGAATCCGAGGGTGAGAAGATCAAGCAGCGTGAACAGGATATAAAGCAGATTACCTCCCGGCAGCGTAATGCCCGTGATAGCCTGAAACTTCTGCGAGAGCAGATTGAGCTCAGCGCCGGACTGCTGGCCGACGGTCTGACTTCCCGCTACAAGCATCTGGGTTTTCTCAAGGAAGAGGCCAAGCTCAAGGGGGAGATTGAGGAAGACACCGCCAAGCTGGCCAAGGCAAGGTCTGCTCTGGTCCAGGCAAAGGCCGATATTCAGGAGATCACCAACTCCTATTATGCTTCCGTTCGCGAGGAACTTCAGGAAAACCGCAGGGAGCTTGAAGAGTTTTCCCAGCGCCTGCGCAAGTTCAAGGACAACCTCAAGCGCACAGTCATCCGTTCGCCGGTCGACGGGGTGGTCAAGACTCTGTACGTGGTCAGTGTCGGCGAGGTTGTGCGTCCGGGTATGACGATTATGGATGTTGTACCGGCCGGCGACAAGCTGGTCATCGAGGCCAGACTGCCCATCAGTGACATCGGTTATGTGAAGGACGGGCAGAAGGTTGTGGTCAAGCTGGCATCCAGGGATGCATCGCGGTTCGGCAACCTTGACGGAAAGGTAGTCAACATCAGTCCGGATGCCGATTCGACCGACCGCGGCCTGACCTTCTACCGGGTACTTATTGAAACAGACCGGGACTATTTTGAGCATGACGGCAATTTCTACAGGCTGTTCCCGGGCATAAGGGTTATAGCCGGGATTCATATCGGGACCCGCACGGTGCTGGAATACATTCTTGAGCCGTTCATGGGTTCCATGAGCTATTCCATGAGGGAACGATGATCAGTAATAAAGCCGAAAGTCCGGATCAGAAGGCCGAAAAAACACAGTGGATCGATACCCTGCCTCTTAATGCCCGGCGTGCGTTCGAGGAAGCGGTCAGGAAACATTCTGCCGGGAAATACGACGAGGCAGTGACCCATTATTCCATGGCCCTGTCCATGGAACCTGATGATCCCGTCATATGGACCAATCTCGGTGTGGCGCTACGCTCACAGGATAAAAACAAGGCTGCGGAAATGTGTTACCGCAGGGCCATTGCGCTTAAGCCTGATTCGCCGGGCAGCTGGAGCAACCTCGGAAACGTGCTTCGGCGCATGGGGCGCCTGAAGGAGGCCGTGAGCTGTCACCGCCGGGCAGTGGAGCTGGACCGCAAATTCTACGATGCATACTATAACATGGGACTGGTTCTGCAGGATTTAGGCAAGCTTGATGAATCCATAAGAATTTTTGATTACTGCCTGAAGCGTAAGCCTGGGAATGTGAACATCAACTGGGACCGTTCTCTGGCTCTGCTTGCCAAAGGTGATTTCCTGAACGGATTTGAGGCTTACGAATACCGCTGGCAGAGGGAAGAGCTGCGCGAACGGCATTTCCGCCAGCTGCTGTGGGACGGATCCCCGTTGGAAGGTCGGAGGCTTTTTCTTTACACCGAACAGGGGTTCGGGGATACGCTTCATTTCTGTCGCTATGTCACGGAAGCTGCCCGTGCGGGCGGAAAGGTCGTGCTGGAATGCCAGCCGGAGCTGAAAAGTCTGCTCAAGGGCCTTGAAGGGCTTGATGATATTCTAAGTACCGGAGATCCTCTTCCGGAATTCGATGTACAGGCTCCATTGATGAGCCTGCCGCGCATTATGAAGCACGATATTGATACCATTCCCAATCATTGTCCCTACATAAAGCCTCCGGCACAGGCCGGTTTCCCGGTCCATGTGCCGCCCGGCACCCGGAAGAAGATAGGTATTGCCTGGGCAGGTAAACCGACCCATAAAAATGACCACAATCGTTCCATAGGCATTGAACAGTTTCTTACGTTTTCCTCTATTCCGGGCGTTACACTCTATTCCCTTCAAAAGGGGCCGGAAATAGCTCAGCGCGAAGGGCACGCCTGCGGTGTGCTGGTACGGGAACTGGCAGGAGGGTGTGATGATTTTGCGGACACCGCCAAGGTCATGCTGCAACTGGATCTCATAATTACCGTGGACACCTCAATTGCACATCTTGCCGGTGGGCTCGGCCTGCCGGTCTGGGTGGCCGTCCCCTACAATCCGGACTGGCGCTGGATGCGCAGGAGGACAGATTCACCGTGGTATCCGACCATGACTCTCTTCCGGCAGAAAAAACCGGGAGAATGGGATACTGTATTTCAGGCCATGTACAGAAAGATCAGGAAAGAGATAGGGCAGTAATGAATCTGTAATCTATTTTTTTATGCTTACAGGGCTGGACGCGAGTGTACGGCTGGGGTTAGTGTTTACTTATGGCTGGTAAAGGGCTTGGCCCGCAGGGATGTATTCTATACTGACAGGGGTTTTGATGACGGGGACAAATATTCTGCTCAAGGCTGGCACAAACGAGGTTGAACTGCTTGAGCTGTATCTTGACGAGGGCAGCGGGGAAAGTCTGAAGCGTTGGTCCTTCGGCCTGAATGTTGCCAAAGTGAAGAAAATCGTCAAGGAAGCGGACCTGAAGAATTTTTCCGGACGTGGCCGCAGCAACTCCTCCGTGAATGCGACTGCGATGGTCGACACCAAGAGTCCTCTGGTGCTCGGCATGTTTGAATACATGGGCTCGGTTATTCCGCTGATTGACCTCTGCGGCTGGCTGAGGATGGAAAAGGTGCGCGGAAACAATCGCATGGTGCTGATTACCGAATTCAACGAGGTTGTCAGCGCCTTTCTTGTTTCAGGCGTGAATAGGATCCATCGCATAAGCTGGGGGGAGCTTGAATCCCTGCAGGGCGGCATGGCCCGTCTTGTAGAGGGAACCATTATAGGAACGGTCAAACTTACCAACCCAGACCGCATTCTACAGGTTCTCGACCTTGAGCAGGTTTTGGAGGACATAAGCCCCGGCAAGCGCGATACTGCGTTCATGCAGGTTGAAGAGGTCAGGGAAAAGAAATACACCGCCATGTGTGCCGATGATTCCCGCTCCATGCGCAATCTGGTTCGTCAGTCACTAGAGCGGGGCGGATTTGAAGTCAGCGCCTATTCCAATGGTCTGGAGTTATGGAGCGCACTTGAAGGTGTGTCTGCAATGGCTCAGAAAACAGGGCGTCCGGCCAGCGATTTTCTGCAGCTCGTGGTTTCCGATATAGAAATGCCGGGCATGGACGGGCATGCTGTGACCCGCAGGATCAAGGACGATCCATACCTGAGAGACCTGACCGTCTATCTATTTTCTTCCCTCATAACCGAAGAACTGCTGCATAAGGGCGAATCGGTCGGTGCCGACAGGCAGTATTCGAAACCGCAGATCGCAACTCTTGTAAGGCAGGCTCGGGAAGATATTGAAGCACTGCATCCGTAGCCTGTGCTCCTTCAGCAAGTCCTGAGGGGGATGGTGAAATGGTTGGGTCAGTTTCGCAAAATATAATTTTCATGTGGCAGTTTCAAAAGCAATAGCCTGAAACTGATAGGGATTCCAAAGGGGCTGAGCTCCTTTGGCCGCCGGAGGCGAAATACGATCTCCAAAAGCGCGTAACGCATCAAAATCAAGTCCCGGGGGGCCCCGAGGCTTTCCCTGCTAAGCTATCTGGGAGCAAGGTTGATCTGTACTTTTTGAGAAACGGCCTTGCGGCGGTATTTCTGCCGGTATCCGGTAGCGAAATCCGTGGCTTCCTGCTCGGAGTCAAACATCTTTATGAACAGGTAGTACCAGAATTGCCGACCGGGTTTTTCCCGGACAAAGATAAATGGCTCATAGCCCCGCGACTTGACTGTTTTTGCCCCTTCTTCGGCCTCGTTTAAGCTCGGATAAATTCCTCCTCGCACAAGGTATCTGGTAAGAATCTCTCCTGCTGGCAGGGATTCGGGTGCTGTTGATTCCGGCGGCAACCCCGATTCATGACGCAGAACTTCCGGGGCTTTGAGTCTGCTGCCGTCGTAGACCAGATCTTCCACCGGAACCACTGTGAATTCACAACCCACCTTTTCAGGAAAATCCAGTTCAAATTTCCATTTTCCGGGTTGCAGTTCGTAGCTTTCGGAAAAATTCCAGCCCGCGAAATATTTCTCTCCCGGCTTAAGCAGGACAGGGAAAGTGTGGATGGTCGTGAATCCTATCCCCGAAGGAGAGGGGAGTCTTGGGTGGGTGATGCGCAGCATTGTGGTGGCAGGTTCGTTGCCTTCAAGGTAGAATTCGAATCCGAACGAGGCCCCCATGATTGCTTCTACTTCCTCAGTCTCCTCCAGAAGGGCATATTCCTTTAACTGCATTACCTGCTTGTTGAGCGTGGAGGAATCTGTGGGGATCAACTGGTATAGCCCCCTGCCGAGGATCTTGATCGGTTCTGCAGGTGATACGGACGGGGCCAGCAATGCAATAACGAGCAGCATCGTGACCAAAGCAATAGTTCTGGCGAAGCAGCGCATTTGATAGTAACTGTCCTCTGAATTGGATTGAGCCTTTTTTGTTTATAGAGATTTGTTATTTTTCTGTAAATATAATCAGCATAATAATTCGGGTCTGAATATGGGTAAAGAGCAGAGCAAGGCGGCAAAGCGGCGTTTTAACATAGGTCCGTTTCATACACGGTTCTTTGTGGGTGATGGAATAGATGTCGGGGGCGGTCCCGATCCGCTTGGGCAGTATGCCGGAATATTTGCCCGTATGCGTTCATGCAGGACCTGGGACAAGGATGACGGCGATGCCATGCTCATGGAAGGCGTTGCAGACAGTTCCTACGACTTTCTGCATTCCAGCCATTGCCTTGAAGACCTGGAAGATGTGAACATTGCCCTGAAAAACTGGATTCGTATAGTCAGGCCCGGCGGATTTCTGATCATAACCGTTCCTGATGAGGATATGTACGAGCAGGGATTCTGGCCCAGCCGCTATAATCGGGACCACAAGTGGACTTTTACCGTCTACAAGACTCAGTCGTGGTCGCCGAGGTCCGTTAATGTGCTTGATCTGGTCACCGGGTTCGGCGGGCAGGTTTATCTTGAAAAGCTGGAAGTGGTGCGAGACTTTTTCCGTATGAGTCTGGCCGAGAAAAAGATTGACCAGACCCGCACGCCTGTCTGTGAAAGCTGCATTGAGTTCATTCTGCGCAAACTATAATTGCTCTTCTCCGCTGGCGATAAGCTCCAGACTGTCAGCGTCGATGATTTCAATGGTGTTTTTTTCCACCCTGATCAATCCCTGATCGCTCATTTTTTTGAATATGCGCGAGAGCGTTTCCTGAATTGTCCCCAGATAAGCGGCGATCTGCCCTTTGGGGAGGTCAAGAGTCAGCATGCTGGAGTTCTGGGTTGACTTGAGCAGCAGCAGGTAGCTGGCAAGCCTTCCGGGAACTTCGGCAAGGCTCAGGGCTGCCACATGGTTGACCATCTGGCGCAGGCGTCCTGAAAGCAGGGCCAGCATGGACATGGCCAGCTCCGGGTCTTCCCTTATGATGGACTCGAATTTGTCCCGCGAAAAATAGAGCAGGGTCGACTTGCTCAGGGCCATGGAGCTCGCCGGATAGCTGCTGCCCTGAAATACGGGAACTTCACCGAATATTTCACCCGGCCCGAAGATATGGATGATCTGTTCTTTTCCGGAAAGGGATTCGCGGTAGATTTTTACCTTGCCTGAAACAATGCTGTAAAATCCTTTCGCCTTTTCTCCAGCCACGAAAATCTGTTCGCCCTTTACCAGTTCACGAGGAATTGCCACGGATTCAATCCGTGCTAGCTGCTCCGGAGACAGGTTGGAGAACAGATTAATTTTTCCTAAGTCTTGTGTCTTTTTCATTACAATTGCTTTTTATAATCCTTCCGGATTGGCTAAATGACTTAAGTCAGGTAATGGTTCATTTTTTTTGTGTATGAACAAAACAAGTGCCAGATAACATTTACAGGAGAGCTTTTCCATGAATAATACATCCTCCATAAATATTTGCCGCGGAATTGAAGGCGGAGAATGCCGTTTTGCCCTTTTCGTGTCTGATGGTTTTGCTGCGGAAATAGAGAGGACGGTAAACGAATCCGGATGGCCGGAATTCCTCAGGGAACGTTATGGGGAGAAGATCAATCGCCATAAGGCATTTACGGTGAATGGTTCCGCATGTCCCAACGGCTGTTCCCGGCCGCACATTTCAGACATCGGATTGATCCGGTCCTGTGTGCCTGTCATTGACCACGACAACTGCATCCGTTGTGAGGAATGTGTGCGGGCCTGTCCAGACGAGGCCATGGAACTGACAGACGGACGGGTGGTGATAACCCGTGAGAAATGCCTTGTCTGCGGATTCTGCGTGAGTTCCTGCCCAACCGAGGTCATTTCATGCTCCCGCAACGGATGGAGGGTGCTGGCTGGCGGGCGTCTAGGCAGGCATCCCCGACTCGGTACGGAGCTTCCCGGCGTATATTCCAGTGAAGAAGTACTGAGCATAATAAGCAAGTCCCTCAGGCTTTGGATGGATAACTACGATGATGGCAAGCGTTTCGGCTGGATCATGGACCGCATCGGCTATGAAAAGCTGCTTGAGGATTGATGGCATTGGGTTACATTGATCGTGTCCATTCCCTTGGATACATGAGTTATTTCCGGCGTTCCGGCGGAGCCGAGGCATGAAACCTTACTAAAGGAGTTATCTTGGGTCTTTTCCTGATCGTCATTTCATATGTGTTGCTGGGTACTCATGCGCTGCGGGCAGGGGACTGGGGGCTGGCTGTGTTCATGTCCGGCTGTGCCGTGCTGAGCTTCTCCCGTGAACGCTGGGTTGGCAACATGACCTCAGTTCTGCTCGGTTTTGGGGCCATCATCTGGCTTGACAGGGGAGCAGACCTGATCGGATTGCGTGTCGGGACCGGGGGAGACTGGGTGCGTCTTGCCTTGATCATGAGTGCTCTCTTTGCCCTGACTCTGTTTGCTTCAGCCTACTCCTTCTCTGCGGCAGGGCGCGAGAGGTTCGGCCTGAACTCTGAAACGGGATGGTTTAGGGCATCCATATTCCTGCTTACTGCCCTGTTGCTGGAAATCTGCCGCAGCAAGGTATCATTTCCAATCCTTATGCTTGATCGCTTTTTCCCGGGCTGGGGCAGGGCAGAGATTTTTGCCCTGGCCCTCTATGCCTCGTGGGTGGGCGGCAGGATGTATGACCCTGATGGTTCCAGAAAGACCCGGCCCCTGATCTGGGCTCTTTTTTCCTTAGTATTTTTCGGTCAGTTGGGACTCGGGCTTGCCGGAGCGGAAATGTTTCTGATGACCGGCAGACTGCACCTGCCCGTACCCGCCCTTATTGCAGCCGGGCCTGTTTTCCGGGGCTCCGGGTTTTTCATGCCTATTCTGTTTACGGTTTCCGTATTGCTGGTCGGTCCGGCATGGTGCAGTCACCTGTGCTACATCGGCGCGTGGGATGATGTTTCCAGCCGTGTTTCCGGTAAAAAGCCTTCGCGCAAATTTCCGGGCACTCTCATCTGGTTGAGGCTGGTCCTGCTGTTTGTTGTTGTAGGGGCGGCATGGGCCATGAGGGAAGCCGGTGTTCTGGGCATGACTGCTGTCTGGTGGGCAGCAGGATTCGGCCTTGTTGGGATTCTGGTAATGCTCGTATTCTCCCGCCGCATGGGCATGATGGTTCACTGTACGGCCTTCTGTCCCATGGGAATTGTTTCAAACCTGCTTGGGCGTATTTCTCCATGGCGTATGAAGATTGATTCGAACTGTTGCAAATGCCTAAAGTGCAGCAAGGCATGTCGGTACAATGCGTTGAAGAAATCAGATATTGAGGCCGGGCGTCCCGGACTGTCCTGCACACTTTGCGGGGATTGTGTCTCAACCTGCTCCTCCGCAAGTATCGGGTACAGGTTGCCGTTTCTATCCGCTGGTATTTCGCGCAAGGTGTTTCTGGTAATGGTAGTATCGCTCCATGCCCTGTTTCTCGGAGTTGCCCGTATCTGATGGTTATATACGGTTGTTCAGGACAACTGCCTTTTAAGATTCAATATAGTGAAGCCTCGCATCCAGTTTGTGGATTGCGGGGCTTCAATTTTTTTGAGCTTGATTAATATTTAATGGGCTGTCTGCCGAAGTTCTCTCCTGCCTTTAATAACGGTCCTGTTTTTTAGTTTCTTCCTGTTCCTTCGTGACGATGCAAAATCTGTTTTCTAAAATAGTCACATCTCTCCAAAAATACTTCACAAAATCATTGCCAGTAATTATTCTTAATTAAGACACAATATGGTTTGCAAAAAATGTTTCACTGTTTGGCAGGTTGTGGTAGTTTCATAATTGAATCATCTAATTTGTTCTATAATCCGTAGGAGGTTTTATATGGGGCGTTCAGTAGCCATTGATGTTGATGCCTGTATAGGTTGCGAGGCGTGTGTTGAAGAAGCTCCGGAAGTATTTGCTATGGGGCCCGGCGACATCGCCCAGGTAATCAACCCTGAGGGCGGGGATGAGGAGCGCATTGAGTCCGCGATGGACCTGTGCCCTGCCAACTGTATCTACTGGGAAGAATAAAAAGATTTGAAAAAGTCATCCTCTTGACCTGAATCAAATACTTTCTGACTCCGTTTCCCTAGTTTGGACTCAACGAATGGGAAATCAATCCTGAAGCGGGATGGGCGTACCGGTCCTACCCGTTTCAGGTCAAACTTCAAAAAGTATTTTCAGGGTGGAGGAATTTTTATGGCTTTTGATCTGAATCAAATATTTAAAAAGATAACTTCTATATTCGGTAGTGAAGAAGTAGAAAACAAAATACCTGCAAAGGAGTTAAACATGTTTTGCAACCAGTGTGAACAGACAGCAAAGGGACAGGGCTGCACCGTTAAGGGTGTATGTGGCAAAACCAGCGAAGTTTCCGCTATTCAGGATCTTCTGGTTCAGGTGCTCTTTGAGCTCGGAACAGTTGCCACTGCAGCCCGCAAGGAAGGTATTGAGGTTTCCAACGCTGTAAACCGCCTTACCGCCGAAGCAGTTTTCTCAACCCTCACCAACGTGAACTTTGATGACGAAAGATTTGTACCGGTCATCAAGAAGGTTGCGGCAGCCCGCGACGAACTCGCAGCAAAGGTTAAGGCTGATTGCGGCGAACTGACCAGGGTTGCAGGCTCCGCAGCCGAACTCAGCAGGCAGGGCGAAGCTTTCCCCGTAACCGCATTTGATGCAAACGAAGACCTGCGCTCCCTCAAGCAGATCATTGTATACGGCCTCAAGGGTGTTGCAGCCTACACCGACCATGCTGCCATCCTCGGGCAGGAAGATGACAACCTGTATGCCCAGATTCATGAAGCCCTTGCCGCCGTTCCCCAGACTCTCGGACTTGAGGAACTGGTAGGAATCGCCATGAAGTGTGGTGAAATGAACCTCAAGGCCATGGAACTGCTCGATGCAGGTAACACAGGCACATACGGTCATCCCGTACCCACCGAAGTTCCCCTCGGTGCAAAATCCGGTAAGGCCATCCTCGTTTCCGGTCACGATCTCAAGGATCTGCGCCAGCTTCTTGAACAGACCGAAGGAACAGGCATCAATATTTACACCCACGGCGAAATGCTGCCCTGCCACGGTTATCCCGAGCTGAAGAAGTTCGACCACTTCTACGGACATTACGGTACCGCATGGCAGAATCAGGCCAAGGAATTTGCAGAGTTCCCCGGTGCGATCCTCATGACCACCAACTGCATCCAGAAGCCCGTTGAAAGCTACAAGGGCAACATCTTCACTACCGGCCTTGTAGGCTGGCCCGGTGTAACCCATGTCGCCAACGGCGATTTCTCTGCAGTGATCGAAAAGGCCAAGGCTCTGCCCGGTTTCGCCGCAGATACCGACAAGGGCGCGGTTCTCTGCGGGTTCGCACGCAACACTGTTCTTGGAGTTGCCGACAAGGTTATCGAAGGTGTCAAGTCCGGCGCGATCAAGCACTTCTTCCTCGTAGGCGGATGTGACGGAGCCAAGCCCGGACGTAACTACTACACCGATTTCGTTGAGCAGACCCCTGCTGATACTATTGTCCTGACCCTTGCCTGCGGAAAGTTCCGCTTCTTCGACAAGAAGCTCGGTGACATTGGCGGCATCCCCCGTCTGCTTGATATCGGCCAGTGCAACGATGCCTATTCCGCAATCCAGATTGCAGTAGCACTCGCCGGTGCATTCGAATGCGGCGTAAACGACCTGCCGCTGTCCCTGGTCCTGTCCTGGTACGAGCAGAAGGCGGTTTCCATCCTGCTGACCCTGCTGCACCTCGGCATCAAGGACATCCGCCTCGGGCCCTCCCTGCCCGCATTCGTAACCCCCAACGTGCTGAACTTCCTCGTTGAAAACTTCAACATTATGCCTATCAGCACCCCTGAAGAAGATTTGAAGGCTATCCTCGGATAGGGGATGCCTCCGGCGGCTGGGGAGGGGAAACTTTTTGTAAAAAGTTTCCCCTCCCCAGACCCCACCCCTTCAAAAACTTTTAATAAGCGTTCGCTCTTGGTTCCGGATGATTATTACTTAACTTCCAGATTTATATCGTACCCGGCAGAGCATCGTTTGACATTTAATACAAATTTTCCGCTTCCGGTTTATTCGTGAGGCACAGTTGAAGAAGATGACAAGGTCTAAAACAATTAAAACGTTTTGTGATTTATAATAAATTTTGAAATATGGTTATTCATTGGCTCCGCAAAATAGGGATTCTATGATGACACAGCTGTAATTGACACCCGAACGCTAATAGGGATTCCAAAGGGTCGCGGACCCTTTGGCCGCCGGAGGCGAAATCAGATCGTCAAAAGCGCGCAGCGCAGCAAATCAACCCTTGTAGAGCCGCCGGAGTCCAACAAGGCTCGGCGAGGAGGATATGAAAATGAAAGTAAGAAGAAAGTTAATCCAGATAGACGAAGAATTGTGCAACGGTTGCGGACAGTGTGTTCCCGGCTGTGAAGAGGGTGCACTGCAGATCATTGACGGCAAGGCCAGACTGGTTGCCGAGAGATATTGCGACGGGCTTGGCGCATGTCTGGGCGAGTGTCCCACTGGTGCGCTGAAAGTTGTGGAAGTTGAAGCTGACGACTTTGACCCTGACGCAGTAAAGGAACTGCTTACCGAGCAGGGCAGGGCGGTTCCGAATCACATGCCTTCGCCTGAAAGCCTGCGTCTGGATGCACCAAAGGCCAAGCCCAAGGGGGGCTGCGGCTGTGCCGGTTCCAGAATTGAGGCTTTTGCTCCTGCCGCATCTCCCTGCCAGCAGGCCAATGTGCCGACCGGCATGGCTGCGGAGTCCGGTCCCTCGTATCTTACCCACTGGCCGATCCAGATCAGGCTGGTGCCTGCTGATGCTCCGTTTCTCAAGGGAGCGGACCTGCTGCTCACCGCAGACTGTGTTGCCGTATCACTGCCCGGTTATCACCAGAACTACCTGCCGGGCAAAAAGGTGCTCATGGGTTGCCCCAAGTTCGATGATGTGGAGCTCTACGTGCAGCGGTTGACCGAGATGTTCAGTGTGAGTGGAATCAAGTCCGTCTCCGTTATGGAAATGGAAGTGCCCTGTTGTTCGAATTTCAGCAGGATAGTCGCTACAGCACTCAGGAATGCCAATGCGGATATTCCCGCAGAGAAAATTGTGGTAAAACGTACAGGAGAAATCAAGGCCAAGACTTCCCTTGATCAGCCCGTACCTCTCTAGCAAGCTGTTGAAAAACGGCGATCTGCGTCGTTGCTTCAAAAAGTTCAAATCCTCACGTACCGGAAGTACGCTTCGGCCTTGAACTTTTTTCGCGCCTAGCATCTCACCATTTTTGAACAGCCTGTGTTTTTTGATTATTTCAACGGGCTGCTAAGGTTTATTAAAGAAGGCTTCATCTACCTCCTTTTGACTATACAGGCCGAGCCGGGGCAACACTGCAAGCAGTGTTGCCCCGGCTTACTTTGTTTCTTGATGAGGATATTCAAGGTTATGCCTCCGGCGGCCAAAGGGAAAACTTTTGCAAAAGTTTTCCCTTTGGAATCCCTTTCAAAACCTTTCAATAGAGCTTCGCCGTGGTACACGAGAAATTGTCATTACTAGTGCCGGTAAGGCTCCAGTGGCATTCGTTGTCTTTTAACATTTGGTTTTTTTAGTGTTCAACTGGCAAACAACAAAGCCCGCAATATCTTCAGAAGATATTGCGGGCTTTAAATTTTCATAACGGGACAGCCTGACGAAGAGGCGAAGCCCCGCTAAAAAAGTTTGGAAGAGTCCAGAGAAACCTTTTCAAAGGTTTCTCTGGCCGCCGGAGGCATCCGGGTACAATCAGCCTCCGAGGTACGCCTTCTTGACCTCGGGATCATCCATAAGTTGTGCGGACGAGCCTTTGGCGACGATTTCTCCGGTATCGAGCACGTATCCGCGATGTGCGAATTTGAGTGCAAGGTTTGCGTTCTGTTCGATGAGCAGGATGGTGAGTCCCTGCTCGTTGAGCTGCTTGAGGGTGCGGAACATATCGTACATCAGGAGCGGGGCGAGACCCATGGAAGGCTCGTCGAGCATGATGAAATTGCACTTGGACATGAGCGCACGTCCTACGGCCAGCATCTGCTGTTCACCGCCGGAAAGGGATTCACTGCGCTGCTTGCGTCGTTCGGCAAGGCGCGGGAACAGGGCGAACACGCGGTCATAGTCTGCGTGAACCTCCTTGATGGAATCCTTGCGGGCGTAGGTTGCCAGCTTGAGGTTTTCCTCGACGGTGAGGTTGCCGAATATGTGGCGTCCCTCTGGTACGAGGGCAAGGTGCAGGTCGGAGATGACCTTGTGCGGCGGCATGTCGAGGATGGACTCGCCTTTCCAGGTGATGTCGCCGGTGATTACCTTGGGTGCTTCCGGCGGGGGAAGGCGGCTGATTGAAAGCAGCGTGGTGGTTTTGCCTGCCCCGTTGGCGCCGATGAGGGTGACGATTTCACCTTCGTTGACATTGAACGATATGCCGTGCAGCGCCTCGATATTACCGTATTTGACGCGGAGATCTTTAACTTCAAGTAATGTAGTCATCAGATTGAATCATCTCCCAGATAGGCTTTGATAACAGTCTCGCTGGACTGGATATCTTCGGGTGTTCCTTCGGCGATGGTTGCGCCGAAATCGATACATTTGATCCATTTGCAAAGGGTCATGACCACTTTCATCTGGTGCTCGATCATCAGGATGGTGATGTCGAATTCGTCGTGAATCCACTTGATGAGCTTGATGAGCCCTTCAACATCAGAGGAGTTGAGGCCCGCTGCGGGTTCGTCCAGCAGCAGGAGTTTGGGCTGGATGGACATGGCCCGGGCAATTTCAACCCTGCGCTGCAGACCGTAGGGCAGGTTGGTGGGCAGTTCCTCGGCGTACTGTTTCAGGTCCATGAATTCGAGCAGCTCGGTGGAGATGCGTTCGATTTCCTTTTCCCTGAGATAGTAGTTTTTGGTTCTGCAGATTGCGTCGAAGAATCCGTACCCCATGCGGTAATGCTGGGCGATGCGGATGTTGTCCATCACGGTCATATCGTGCCAGAGTCGGATGTTCTGGAACGTGCGGGCAGCTCCCAGCGTGGTGACCTGATGCGGCTTGAGCCCTCGGGTCGGGGTTCCGTTGAAAGTAATGGTTCCTACGGTGGGCTGGTAGAATCCGGAAATGAGGTTGAAGATGGTGGTCTTCCCGGCCCCGTTCGGGCCGATGAGCCCGGTAAGGGACCGTTCCTCAAGCTCGATGTTGAAATCGGAAACAGCCTGCAGCCCCCCGAATCTCTGTGTAAGTCCGTCTATTTTCAAGAGTGACATTTTATCTCCTTTTCTCGCGGGTTGTGGCTACTTGAATTTGTAGAATTTCTTAAGCCGCGGGAACAGGGCGGGCAGTTCCTTGTTGCCCATGATTCCTTCGGGCCTGAACTGCATGAGCAGAATCAGGGTCAGCGGGATGAGCACCCATTTCCAGACCTGGCTCAGGTGGTAGGTGTCCGGGAGCAGGTTCAGGAAATGCAGGCCGGTATCAATTGCCGGGATGATGAACCGCAGCAGTTCCAGCATGACGGTAAAGAATATTGCCGAGATTATGGAGCCGCCCAGCGAGCCCATGCCGCCGAGGTAGACCATGACCAGGCATTCGGTGGATTTCATGATGTTGAAGGACTGCGGGTTAACGTAACCAAGAACGTGGGCGAAGAGTGCCCCGGCCACACCGGCAAGACCGGATGAGAGCATGAAGGCGGCCATCTTCATCTTGTTGGTGTTAACGCTCATGATTTCAGCGGCTACCTCATCCTGACAGATGGACATGATCCCCTTTCCGTAGGTGGAGGAAACAAAGCGGCGGATCATCCAGATGCTCATGAAGGTGCCGAGGATAACCCAGATCATCATCCAGGGGATGTCGGCCACGTCTTCCATGGCGTTGACCACCCGTTTCATGCCCATGAATCCGCGCGGTCCGCCGATTATGTCCATGTTTTCGATTGCGGAGATAACCATGTAGTTGGCCGCAATGGTGATGATGGCCAGATAGTCGCCCCTTGTCTTGAAGGAGGGGATGGCCACGATGAGTCCGGCCACGGCTGCAATCATTCCGGATACCATCACGATGATGGGGAATCCGAGCGGGGCAAGTTCCGGCGGCAGGATTGGTGCTCCGAAGACCTTGTCGTGGGTGAAGAACATCACGCTCAGTACGGATGAAGCGTATGCGCCGATGCACATGAACCCTGCGTGTCCGCAGGAGAATTCTCCCATGTAGCCGTTAACCACGTTAAGGCTGGCCGAAAGGATGATGTTGATGCCGATGAACATGATCACCGACTGTACGTAGAGGTCCAGCGCATTTGTCTGCGCCAGCAGTACCACAATGGCGGCCATGGACCACAAACCGATATTGAAGCTGTATTTCTGCATTGTGAATGTTCCGCCTTAGATCTTGGTGGTCTTGGCAACGCCGAATATTCCCGTCGGCTTCATCCACAGGATGACGAGCAGGATGGAAAAGGCGAACAGGTCCCTGAAGGTAGACGGGAACACGGCCACAACACCGACTTCGATGAATCCGAGCAGGAATCCGCCGATGAATGCGCCGCGAATGTCCCCGATACCGCCGACAACGGCGGCAATAAAGGCTTTCCAGCCGATGAGTGCGCCCATGTACGGTTCAAGGATGGGGTAGGACATGGCGAAAAGCATCCCGGCGAGTCCGGCCATACCGGAACCGAGTATGAAGGTGAACACAATCACGCTGTCGATGGGGATGCCCATGAGCGGAATGGCGAACTTATCGTATGATATTCCGCGCATGGCCATGCCGATCTTGGTCTTGGTGACAATAAACTGCAGAAGCAGGAAAACTGCGATGGCTGCGAAAATTACGATTACTTTCAGGTTGGTTACAGAGATATTGCCAAAAGTGTAAACAACCTTGTCGAGCAGTTCCGGAAACTTTTTGCGGCTGGCCCCAAGCAGGGCGAGGTTGCCGTTTTCAAGGATCAGGCCGCACATAAGGGCGGTGATTACCACGTAGAGGCGGTGAGCCCCTTTTCTACGTAAGGGACGGTAGGCGATCCTCTCGATTGTCACCCCCACCCCGGCGGTAAGCACCATGGTCAGCGGGACGGTAAGCGCAAGCACCATCCAGGGGGCAAGGTCCAGAAGTCCGAGAAAAAAGGTAGCAACAAAAAATGCGATGTAGGCGCCGACCATGAAGATGTCGCCGTGTGCGAAGTTGATCAGCAGCAGTACACCGTAAACAAGGGTGTAGCCCAAGGCAATGAGTGCGTAAAAACTGCCCCACTGCAGGGCGTTAAGCAGGTTCTGGATGAGGATATCCACTGTCGGTCATCCCTTTGTTTTCGTAAAACCCGGCAGGGTTTCCATTTAAATCATGCCGTCGGGTAGCCTCTCCGGACGGAGTCATCAGTGAAAAGCAGACAGACGGCGGAACTTAGGTTCCGCCGTCTGATGTTGTTATGCTGGATTAGGGGCAGACGGATTCAGCAAACACGAAGTTGCCGTTTTCGTCGATGCGTACGACTACAGCGCACTTGATGGGGTCGCCCTGTTCGTCGAATTTCATGGAACCGGTGATACCGGCGAATTCGGAGATGGAGCTCAAAGCATCACGGATGGCTTTACGCTCAGCCTTGACGTCGGAGTTGTATGCGCCTGCATCCTGAATGGCCTGCAGAACGAGACGGGTTGCGTCCCAGGTAAGGGCGGCAACGTCGTCAGGAGTTTCTTTGTACTTGGCTTCGTAACGGTCGATGAATTCCTTGGTTGCACCCTTGGCACCGGCAGCGGCGTAGTGGGTGGAGAAGAACTGGCCTTTGCAGTCGTCACCGCACAGTGTCATGAGTTCAGCGGAACCCCATGCATCGGAACCCATGAAGGGACCTTTCCAGCCGAGATCACGAGCCTGTTTAACAATCAGGGCAACCTGGTTGTAGTTGTCGGGCACGAAGATGAAATCGGGCTTGGAGTTGATGATCTTGGTGAGCTGTGCAGAGAAATCCTGGTCCTTTGTACCATGGGATTCGAAGGCTACAACAGCGCCGTCACCGAATTTTTTGTTGAAAACATCTTTGAAGATTTCAGCCAGACCCTTGGAGTAGTCGTTGGAAATGTCAAAGAGAACGGCAGCGGTCTTGGCCTGGAACTGCTTGGAGGCAAAGTTCACAGCAACAGGACCCTGGAAGGGATCGAGGAAGGCCGCACGGAAAACCCAGGGGCGGTTCTTGGTGGTATCGGGGTTGGTGGACCAGGGGGATACCATGGGGGTGCGGTTGTCGTTGCAGGTTCCGCCGGCGGGAACAGCCTGCTTGGAGGAGTTGGGGCCGACAATGGCTACAACACCGTCCTGTTCAATGAGTTTGAGTGCTGCGTTTACAGCGGACTCAGCCTTGGATTCGTTGTCTTCGTAGAAAAATTCCAGAGGGAGCTTTTTGCCACCGACTTCAAGACCACCCTGGCCATTGATTTCCGCCAGCAGCATTTCAGCGGCGTTTTTGGAAGATTCACCAACTTTGGGGATATCACCGGTAAGGGGGATGTTAAAGCCGATTTTGATTTTTTCTTCCTTTTTAGAGCATCCAGCTATCATGACCACGGCAAGACCGAGGATCATGAGGGCCATTAATGACCTGAAAATCACTTTCTTCATTCTGTACCTCCTGAGGTGTTCATTGAGAAGTTCCGATTTCGTTATTGGATGATGGAAAATATCGCAAAACAGAGAATTTAAAAAGACATATTTGCAAATTTACAGAATTTATGAGGTTTATTCTTTAATATTGAACTGTTATGTTGGCGAATAACTTTGAGTATACAGTGTATAATTATCTGTGGTATAATTAAAAATTTAACTGTTATCAGTATTTGTTGTTTTATTTTAGTGGTTTATTGTAAAGCTGCGAGGTGGTGTCTTTTGGATATGGTGGCGTGATACGGCTGGTAGTTCGATTGTTCAGTCTAAAATTGTAAAAAATGTAAATTTTAGCTATGTATTACGTAATGCATAAAAACAGTATGTGTAAATTTTGCAAACTTACAAAATGAAGATTAAGTGATGCCTTTTGGGGAGGGTGTGATGCGCTGTTGTGATGTGTTCTCTGGCCGGACTTGAATTCTCTACTGTGATATCTATTTGAAATTAAAGGAATATTTGCTGGTCCAAATTGTAAAGATCCTGAACGACTATTCAGTCTCAAAGATTCGGCAAAACAAAGCCCCTGCCGAAATAATCCGGCAGGGGCTTTGTTCTAGCGTATGTAGCTGAATTGTTATACTTTAAACCGTTCCATCATTACTCTCAGGGAGCGTGCCTGCTGGTCGAGATCCCTGACGGCTTCCTCCAACTGACGGGAACTTTCGAGGTTCTGTTCGCCTGCCTGCTTGATGGAAGAAAGGGCTACGGCAACCTGATCCATTCCGGCCAGCTGTTCCTGACTGGATGCGGCTATCTGGGCCGAAGATTGTGCAGACTGGTTGATAACCGAACCGAGGTTGAGGATTGCCTCTCCGGTCTGGGCAGAAAGTTTTGCGCCGGATTCAACCGCCTTGCCGCCTTCCTCGGTGATCATTACCGCGGAGCTGGTGGCTTTCTGAATATCGGCCAGGATTGACTGGATCTGGGACACGGAGTGTTTGGACTGGTCCGAAAGGTTGCGGATTTCGCGGGCTACTACAGTGAACCCGCGGCCTTCCTCTCCGGCCTTTGAGGCCTCAATGGAGGCGTTAACGGCCAGAATGTTGGACTGGTCGGCAATATCGTTCACAACATATATAATGTCCCCGATGTGCTGGGACTGTTCGGACAGTTTCACAATGGACTGGGCAATGGTATCCATCTGGGTGCGTATGTTCTTCATTCCGGAAGCTGCATCTTCTGCGGACTTCTTGCCGTGCTGCGAGGTCGTGACGGCCTTGCGGGCCACCTCTGCCACCTGCCTTGATTTCTCATTGGAAAGGTGGGCGGTCTGCTTGACTTCCTCGACCGTGGCGTTGGTTTCAGCAACTGCGCTTGCTGTTTCAGCGGCACTGGCAGTAAGTTCTGCGGAGGCTGCTGAAATCTGGCTCAGGGAGGTGGAAAGGGTGCGCACGGCCTCGTGGATTTTGCGGTTGTCACTCTTGAGGTTCTCAACCATCAATGCGAGAGCCCTGCCTATGGTATCCTTGTCGGAACGCGGATTAACAGAAACCGTAAGGTCGGAATCGGCAACCAGCTCCATGGCCCTGGCCATATCATTAAGCGACCCGGTCATCTGATTGAACGCCCTGGAGAGAGATCCCAGTTCGTCTGCGCGGTCTGTACTCTTGATGGTTGAGCTCATATCTCCTTCCGCAATGCGGTAGGCGGCGTCAACCACCTTCTGCAGGGGGATGGTGATGTCCCGGGCAATGAAGAAAACTGCGCAAAGTCCAAGGATGATGACTATGGTCCCGATTGCATATATATTATTGATTGCCCTGTCGTTGCGTGCCTGCAGGGTCGGGCCGAGTTTTTCCTGATCTGAAATGACCGACTGCTTTGCCTGTTCGATGAGTCCCGCCATTTTGGGGCCGAGAACATCCAGCTCGGAATTGATAAGGCGGTCACGCACTTCAGTGGTTACGATCAGTTCGTGCATGTTTTTTACATATGTGTCACGAGACTGTTTTATGGATTCAAGCTGAGGGTAGTCCTTCTTATCCAGCAGTCTGGAGAGATTGTCCGTGGCGACTTTGAGTTCCTGCATTTCCGACATGGAGCGCTTGGAGTGCGATTCAAGGCTTATCTCAAGGTATTTGGCTGCGTAAAGTCGGCCCAGAATCAGGTTGCGCACCCCTTTGGCACACCAGTACAGCGCCTTAGAGTTGTTATCCCCTCTGGCGATGTTGTCTATGATCTGCTCAAAGGTCTGCTCCATAAGATCCCCGGCAGGGATCAGAATGTCGTTGGCAATGGAGTCCCTTTTGGTTTGGGCTTGAGCTACTTCTGCGAAGCTTGCGTCGTATTCCTTCAGCAGGCGTTTAATATCAGCGAGCAAGGCTTTGCGTCCCTCTGATGTGATGGCTTCCTCTGCAGTTTTTAGGAGCGGCTGGATCTGGTCCTGGTTCTCGCCATATTTTTTCAGGTACTTGCTGTCGCCTGTGATGATGTAGTCTTTTACATCGTTTCTGCCTTCAAGCAGTTTCGCCTGGATTTTCCCAAGCATGTTCGAATCCTGTGCGTATTCGCGGTAACCGGTGAATCCGGTGGATGATTCCTTCAGGGCAACCATGGATTCCATGCCTACGAATCCGAACAGGGTGAACACTACCAGAAAACTACAGAAAATTTTTTGTCCGACAGTCAGCCTCTTAAGCATGTCCGCAAGTCCTTATGATTGTTTAGTTAAATTATATGGAAGAACGGCAGTGCCCGCTGTTTTGGCGAACACTGCCGGATGATTCAATCCGCTATTACGCCAGAGTTCAAGATCTGGCAAGACGGGTGGCTGTCGGGGGCGGATCTTATTTATAGTTGTCGTCGCAGAATTCGTTGCACTTTCCTTCAACTGCCTGATACAGGGCCTGGCAGGTCTGAAGGCTGAATTGCTTTGCAGAGTTCTGACGCACCTGTTCGCAGCTCTGCCTGCATTCCTTGACTGATGCGTAGCTGCGCAGGGTAACTTCGGAGTATTCCGCGCATATGCTGTCCTGTCCATCACACTCGACCTCGGTTGTT
Organism: Maridesulfovibrio sp. FT414; assembly: GCF_050916235.1. Lineage (GTDB taxonomy): Bacteria > Desulfobacterota > Desulfovibrionia > Desulfovibrionales > Desulfovibrionaceae > Maridesulfovibrio. The sequence goes on from NZ_CP104854.1 coordinate 3,152,895, forward strand.
ACCGATCGGCAGTATGATCTCACATCCTGCATTGAGGTTGTGTGGCCGGAACAGCCTGCCAGCAGTGTCAGCACTGCGGGGATAATAAACATCTTTTTCATGCTGGTACTCCTATCCAATTATTTGTTTCATCGCCGCAAGGAACATGCGGTTGGTTGAATTGTTGCCTACTGAAACCTTGAGCATGTCCGGAAGGCCGTAAACATCAAGGGATTCCAGCCTGAAGCCGTACTCAAACAGTTTTTCGATCAGTTCTTTCGCCGGAATGGGGCCGTTGAACATTATGAAGTTGCTCTGACTTGGGAACACAGTGCATCCCAGATCCTCCAGCCCTTTTTGAACCCTTTCGCGTCCCCTGATGACAAGGTCTATGGTGGAATAGTAGAACTCGCTGTGATTGATCGCAGCAAGTCCTGCGGCAAGGTTGAGCGGGCTGACCGGGACCGGAAGTCTCGATTCCTCAAGCACGTTGGCCCTTTCCCTGCTCATCAGAGCATAACCGAGTCCCACTCCCTTGAGCCCGAAGGACCATGAGAAGCTGCGCAAGATTACAAGGTTTGGGATTTTCTCAAGGAAATCCGTCATGGAGTAATCATCTTCCGGCCAGGCAAATTCAACGTACTTTTCATCTACTATGAGCAGTGTGCGTCTCGGGAGCAGGTTGGCCATGGTGGCCAGCTCTTCCGCCGGAACACCGAAGCCGGACGGTATATCCGGGTTGGTGATGATCACCGCCGCAGTGTTTTCATTGGCTGTCTTGACAAGCTGGTCCAGCGGAGGGGAGAAGTTGCGTCCCCTTGGAAGGCGCAGGAGCTCAACCCCGCACAGGGCGGATATTCTGTTGTAATCGATGAGACCGTGGTCATAGCTCAGCACATGATCTATGCCGGGATTTACCTCCAGTCTCAGGGTGAGGTCCAGCAGTTCCATTGCCGAGTTGGCTATGACGACAGACTCTTCGGCTACGTCATGTCTCTTGGCAAGGCTGAATTTCATTCCGTCTTCAGTATCATTTTCCAGCGCCGAGCAATTGCTGGCCATATTCATGATGGTATTGGATACGGCCTTTGATACTCCAAGAGGGTTTGTGTTGCTGGAGAGGTCAATTTCTTTTCTGATGTTGAACTTCCTGCGGAAAACGGCAACAGGCATGCTGTGCTCAGACTGCCTGCGTTCAGGTTCTTCTTCCTCAGTGAATTCCTCTTCAGGTTCATCGGTGGCGGCAGGCTCTTCTGGCTCCAATTCCCATGGCTTTTCCTCTTCTTCGGGGGAGGATTGCACGGCCTGTGCTGCGGCATCTGGAACAGATTTGTCCACTGTCGAAGGCTTTTCGCCAGTTCCCTTGCCTACTTCATCAAGTGCAAGGGTGACGATCCTGACATCATAGTCATTGCTCAGGGTTGCGTTGCTTACCATTTCATTGAGCTTGTCGAATGAATCAATGACGATGTTGAGCAGGTCGGAGTCCAGTTTGAGTTCATTTTTGTATACGCGGTCGAGAATTTTTCCGATGGCCCCGGCCACCTCGCTTATCTTGCGCAGTTCCAGCAGGGCAGCACTTTCCTTGAGTGAAACAAGGATTCCGTATACCTGAGCTACTGTTACGGGTGAAGGGGAACTGCTGTTTTCAAGTTTCATGAGAGCAGTTTCAATCTGGTCAAGTTTGTCCAGAGACTGTTCAACAAAATGTTGCAGGACCGGATCATCTTGCATTTCTATGGTCATAAGTGTTCCCCTTTTTGTTTGGCTGAGATCTGTATGCCCAGGTTGGTTGCTGTGAAAATGCTTTATATTGAAAATAGTTGCAATGTACTGGATCACTCGCGGCTGGGTCTTTGGTTTCTTTTGCAATTTTTCCAGCCATAAATCCATTATCTTTTTATATACCGAATTGGAAAAATTCTAAACCATCCTCATGCAAATATATAACTGAATCCGGTTGCGCTTTTGGCCTTGGTGGTTAATATTACGGGCAATGACCATCTGTTTGCAGAGACTCTACTGATTTTGATGCCAGAAAATCAGGCTGAATGATCCCTATAAATAGATAAAAATTCATGAGGAGTTAAAATGGTAACTTTTTTCAATGCAAACGAAGTTGTTGAACTTGCAATGCGAATTGAGCAGAAGGGTCAGGCTTTCTACCTGCTTGCTGCGGACGAGGCTACTGATCCGGGTGCCAAGGAATTCTTTGATTTCTTTGCAACAGAAGAGTCCAAGCACGAGATGTTTTTCAGGGACATGCGTGACCGTCTCGGCAATATCGAGATTCCTCCGGGAAGCGATTATGAAGAGTACACCCAGTACGTAATGGCTCTGGTTGATTCGCACGATGTTTTCAATTTCGACTACACCGCAGCCTTCCAGGATGAGGAATTCACCTTTGAAGATGCAGTGCGGGCAGCCATGCGCTTTGAAAAGGATACCATTCTGCTGTTCACCGAACTTAAAAGAATGGTTCCAGAGGCCGAACGTAAAATCGTTGAGGCCTGTATTGATGAAGAGCGCGGACATCTGAGGATGTTGGCCGAAAAGCTGAAAGATTAGTCGATTGCAGTAGACTGATCCGTAACCAGCACTACCAAAGCCCCCTTCTCGCTCCATGGAGGGGGCTTTTTCGTTTTGTGCTGTACCCGTCAAAGACGGTATGCCTGTGATTGCCTGATTCTCCGAAATCTATTGCCTCATGCCCTTGTTGAACACAAAGTAAAATGGTAGCGGATGGTTACGGAATCAACCTGTAATTACGCGGACGGAAAAATGAGTGACAGTGCAGCGGCAATAGAGCAGCAACTGGCGGAATTGCGCGAATCGGAAAATTTTATCGGCTTTTGTGCCTTTGATCTTTTTCTTGAGGATGATGAATCAAAGAGAAAGGACGGAGTGCTCAAGATTTCACGTCACAACCTTACGCCGGAAAAGGGCTTCCTCAAATTTACTTTCATTGTGGATGTCTATGGCGACAAGCTGATCCGCAAACAGGTTCTGGATCTTTTTTCCCGCTTCCACGACAGTGAGCTTGATTCGGAAACGGACCCTGATTTCATGTACATACGACCAACGGAACCCAGAACTCAGAAAGACCGGGCATGGTTTATCGGAGAGGTGTTCTTTCACTTCGATACAGCCAAAGGTGCATCGCGGGAAAATGTGGTGAAGTTTTTCCTGCCGTTCTTGACCCTGCGCCTTCCGCTGGAATTCAGCGATCTGCAGTGGTGGGACGATGAGCAGATAGAAAGCCCGGTGAAGAAATCCGCCATCGCAGCGATAACGGATTTCATACTCGGGAGATTTTAATAGGCAGTCGTTTTCCGTCCTGCTATGGGGGCGAAAGCCTTTCCTGTGCAGGATGGGACTGGTCAACCATTTCCAGTGGTGCTGATTCCGGTGAGTCCTCGTCTTCCAGTAAAAGCATGGCCACCTGCAGGGCGCTTCCGTGGCTTGCGAAACAGTTTTTCCTGCCGATTCGATTCAGGACGCCCATTCTGTCCAACTGGCCGGCAATGCCGTCATTTACCGCAGCAATGACAGTGATTCCGGCTGACTTGAGCTTGTCGATCATTTCGTTAAGGGCAAACACTGCAGATACATCGACAAATGGTACACCCATGCAGTTGATCACAACAATGCGTGTGCCGAGCAGCATTTCCACTTTATCCGCCATTTGCGAGGCCGTGCCGAAGAAAAACGGACCGTCGATGGTGAGCACGCGTATCCTGAATCCGCTTAATTCCTGAATTTGTCTTTCCATACTCTCCGTCTTACTGCACCGATCCGATTCGGTTATGCGGATCTGGGTCTGCCGGGCAATCCGGCAGGTTGTCATTATGGCTGCCAGGGTTACTCCGACTGCAACCGCAAGAACGAGATCGACGAAAACCGTCACCGCAAAGACCGTAAGCATCACTGCAAAATCACTGCGGGGGACTCTGCGGGCCATGCGCAGCATACGGTAATCCAGAATGTCTATACCGACTTTGACAAGTATACCCGCGAGTACGGCAAGCGGGATATGGGACGCTGCCGGAGCAACCCAGAGGATGATGGCAAGCAGGGCCACAGAATGGATCACTCCTGAAAGTCTGGTCCGGCCACCGGCTTTCACGTTTACTACCGTGCGCATGGTCGCCCCTGCCCCGGGCAGAGCACCGAAGAAACCGCAGAGCATGTTTCCTATTCCCTGTCCGATCAGTTCCCGGTTTGAGTTATGGCGCTCCTTGGTGAGCGAATCGGCAACCAGTGAGGTGAGCAGGGAGTCGATACTGCCGAGTGCGGCAAGCGCCAGAGCTGTTCCGGCAAGGTAGCTCCAGTTCTTAAGGTCGAATGCCGGAATGGAGAACTCCGGAAGTCCTGATGGAATGGCACCGATGGTCGCAACCGGGAGGTTGAAGAACCATGCTACGGAAGTGCCAGCGATCAGGGCGATCAACGGCGACGGCAGGATTGCGCTTATCCTTGATGGCACAGCGAATACAATAAGCAGGGTGAGCAGTGCCAGCCCCATGCTAGGCAGGGACAGGTCGGCGATGGCCGCAGGTATTGCCGCGGCTGCTGTAAGTGGGGAGCCAGCGGCAGCATGGCCAAGTAACGGGTTTATCTGTAACAGGATGATGATGGCCCCGATTCCGGACATGAACCCTGAAATGACCGGATAAGGAATGTAGCGAACGAACCCGCCCAGCCTGCAATAGCCGAAGCAAAGCTGGATCAATCCTCCAAGGATTATGACAGCGGCAATGGAATCTGGATTGCCTGCGAATGTGGTCAGGGCTGCAGCTACAACCACAGTCATCGGTCCGGTAGGTCCCGATATCTGTGTAGGTGTGCCTCCGAACAGTGCTGCCGCAAAACCCAGCAGCACTGCTCCGAACAGGCCTGCTGCAGCTCCGGCACCGCTTGCAACTCCGAAGGCAAGAGCCAGCGGAAGTGCTATGATTCCGGCAGTAAGCCCTCCGAAGAGGTCTCCACGCCAGTTTTGCAAAGATGCTTTGAAATACATTTGTTGGTCCTCTCACGCAACTTGGCTTGCGCCAGTGATTTACGCGCGAGAAATCTCTGTACAGCACGATGCAGTACAGGAATTGGTCCCGTGCGAAGAATTTGGTTTATAATTCGCAGGTCCTTATGCCTGAGTCAGGTTGGCTGGAGGCAGGGCCTGTGCGGAATTTCGTAGCGGATTCCCGTATTTTTTCCTCAAGCTCATCAAAATTGACGGGTTTGTTCAGAAAGTATCTGGCTCCCCAGCGGAGACATTCAATGGTGCACTGGGGGGTGCCGTAAGCACTGAGCATTATCACTTCTGTTTGGGAATTGATTTTTTTGATGCTGAAGAGGGTTTCCAGCCCGTTCTTTCCGGGCATTTTCACATCAAGAACTGTCACATCGAAACTGATTCCCGACTTAAGCATGGTCAAAGCCTCACTGCCGCTGCCGGCAGTTGAAACATTGTAACCGGCCTTGGTCAGTCTCTTGGACAGGACAGAGGAAAAGTCCTGTTCATCGTCAATAAGTAAAACGCTGATGGGCATTGCTGCTACTCCTGAACAATCTAGTTGAATGATCACTCCTGGTTGAGCCCTTAGAGAGTCTTCTAAAAACGTGTACGATGGGTTTTACGGGGCTCGGATGGTGTGAAGCGTATATCAAACATCATGCCAGCATTGGATCAATAGATTATCGAATGAAGAGCGATGCCTGCTACTTGTGATGATATTTGTGGAGTTAAATAAGTATGTTGACTCGGAGGTGGGATGAGTCCCGGATGTTGCCGGGCAGATATGCACTCTTGTTGGAGTGGGGAAGCGGTGCATATTGCGCCGCTGGTTCAGAAGGTCTCACTTGGTCAATTGATGGCTGGTCAGGATAAGACTGGTGCGCTGTCTCTACTGTCGAGTGGTTCTGTACCACAAGACGGTTGGGGAGAAATGTGCCGGTTGTTCCGGGCGGAATGTTTCTCGGACGGCTTTAATAATTATTACGGTTGCCATCCCGGTCATTGAAAATTGAATTTCCTGTAATTGTATTCACGGAAATATCTATGACGGATCAGTCCTCCACAGGCTGGTTGGTCTTCTTCCTGCCGATTGATGGAATTAGATCGTCAAAAGGCGTAACGAACCAAAAACAGTGCCGCAGGATTGGATTGGCAGCACTTTTTTCAGTATCGCAAGCTGTCAAGGGCAGGACAGAGTTGGAATGATTACCGGTGTTTTGCGGGAATCAGTTGTATGACCGGTAATTGTTTTTGTCTCGGTGAAGCTGATATTTCTGTACTGCGATGTTGTGTTCCTTGAGTGATTTGCTGAAGTAATGGGAACCGTCACCCTTGGCGACAAAGTACAGGTAGTCGTGCTTTTCGGGATGGATTGCCGCCTTTATGGAATCAAGTCCGGGGGAGCAGATGGGGCCCGGAGGAAGTCCCCGGTGCTGATATGAGTTGTAGGGATTGGACTTGTCGCCCAGATGCTTTTTGCGCAGGTTGCCGTCGAAAGTCTCGCCCAGACCATAGATGATGGTGGGGTCGCATTGCAGCAGGTAGCCTTTTTCAAGGCGATTGGCAAAAACTCCGGCAATGCGCTGTCTTTCACTTACATCCCCGGTTTCCTTTTCAACCAGTGAGGCAAGAATAATGGTCTTGTGCACTTCCTGCGGGGAAGGCAGGCTGCCGTTCCACGCCTTTTCCGCCGCCTTGCGGAATTCCCTGAGCATGGTTTCGACCATGGCTTTGCCGGAATCTGTTTTCGGGCGGGTCAGCAGGTAGGTTTCCGGGAAAAGGTACCCCTCGGCGTTATCGGCCGGGATTTTGTATTCAGACAGGAGAGCCGGGTCGGATACTGCGGTTTTGAATTCGGAGTAGCTGGTCAGGCCTGATTTTTGGGCAGCTTCCGCCGTGGCCCACCATGTCAGGCCCTCGCGCACGGAAAATCTGTACATGATGCCGGATGTGGTGGTGAGAGTTTCCAGAACTTCGGGGGCAGTCATGTTGGACCAGAGACGGAATTCGCCTGCCCTGATCCTGTTTTCCTTGCCTTCTGCCTGGGCGTATTCCCTGAACCTCTTGGAGTCGGTAATGAGTCCGGCCTTGGCGAGGTTTGCGGAAACCGCCCACAGGGGCTGCCCATGATCAACAGTGAAAAGGATTTCGCGGCCTTCAATTTCCGGTGGCAGGTTCAGAAAACTCCAGTTCCTGTACATGAACCAGCCTGCAACCAGCATGAGTCCCATGCACCCGAAGGCGATGGTCGGCATCACAAAGCGTAAGACTATGCCCGGCTTAGCCATGTTTCCAGAATTACTTTTGCTGCCTGGCTGTCCAGATTCTGTTTTCTTTTCCTGTCCCAAAGTCCGGCCTCCCTGAGTTCTTCTTCCGCTGCAATCGAGCTGAGTCTTTCATCAACGAGATGGATTGGTAAGTCAACCCTTCTTTCCAGTGATGCCGCAAAGTTGCGTACCTGCCGGGTGGTCAGGGTGTCTTCCCCATCCAGAGAAAGGGGAAGGCCTATGACGATATCTCCGACCTTCTCGTTTTCTATTATTTCAAGAAGTTCTGTGAACATGGCGTCGCGGGTGGTCCGCTCCATGACCTTGTAAGGAAATGCGAACATCCTTTTCGGGTCAGTAATGGCCAGCCCTACACGCTTGGTTCCAAAATCAATTCCTAATGCTTTCATAGTATGTGCCTCCGGCGGCCCTCCGGGGGCCAAAGAAAATTTTTGCAAAAAGTTTCTCTGGACTCTTCAAAAACTTTTATCAGGGCTTCGCCGCCGGGGATGTTGGTTTATCAAGTAATAATAAATTTATCGGGCTTCAGGTCAGACTGTTGCTGCCCCGTCTTAATGACGCTTTTCCATACAAAGCAGCGAAGCCTCGCTATCATTACAAATGCCTCCGGCAGGTTCCCGAAGGTCTGCCGGAGGCATTTGTATGCTTTATATGCCTAGATAATTACCAGTTCATCCTGACGCCGGGCCTTTTCAAGTTCCTTCTTGAAATCCTTGCGCCATTTTGGTCCGCCGATGAGTTCAGCAAGGTATTCCACGGTGTGCAGTACCCGGTTCTGTTTCTTGAGGTTGTGCACGTTGCGCTTGATACCGACCTTACAGGACGGGCAGCCCACCAGAATGGGGGTGCTCTTGTCCTGTCCCTGCAGATCCTGCTGGAGCTGTGCTCCCTTGCGGTCCCGCAGTTTATTGTAGATCTCGGGGCTGGTGATGGAGCCGAGTCCTGATTCACCACAGCAGCCCGGAGAGAGAGTTACGCTGGTTTTGAGCAGTTCTTCAATGGCTCCACGGTACATTTCAGGGGCTTTGGATTTTTTCACATCGGTCCACTCGGTGTGGCACGATGCGTGGTAGATGATTTCCTCAGCCGGGCTGACAGATCTGAAATCAAGGTTGCCCGGGTTGCCCAGCAGGTACTGAACTGCGTCGCTGCGCTTGAGTTCATGTCCCAGTTCCTTGAATTCATATGATTCAAGGGATTCGCGGCATGTTCCGCAAGCGGTGATCATGGTGGATACCTTCATGCCGGCTATGGAGGCCTTGGCGATGCGGTACTGAATGTCACTTATGTTGCGGTGGCGGTTGGTGTTGTATGCCTCCACACAGCCGCTGGCGAGCAGCGGGTAGCCGCAGCAGAGATGCTTGGAAGGCATTATCACGTTAACGCCGGACTTGAGCAGCAGGTAAAGCGTGGCCATACCGATGTCTCTGGAGAACAGCGATGCGCCGCACCCGGGGAAGTAGTATACGCTGTCCGGAGCCGGGGTGTTCTGCATGAACATGGAGCCGCTGTCGAGATCAAGTGTCTCGGACAGGTTCTTGAAATCCATGGCCGGAGTCCGGCTGTGGAGCATGGGAGATTCTATGCGTCTGCGCCAGTGTCCGGGGATGAGCCCGACAGCCTTGGACTGGACTCCTGCGGAAAGCGAAAGGAATTTTGCAGCCTTGGGCAACCGTTTCTGCGGGTCCTTGGCAATAAAGCCGAGAACAGCGTTCTTGATCGGATGGCCCCCGGTTCCTTTGTATTCGAGGAAAGACCTGATCTGCAGGGCGGCCCCGGCTGAATCGATCTTGATTGGGCAGACCGAGGTACAGCGTCCGCAGGCGGTGCAGTGTTCCATGAGTTTGCGCAGTCTGGTCATCAGCTCCGGAGAGGGTTCGCCGCGCTGGACCTGAGAATAGTAGATAGCTTCGATGAGCGCGCCGAGTGCAATGTTCTTGTTGCGCGGGTGGTACATGAGTCCCCGTTCCGGGAAATACATGGGGCAGACCTGTTTGCATTTTCCGCAACGGGTACAGGTCTGGATATGGCGCAGCAGCTCCATCAGGTGTTCCTTGTCCTTGATGGCGGTCTTGTTCAGGTCGTTGATGAGCCTGTTGAACGAGAAGGTGTACGCCGGGGAAGGAAGTTTCCTGCGGGTAAGCTTTCCGGGGTTGAGAATGTTGAGCGGGTCGACCTTGAGCTTGTATTCGCGGATGGCCTCAATCTTCGATTCGGAAAGGTAGTCGATCTTGGTTATGCCGATGCCGTGCTCACCGGAAACCTCCCCTTTGAGCTCAAGTACTTTCTTGAAGACGTCATCAACCGCTTCGTGGGCACTGTGCAGCATTTCCGGGTCGTTGGAGTTGACCGGGATGTTGACGTGGCAGTTGCCGTCGCCAGCGTGCATGTGGTTGGCGATGATGATGCGCTGATCCTTGAGCTTCTTGAAGATGGCGGAAATGTTCGAATCAATCTTGGGAAATTCGTCGCGCAGTTCCTGGAAGAGGTAGTGAACCTGTCCTTCCAGTTCCTGGTCGCTCATATCCTTGCCGGTGACCTTGCCCTTGAGGATGCTGGTGGTGCGTTCAAGCGCCAGTTCCACCTTGGGTTCCTCAATGGGGAAGCCCGGCAGTTCCTTGATGGCCAGCAGGGATTTGCGGTAGATCTTTGCCAGATAGATCAGGTTGAGGTCTTCTAGGAAATCCGAGAAATCGGGGATTACCTCAAGGGGAATAACGATGTCTTCGTTTACCTTGAACCCGGAAGTGCGCTTGGCAATGGCCGAGAGTTTGTGGCGGTCTTCCCAGAAAAGTTCTGCTTCCTTTTCATCGCGGGCAGCGAAGATGTCCACGCCGTCGTAAGGCTGGGCAATGGAGATGATGGTGTCAACCGCGCTCTGCAGGGCCGCTTCGTCATCGGAATCGAGCTGCAGGATGAGTACGGAGATCGGATCTCCTTCATAATTGTTGGATTTTTTTACGTATTTGATGGCCTGTACGTACTTGGGACCGAATTCTTCCAGTGCGGAGATTTTGACAAGGTCGCCTTCTTCGCGGATTGTGTCGCGCAGCGCTACAACATCCTTGATTACCAGCATGGCGTTGCGCATGGAACGCCCGTAGAATTCAAGGCAGAGCACGCGGGTTTTGCTCGGCTTGGGATAGAGGGCGAAGCATGCTTCGGTGATGATGCCGTCAACCCCTTCCTTCTGCACGCCGGGCAGCCCGCCGAGGTACTTGTTGGTAACATCCTTGCCGAGTCCGGTGGTACGGATTTCTTCGGCAGTGAGCTCAATGGTGTCGATCAGGCTGCCTTTGGCGTCGAATATCTCGAAGATTGCGTTTTCGTTGACGAATATTTTGTGTCCGGGATGTCCTTTGCGGCGCACTTCAATCAGGTCGCCCTTGGGCATGACCATCTTATAGTTAATGATGTTGTCGATTGTGCAGCCGTATTCGAAGGCGAACGGTCCGCCGGAGTTTTCGGAAATGTTGCCGCCGAGGGATGATCCTGCCTTGGAAGCCGGGTCGACTGTGAAGAGTACCCCTTTCTTGTCTGCAGCCTTGATGGCATCGAGGGTGATAACCCCGGCCTGAGCGCAGAGGGTCATGGAATCGGTATCTACGCTGAGGATCTTCTTGAACCGTGCGAGTGAAAGCACCGCAGTGCGGTCAAGGGCGGGAATGGCTCCGCCTGTGGCACCGGTTCCGCCTCCGCGTGGGATCAGGCCGAACTGCATTTCATTTGCAAGGCGGACGATAGCCCGGACCTGCTCGGTGTCTTCCGGGAAGAGTACGGCGATGGGCAGCTCGATACGCAGGTCAGTGGCGTCAGTGGCGGACTGGACGAGGGTGTGGGGATCGAGGCCGATACACTGCTCAGGCAGGATCTCCTTGACCTTTTCAATGAATCTTTCCTTGAACTCCCTGTCCGCATCCTGTTTCAGCCAGAAATTTTCAATCGCACGGGAAAGGCGCTGCGGATATTCACCGGAAAGGGTGGGGCGGGCAAGAGTCAGGGTCCGGGAGACGGATTTGCGCACAAGTTCGTGATCAATGAACGGGTTGTAGCGTACAAGGAAGAGTTCTGCGGCAATGCTTTCGGAAAGCATGCGCACATCTTCAGGCCAGCCTTTGAATTCAAACGGATCAAGGCCGAGGACTCGCTGCAGGAGCGCTTCGGCGGGAATGGAAATATGGGGACCTAACTGAGGCATAGTTTCTTACCTGAATAGTTTATGTTTTGTAAGGAGCAGAACAGCTCCTGTGAAGAAAAAAGGGCAATATAGTGATCGTGCTGATGAAAATCAAGCAACTATTTCGTAACCTGTTGAAGGTTTATGCTGCGATTCTTGTAGGGTTGTTTTTGTAGTACGCTGTTTTTAATGTATTAAATTTGTTGATTGGCGATTAAGAAACGCAAAGTCCGGCGAAAAGACAACCGTTCCCGCTTTGAATCTGTTCCAGCGTGGTGGTGGCCTTTTTTATTGTGGCGGACCCCGTCTGATATAATGGCGGTGCTGTCGATTGTAAAGGGGCATACTGTTTGGGACTTGACAGAAAAGGGCTAACTGGCGGATTATTTCCGCTTCCACATTTTCCATATGAACCCTTTTTATGGGTTTCTTTTCGAAATTCGTAATTCACAAGCATAAAATTACATAAATAAAAAAAGAGAGGGTCTTGAAATGATCGGTGATGATTTTGCTGAACTCAAACTTTTTATAACCGGTCCCATTCTTCTGCGTGAAGAGGTGCGCAAGGCCGGACTTCTTCCTGAATTCGGTCACCGGGATTCTGAAAATCCCAAGCGTTTCGGCCCGATCATGGAAAATCTTATGACCATTGCCGGTAATCCTGAAGGGTATATTCCGGTAATTTTCAACGGTTCGGGCACCAACGTTCTTGAGTCCTCCGTGCGTTCGCTGGTGGCTGATTCCGAGAAGGTGCTCAATGTTTCCGTGGGAGCTTTCGGCGACCTGTATCACCAGCTTGCAGTGCTCAACGGCAAGAATGCCGTGCAGCTCAAGTTTTCGTACGGCAGGGCAGTGGATCTTGATAAGCTTGATGCAGCACTGCGTGATCATAAGCCGGATGTGGTAACCTTTACCCACAACGAGACTTCCACCGGGGTGACCAACGACGTCGTTGCGATTTGCGAAATGATCCGTGCACACGGAGCAAAGCCAATCATTGACGCGGTATCCATTTTCGGCGGCGCCCCGGCCATGATCAGCGAATGCAGGCCGCTGATGTACTGCACTTCCACTCAGAAATCCCTTGGTCTGCCAGCTGGTTACGGTATCGGCTTCATCAGCGATGAAGCCCTTGAAAAGGCCGAGTCCGTGCAGAACCGTGGGTACACCACCGACATCATCGGGCAGGCCGCCAAAGCCAGGATCAACCAGACCCTGACCACTCCCAACGGCACCCTCGCCAACCAGTTGTGTGTGCAGCTTGACTACATAGTTAATGATGAAACCGTTGACGGACGGTTTAAGCGTCATGAAGAAATGCGTGCCATTGCCCATAAATGGGTGGAGAGCATGGACGGTTATGGGCTTTTCGCACAGGAAGGCTATCGTTCTCCAAGTATGACGGCCTTTAAGACCCCGGCGCATATGAGCATTGCACGCCTCAAGGAAGTGAAGGAGCTTATGCGCGGTCACGGCTATCTGTTCGACCCCGGTTACGGTAAAATCAACAAGGAGCTGGAAGAGTTGGGCGAGTCACCGATTTTCCGTGTCGGGCACATGGGTGACATTATGCCGGGCATGTTAGCAGAGTATCTTGAAGTGCTCGGCGGAGTGCTGAAAAGCTTCAAGTAGTCTTTTCGCAATACGATCGTCAGAAAGACCTGAGTCCGTTATCGGATTCGGGTCTTTTTTTTGTAGTCTACACTCAGTTTTTTCTTGCTATTTTGGAAATTATGCCGCATAAAAAACCGAGTGGAAACTCAGTTTTTGTCTCAAGAATGCGATCTGTGAAAAAAATCTCATGTATTTATTGGGCGTATATTTTAATTTAAATACAATAAATTTGATATGTTGTAGCTGATCTATTTTGACTTTGTGAAAAAATGGACGGGTTGACAACGATACTGTGATTAGATTAATTTCGATTCAGACTGAGTGCTCAGTCGGTTTTTTAGCAAAAGGAAAGAGAATGACCAAGATGTCCAAAAAGAAGGCGGCAATACTGGAGGCTGCCACCATACTTTTCGCCAACAAGGGATTTGCGGATACTTCCATGCAGGAACTGTCTGCCATGACCGGAGCGGCGGAAGGTACTATCTTTTATCACTTCAAGAACAAGGAACACCTTCTGCTTACGATCCTTGAAATGACCAAGGAACGGATTCTGGAGGAGTTCGCGGCCCACATGAAGAATCATGCCCCTGGGACCGGGATTGAGGAGATGGAAGAGGTGGTTGCGTTTTACCTCCTTCTCGCTGGGCGGATGGAATACCAATTCCTTTTGCTGCACCGGCATTTTCTCTATCAGTTTGCGGAAAGCAGACCTGAATTCCGGGATCACCTGGAAGCCATATACAATTGTCTGGTTATCCTGTTCGAACAGGCGATTCAGAAGGGATTGAACGATGGCTCCATTGGCGGGGTGAGCCCCCGGAAGAGTGCACTCATCATTTTTACGATGGTCGATGGTTTAGTGAGATTTAAAAATTTTAATCTCTATGATGCAGGGGCTTTGTTCAACGATTTGATCGAGTCCATCCGCAGAATGTTGAAACCTGAATAGGGGTGTTTTTCATGCTTACCAGAATTTTTCCTTTTCTGGGCTGGTTCAAGAAGTACAGCAGCGCGGCCTTCAGGGCGGATATTATTTCCGGTCTGACCGTTGCGCTTGTTCTTATTCCCCAGTCCATGGCGTACGCTCAGCTTGCAGGCATGCCAGCTTACTACGGTCTCTACGCCTCTCTGCTGCCTCCCATGGTGGCTGCTCTTTTCGGCTCCAGCCGCCAGCTGGCAACCGGACCTGTTGCAGTTGTGTCCCTCATGACTGCCGCGTCCCTTGAACCGCTGGCTACCGCAGGCAGTGAAGGCTACATAGCTTATGCGCTGCTGCTGGCGCTGCTTGTCGGTATTTTCCAGTTCCTGCTTGGTGTGCTGCGCCTCGGGCTGGTGGTAAACTTCCTGTCCCACCCGGTTGTAAACGGCTTCACCAACGCTGCGGCGATCATTATCGCTTCTTCCCAGCTGTCCAAGATGTTCGGCGTTTATGTTGATAAGGCGGAGCTGCACTTTGAAACCATCATGAGGGTAATTAAATCCGCGATGCACTACACTCATTTCCCGACTCTGGGAATGGGCGTTCTCGCGTTTGCTATCATGGTCGGCCTGAAAAAGGTCAACCCTAAGATTCCCAACGTGCTCTGTGCGGTTGTCATTACCACGGTGCTTTCATGGGCAGTGGGTTTCAACCACGACACTTCCGTAAAGGTTTCCGCAATTCAGGACCAGCATACTCAGGAACTGATCGCCGAGTTCAACAAGTCTGTTGTCGGCATTTCTGATCTGGCACTGAAGCGCACCCAGATTGCGGCTCTTGAAGACAAGGCCAAGGCTGAAAAAAACCAGATCGGTTTTTATGATGCCGAGCATGATCTGCATGTGGTCAATTATCAGGCCAACGTGCTCAAACATAAATCGCACGAACTTCGTGAAGAACTTCGGTACATGCTCTTCAGCGGCGTGGAACAGTCCGACGGTTCTCTCACCTTCTTCCCTCAGGGCAAGGTTCCTGCCGGCATGACCGACGACGGTCGCACCTGGAGAGTAAAAGTCGGCAACAAGGTTCTTGATACCGATTCCATAAAGATGATGGGCGGCGGTGCTGTTGTCGGAAACGTTCCTTCCGGTTTCCCTCCCCTCGCAATTCCCAGTCTTGACCTGAAGGTCATCATGAAGCTGCTGCCCTTTGCAGTAATCATCTCTTTGCTCGGTTTCATGGAAGCCATCTCCATTGCAAAGGCAATGGCCGCCAAGACCGGACAGAAACTTGATCCCAACCAGGAACTCATCGGTCAGGGCCTTGCCAACATGCTTGGCGCCTGCGGTTCCTCCTATCCCGCATCCGGTTCATTCTCCCGCTCGGCGGTTAACCTGCAGGCCGGGGCTGTTACCGGGCTTTCCAGTGTATTCACTTCCGGTATTGTTGCCGTCACCCTGCTGTTCTTTACTCCGCTCCTTTATCATCTGCCCCAGGCTGTTCTGGCTGCGGTTATCATGATGGCGGTTATCGGCCTGATCAACGCTTCCGGTTTCATCCATGCATGGAAGGCCCAGAAGTATGATGGAGCCATTTCCATAATTTCATTTATTGCCACCCTGGCATTTGCGCCTCACCTTGATAAGGGTATTATGATAGGCGTTGCTCTTTCCCTCGGAGTATTCCTCTACAAGAGCATGCGCCCCCGTGTTGCCGCTCTTTCCAAGGGTGAAGACCAGGTTCTGCGTGACGCAAGTGTCCACGGGCTTCGCGAGTGCGATCACATCGCGGTTGTCCGTTTTGACGGGCCGCTGTTCTTTGCCAACGCAAGCTTCCTTGAAGACCAGATCACCGAGCGCATTATGGCTATGCCCAATCTCAAGCACTTTATCCTGGTCAGCAACGGAATCAACGACATTGACGCATCAGGTGAAGAAGCTCTTTCCCTGATTGTCGATACCGTTCGCAGCGGCGGACGCGACATCTCCCTTTCCGGTGTGAATGAAGCGGTCATGGCTGTGCTTGAACGCACTCACCTGCTGGAAAAGATCGGCAGGGACCATGTTTATGCTGATACCGAGACCGCACTCTGCCGGACTCACGCTACCGCTCACGTAGACGGTACCGAGTCCGACTGTCCCCTCACCACGTACTGCCGTATTACCGGTAACGCATAGTGGAGGTTACTAATGTCTGATCTGTTTATATTCAGCGGCCTGTTCTGTCAGGTTGATTCCGTAGTAAAACGGTTGATGGACGATGCCGGTTTCAAGCTTGTGACCGATGCCGATCTGGTTGCCGATGCCGCCTCCCTTAGCGGGATGAGTGCGAAGGCCGTAGCCAAGGCTTTTTCTCCCACGACCTCCATATTCAACAAGTTCAGCCACGAGAAGGAACGTTCCGTTGCCTGGCTCAGGCTTGCTCTGGCCCGGAAGCTGGCTGCCGGTGAAACCCTGCTTGTTTCAGGCATGGTTACCCAGCTCCTTTCGCAGGAGATTGCCCATATTCTCAAGGTCTGCCTGATTGACGATGTCCACAAGAGAACTGAAGTGGCACTCAGTGAAGGCGGAGTTTCAGAAAAGGACGCACTCAAGGCCATTCATCACGCCGACGAGGAAGCAACTGTCTGGGTCCGGGATACTACCGGAAACAAGGATCCTTGGGCTCCGGCTCTTTACGATATGGTTATTCCCGTGGGCAAGACCGGTGTTGACGAGTCCGTTACCCTGATCAAGGAACAACTCGGCAACGCTGCGGTAAAAGTGACCGAGGCTTCCAAAAAGGCTGTTTCCGACTTCCTGCTGGCTGCCAACGTGCAGACCGTGATGGCCTCCAAAGGTCATAATGTGGAAGTGAAGGCCGATGGCGGAACCGTGACCCTTTCCATCAACAAGAAAGTGCTTATGGTCGAGCGTCTTGAAAAGGATCTGCGTGAAATTGCAGAGCCTCTTGAAGGTGTTTCCAAGGTCAACATCGATTTCGGAAAGAACTATTACGAGGCTGATATCTATCGCCGTATGGATTTTGAACTTCCTTCGCGCGTTCTGCTGGTTGATGACGAGCGTGAATTCGTCAAGACCCTTTCCGAGCGCCTGCTGCTCCGCGATCTCGGTTCAGCAGTAGTTTATGATGGTGAATCCGCACTGAACGTGGTCAAGGAAGATGAACCCGAAGTTATGATCCTCGACCTCAAGATGCCCGGCATCGACGGTATCGAGGTTCTGCGCAGGGTCAAGGCTGAACGTCCGGGTATCGAGGTGATCATCCTTACCGGTCACGGTTCCGAGAACGACCGCAGGACCTGTATGGAGCTGGGTGCATTCGCGTACCTGAACAAGCCTGTGGATATTGAAGTCCTGAGCTCAACCCTCAAGGACGCCTACGCCAAGGTTCGTAACTCTAAGTAAAATTATCCCCCGGAGCAGGACCATGTCGATCAAAGGATTATTCAAGCCGGAATTCTGGGATGCGAATACGCAGGCCGCCGGGCCTTACAAGCGTTTGTTCGACTACAAGCGCATCTGGCAGCTGTGCTTCGCAATCCTGGTTGTTGTTTCGCTTGTTCCGATCCTGATCATGGCTTCAATCGACTTCAGCGTAACCCGGGGAGCCATTAAATCTGAAAACACGCTGCGGGCGGCAAGGACTACGTCCAACACCCGCCGGGCTGTGGCCTACTTTGTCGAGGAGCGGAAATCCGCTTTAAAGCTTCTTGTTGAGCTTGATGATTTCCGCTCCTTTGACAACAGGGAGCGCCTTGCAGCAATGCTTCATTCCCTTAAGAACAGCTTCGGAGGTTTTATCGACCTCGGAGTTATCAATAAGGAAGGGAAGCAGGTAGCCTACGTAGGACCGTACAATCTTGAAGGGCGCGAATACGCCGGGCAGGACTGGTTCAAGCAGGCCGTGGAGAAGGGCGTGTTTGTCAGTGAGGTTTTTCTCGGTTTCCGCGACAGCCCGCATCTGGTTATTGCCCTGAAGCACTATCTGGACGATAGCAGAACCAGATTCAAAGTCCTGCGCGCCACGCTGGACACAAGGCAGTTCAACAGCATTTTTTCCAGTCTGGACCTGTCTCCGGGGGAGGATGTATTTCTCGTGAACCGGGAAGGTATGCTCCAGACTCCTTCCCGCTGGAACGGAGACTTTTTTTCAAATGTAAGTTTCGACCTTCCGGAAGAGTCTTTCCGGACCAAGGTTGAAGAGATTCATTACCGCAACGGCGATCCGGCCATGGTGGGCTATGCCTATATCGAGAACACGCCGTTCATCCTCCTTTTCGTGAAAACGCAGGAGGAGTTCATGGGCGCATGGCAGAGCTCGCGTAATACCGTTACATGGTTCACCAGTATCAGCATAGCAGTCATTATCGGGGTCATGTGGGCGGTGGCGTCCTATCTGGTGGAACGAATTTATATAGCAGACAAGACCCGCTCCAAGGCCCTGCAGCAGATGGAGCACCACAACCGTATGGCTTCCATCGGGCGACTTGCTGCCGGGGTGGCTCATGAAATTAACAATCCGCTGGCCATCATCAATGAAAAAGCCGGGCTGCTCAAAGACCTCTTTACCTTCAGCAAAGCGTATGAAGCGGATGACCGGGTGCTGGGGCTTGTGGATTCGGTTATCGGTTCAGTGGAAAGATGCGGACGAATTACCAAGCGGCTGCTTAGTTTTTCCCGCCAGTCCGATGTCGATTTCAGGCCGGTTTACCCGCGTAAGGTCATTGACACCGTGCTCAGTTTCCTTAACAAGGAGGCTGAATATCGCTCCATTGATGTGAATGTTGAGGTCGGGGAAGATATTTTCGAAATCGTCACTGACCGTGGCAAGCTTGAACAGGTGCTTCTTAACCTGATCAACAATTCCTTTCAGGCCATGAAAGATAACGGGTCGCTGTTGGTCAAGGTTGTCCGCAAGGACAAGGACAACCTGTCCTTTCTGGTAAAAGACAGCGGCTGCGGAATTCCTGCGGCTGATCTTAAAAAGATATTTGAGCCTTTTTATTCGACCAAGAAGCAGTCGGGCGGGACCGGACTGGGGCTGTCTATCACTTACGGATTGGTACAGGATCTCGGCGGGACCATGAGTGTTTCCAGCGAACTCGGCAAGGGTACCGAGTTCAGCTTTACCCTGCCCATCGTTCCAAAAAATAACGGAGACAGGTAGAAAATGAAAATATTACTGGTGGACGACGAGTCTGAACTGGTTTCGGCTCTCGCCGAACGCCTTTCCTTCAGGGGGTTTGAAGCAGACTGGGCTGCATCCGGCGATGAGGCAATGGCAAAAGTTACTGACAATGCATACGACCTCGCCGTGCTTGATGTGAAGATGCCGCGTATGAGCGGGTTGGAACTGCGCAAGAAGCTGGAAGAAATCCGGCCGGGCATGAAATATATTTTCCTTTCCGGGCACGGCTCGGAAGAGGACTACAAGGCCGGTGCGGCAGAAGCTGTCTGCTATCTGGTCAAGCCTATCAAAATTGAAGAACTGGTTGCCAAGATCAATCAGGCTCTTGGAAGTGAATAAACTTCAGGGAGAAACAGACATGGGCTCAAGCGCACTGCAAAAAGATCGTGACGGACTTTGTTTTTTCGGGCAGATAAGCGCGGCAATCTCGCATGATCTCAAAAATGTCCTTGCTATTATCAATGAAGATGCCGGGCTGTTGCAGGACTTTTCAATTATGGCAACGCAGGGCATGGAACTTGATCCGCAGAGACTTATCAAGCTGGCCGAAAAGATTCAGGGCCAGATCAGGCGTGGCGATTCCATCATCAAGAATATGAACCGCTTTGCCCACAGTGTGGATCTGCCCGAGTGTGAAGTTGATTTTCATGAACTGACAGCCCTCGTGATTTCCCTTCTGACCAGAATGGCGTCAAGAAAATGCGTCAACGTCGTTCTGGATGATAACGGGCCGGTTAAAGGCAAGGGAGATCCGTTTACCATACAGCGGCTTATTGCCCTGACCCTTGAAAGCTGCATGGACAGCGGAGGCAGGGACAGTGAGCTTAAAATCAGTGTGACCGGGGCGGACGGGGTGAGCACCCTCCGCATAACGGGATTGAATGAGCAGATCCCGGCAGAAAGACTCGGCACCCTGAACCAACTGGCCGAAACAGCGGGTGCTTCCATCGGTTACAGCCCGCAGGAAAAAGTTTTACTCGTAAAGTTTTAAATTACTTTAAAGCTGCATAATGATGCAGGTGGAGAGAAATCATGGCAGAAAAAGTACTCCTCGTTGATGACGAAAAAGAATTTGTTGAAGGTCTTGCTGAACGCATGGAATTGCGTGGAATGAATGTCACAGCTTGCACCAATCCTCAGGAAGCCCTTGAGAAGGTTGACAACGAGTCTTTCGATGCGATCATTCTTGACCTTCAGATGCCCGGAATCGACGGCATTGAAGCTCTGAAGCATATTAGAAAATCACGCCCGGAGCTGCAGGTCATCCTGCTCAGCGGTCACGCAACAGTTGAAAAGGGCATCGAAGCCATGAAGCTCGGCGCAATGGATTTTGTTGAAAAACCCGCAGACATCAACGTGCTTACCGATAAGATCAAGAAGGCTCAGGCTAAAAAGATGATCCTTGTTGAAGAAAAGACTGAAGAAAAAGTGAAGGAAATTCTCAGCCATAAGGGCTGGTAACGGAGATAGCCTCCGGACCACCTTCAAATCCTTTTAACAGGCTTTACGTATAGCTTGCTAAAAAGGCATGAACAACAAATCCCGCAGTATCATCGATATTGCGGGATTTGTTGCTTATTGTCAGCGCCTAAGGCGAGGTTTTGTTTTTTATCAGTTCATTTCATGATTATTCCGTCAGTTTTTCCAAGGCCAATTTGTCTGGAGCGGTGACGAAGTCCAAAAATTAATAGGGATTCCAAAGGGGCTTAGCTCCTTTGGCCGCCGGCGGGGAAATCAGATTGCCAAAAGCGCAAAGCGTATCAAAATCAGCCCCGTAGGGTTGCCGGAGGCTTTACACTGCATGGCTGTTGAGCAGAAGCTGTCCGTAAACAGCCTGCCCCAGCGAAATGCATCCGTCGTTGGGCGGCAGGTGGCGGTGTACCAGAGGTGTGAGGCCGCGTGCCTGCAATTCGACGGGCAGCTCCACTGCGATGGTCAGGTTCTGCATTACCCCGCCGCTGAGTCCCATTGTTTTTACTCCGGTCTGTTCGGCCAGCAGTTCGGCACAATCGGCAAGACCGAGGATCAGTCCGCGATGGAACCTGCGGCTTATGACTGCCGCTGAAACTCCGTTCACTTTGTCCTGACAGGCCTGACTGAAAAGGGCTCCGGTGTTTATTTCGAACGGTTTTTCTGTGTTGATGATCGGACAGGTGTATACACCCAGTTCTTCCATATCCTGAATTTTTTCCAGAATGATGGCGGCCTGACCTTCGTAGGTTATGACCGAACACAGTCCGAGCATGGCGGACACGGCGTCGAAAAGACGTCCGCAGCTGCTGGTGGGCGGGCAGTTGATGTTGCGTTCCAGTATCTGGTCCAGCATTTTGATTCCGGAGCGGGCAGCTTCGGGAACAGGGATATTCGTAACGTTCAGGCCGAGGTCCTTTGCCGCCCCGTATGCTATTCGCCAAGGCTCACGCACGGCAGCTTCACCCCCGGGAAGGCGCAGGTGGGTGAAACGGGCAAGCCGTTTGTGCTCCAGTTTTTCATTGTCCACGTACAGGCATTCTCCGCCCCAGATGGTGCGGTCTTCGCCCAGTCCGGTTCCATCAAGGGCCAACCCCAGCGCCGGTCCTGTGTACCTGTTTTCCGCCAGCACGGAATGGATATGGGCATAGTGGTGCTGTAGGACAGTTGTTTCAATTCCCTCGGCAAGTGAAATTTCGTCTGCCAGTACGGTGGTCAGATAGTCCGGATGCAGGTCGCGGACGATGAGCTGCGGTTTGACCTTGAGGATGGATTGCAGGTGCAAGCGGATTTCCTTCCAGAAATTTGCGGTTTCCAGATTCTGCATGTCTCCGATGTGCTGGCTGGTGAACGCCTGATCTCCCTTGGTAAGGCAGAGGGTGTTTTTGAGTTCCGGTCCGGTGCCGAGAACACAGGGGCCGTCCTTGGCAAGGAAGACCGGGGAGGGCGTATAGCCTCTGGCCCTGCGCATGAAAACGGTGCGGGTGGCGGAATCTGTTTCCGGCTGCACGGTGAATTCGGGCACGGAGCGGGTGACGGAATCGTCCACCCGGATGAGGATGTCCCGGTTGTGGAAAAGGAATACGTCGGCGATGTACGGCAGTCTTTTGAGGGCTTCGCGGTTGCCGATACATATGGGCGCGGAACTCATGTTGCCGGAGGTCATGACCAGTGCGGCCGGGGCGCTGCCGGTCCGGGCGGAAAAGTATTTCAGGAGCACATGATGCAGCGGCGTGTAAGGAACCATCAGCCCGATGAAGTCAGTGTCCGGAGCAATTTCAGGGGCAAGGGAGTAGGTGGGCGCTTTCGGCGCCAGCACTATGGGGCGCTGCAATCCTTCTAACAGCTCAACATCGTTTTCGGTCAGATCAGCAAGAATTCTGGCTGCTTCAATGTCCCGGACCATTACCGCCAGTGGTTTGTCCGGGCGGTTTTTGCGTTCCCGCAGGGTGCGCACCGCTTCGGTGCTGGAGGCGTCGCAGACCAGATGAAATCCTCCCAGTCCTTTAACCGCGGCGATCTTTCCGTTGCAGAGCTGATCTGCCAGATTGCGCAGGGCGCTATCCGGCCCGGCCAGTTCGTCGCCTTTGTTGTCGGTCAGCCATACTTTCGGGCCGCATTCGGCACAGGCGTTGGGCTGGGCATGAAAACGGCGGTCGAGCGGGTTTTCGTATTCCTCCCGGCAGTCCGGGCAGAGCGGGAAGCAGGACATGGATGTGACCGGGCGGTCGTAGGGTATGGATCTGGTTATGGTGTAGCGCGGTCCGCAGTTGGTGCAGTTGGTGAACGGGTATTCGAAACGGCGATTCTGCGGATCGTTCATATCGGCAAAGCAGTCCGGACAGGTGGCCACGTCCGGGCTGATGAGCACGCAGTGTCCCTCCCCTGCGGTGGAAGCCAGAATGCAGAACTGCTCTTCACCCTCCACAATCCCCAGTTCCGCTTTTTCGAGCGAGACTATGCGGGCAAGGCGGGGCAGGTCTTCGGCAAAGGATTTGTCGAATCCGTCAAGGGCTTCTTCCGGGCCCTGCAGTTCAATGAGAACTCCTTCCGGTGAATTCAGCACTGTTCCGGAAAGCTTGTGCTTGAGCGCGGTTCTGTAGACAAAAGGACGGAAACCGACGCCCTGAACCTGTCCGGTGACGGTGAGGAGTCTGCGGGAAATTTTACTGCTGGTCATTATGCGAAGCTGTCTCTTATGCTGCGGGGGTGAGTTGAAATTTATTTGCCGGAGAATCTGCTGAGCAGGCTTTTTATCCTGCCTTTGACAAAGCGGACCGGCTCGAATTCCATGGGGCTGAGTTTATCAGGGATAATAAAATCCGTGGTGTCGAAATCGTCGGGTGGTTCGATCACGTAGTTAATGTGGTCCGGGTGGTAGCCGTAAATTTTCTGCCTTGCACATTCCCGCCAGAGCAGCACTTTTTTGGGACTCAAGCCGAGCAGCATGTACGCAGCGGTATCAATTGCATACTGGTTTGGAGATCCGGCAAGCAGGCTCATGGCGTATGGTTTTCCGTTTATGGGACCGGTCACGTGCATGGGGTAGATAGCATCCATGAGGTTGAACCAGACCGGCATGGCCTTGTTCACCTCGATGACCATCTTTTCCATGAGGCCGGGGTGCTCGCCAAAGCGGGTGTGGGCGTATGCCTTGCGGAATCCTACAACTGTGCCGAATAGGTTCTTGACCGCCCCGGTTACAAGGAACTGGCCGTGGGCTTTGAGTTTGGGCACGTTGATGATCAGGTCAGTTTCCAGCGCGTCCCTAGAAATTCCGATAGTCTCGCCGAAGGACAGCTTCAACGGGACCGGGCGTCCGAGGCTTTTGGGTTTCAATCCCATTTTCTCAAGACCGGAGGTCATGCCTATGGCCTTGGATACCTGCGCGGCTGTTCCGTAGCCCGGAGAATCCGCCACAGTGATCTGTGCACCGCAGTCCTTGAGGTAGCGGCAGACAGCAAGGGTAACGTTGGGATGGGTGCAGGCCAACGGGTTCTTGGATGATACAAGGTTGGGCTTGACCAGTACCTTGGCTCCGGGTGGAATCTTGAATTCGCATTCGTCCATGATCAGGGAAACCGCAGTGTCCATGATCGTGGATTCATATTCAAGGATTCGAAAGAAGGCTACCGGCTCTTTGCTGCGTTTTTCATCCATCAGCTTTTATCCTCTGGTTTGGCTTCGGGCTTTTTCGGTGCCGGCTTCTTCACCGCCTGCTGTTCGGGCCTGCGGGTTGGTTTGATTCCGTTATCCGGAGCTGCCTTGGCTGTTTGCTCCCCTTGGCGGGTAGTTACTTTTTTAACGTCTTTTTGTGAAGCATCCGGTGCGGGATTTTTACGAATCTTTTTCCTTTGTTGATTTTCCTGCTGCGGAGGAGCAGCCATTTTTTTTCTGGTTCCGGCTTCGGCTCCCTGTTGCGGTTTGCGTTCAGATGTTGCACCTGCAGCAGCATCGGGAGCAGGTGTCGGTTTTCTTTTTCGCTGCTGGGGTTGCGGCGGTTGTTTTTGAACAGCAGGTTTTACCGGTTCAACCGCTTTCTGTTGCGCAGCAGGTTTTTGCGTTTCAGGAGGTGCAGCTTTTTTCCTGATCGGAACGTCACCGTTTTTAAGAGCTTTTTTCTCTGCCGGTTGCTGCGGCTTTTTGAGCCCTTTCTGCGGAATCGGGTTTTTGCTACTCTCGTCAGGCTGCTGGTTCCGGGTGTCAGCAGGATGTTTTGGCGCGACACGTTTTTTCTGCTGCGGTTGTTTTTTGAGGGCGGCTTTTTCATTGTCCGGTTTCTGTTTTCCGGGTTCACCCTCTGTTTGCGGAGATTTTTTATCAGGCTGTGAACTCTCTTTCTTCATAGCCTCCTTGTTGGTGCGCACTCCCTCCAGTCTGGCGTGTACCAGCTCTTCGGCCTGCTTTTTGGCTCTGGCAGCCTTGGCCTCTTCAAGCATTTTCTTCTTTTTGGCCTGCAGTTCCTGCTTCTTTTGCAGTTCTGCTTTCTGTTCATCGGATAATTCGCGTCCAAGAGCGATGCGGATAGGCTTCATGAATCCATCCGAAACAAGTGTTCCGAAAAATATGTAGTTGGATATGTCCCAAAGGATGGCGAAAAGCAGGATGCCGAAAGTACCCAGGGCCAGATAGATGAAGCCGGAGGTTTCGCCGATGGGTAGTGCCCCGCGAAGGTTGTAGGCAGGGATGAGCAGTTTGCTGCGGACATCCTGCACCAGTCGTTCCTGCGGTTTCATGTTCTGGGATGCAAGGGACACAGCCAGTTTTTTCAGGATGCGGTCGAGCATGTACATGGATTGCATGGCCGGCATTGAGTATTTTTGTTCCAATAGATCAAACCTGTTCATGTAGAGCAGGTGGATGTCATCCATGAAGAATTTGATCGTATACCCAAGATCGCCCTGAACATTAACGGATTTGCCTTTGGGGGCGACTGTGAGCTTGTTGGCCAGAAACATGATTGTTGCCGTGCGGGCTTTTTCATTGTCGCTGAAAACGAGTGAGGTCATGAAATTTTTGCCAAGATAATCCTCGTTGGCCTTTTCCAGCTTGTCAAAGGGCGGGCGAACTCCTTTGCGCAGGGAATTGAAAGTGGACTCCATGGCCTGAAAGCCGTTTTCTCCGCCGAACATGGGCAGGTACATTGAGCCGACTATAGTCATGCTGGCGGCAAAAAGGATCGCCGCGATAATCAGAGTCTTAAGTGAGAAGATCATCAGCCTTATCCCTCCTTGCCCTGACGTTTTTCGCCCTGTTTTTCCCCATTGGTTTCATTGGTCCGTTCTTCCGGCGGAATGAGCGCTATACGCAGCTCATCCACATAAGAGTAGATGAACCAGCCGCAGAATGTTGCAGCTCCGATCATTAGAATCCAGTTTCCGCTCTGATCAAGCGTGGATGCAAGTCCGGCTGAAATAGAGGCTCCGGCCTTGATCAACTGGTAGGGCAGGGACAGCAGGCGGTTAAGTATGACCGAGATTACCAGAAGGGCTATCAGGCCCTTGACCCGGTAGGGCAGAATGTTTTGCATGGCCCTGCTGCCCATATGCAGACCTGTGGAGGTGCCGAAGACCAGTCCGGTGATGCAGTAAATATTGATGAACCCGTCGAGTCCGTAAGTGGACATGGTCAGGGTGCCGGAAGCAACGGCCAGGCGGGCCAGATCCGTTCCGGCAACAAAAGCGGCAACACATCCGAAACCTTTGGTCAGGATGGTGTAGGTGAGTATTACGCCCCCGGAGCCGGTAAGGGACATGAAGAATCCGCCGACGATGGACAGCAGCACTGCCGGAATAACAGGAATACGGTCATAGCTCTCAGGCTCTCCAACCGCATCAAGGTCTGCACCCCTGCGGCTGACCAGAGCCGGTTCCAGCTCATTCTTATCGTTTTTAATGGTGCCGGGAAATTTCATGTACGGAGGAAATTTCATCGTGCGTATGGTTTTGGCTATGGGCCATGGTTTCTCATCAGGAAAAAGTTCATCTTCATTATGTGTATTTTCCCCGGCGCTGCCGTCAGTTTTGCTTTCTGATTCGTTTTCGGAATCTTCTTTTTTTTCTCCGCCCTCAACTTCTCCTTCCTTTGTGGCAGGTGCCGGCTTTTCAATCTGCACTGCAGCTTCCCTTTCCTGCTCACCTTTTTCCTTGCGCATAAGTTCAAGGGCATAATCGTGAGCAGCCTCCCGGAATTCGGGGACTATTATAAATGAGTATACAATCAGCCACAGGGCAATCATGGAAGATACGAAGATGTCGCTTCCAGCCGGGTCGGCCATGAAGACGGTCTTGCTGAGCCGGTAGCCGCCAAGTCCGCCGATGGTGGTGCCGATGGTCAGGTACAGGGCCATCATGTAATTTATGCGCCTGATGATGCCCATGCGGATTGATTGGATTGTGCTGAATATGAAAACCCGGAATATTTCCGAGCCGATTGCATAAATTCCGGAAATTCCCGTACTCATGAGTGCCGGTACGACAATAAGTCCGCCGCCGGCACCGATGGCCGAACTAAGCAGACCTGCGACCAGCCCTATTGCCGCGGAAATCCAGAATCCGGGTTCACCGCTTTCAGGCAGGATGTAGGGATTGTTTACGTTGCCGATTATATTGGGCAATTTTAGACCGAGATCTGCGCTTGGCAGATCCGGAAAAAACAGGATGGCTGCTGCAATAACAAGGACGGAGAAGTAAAGGCCGGATGATGATTTCATGTTATCCCCTGCCTGATTGGTTAATTATTTTATTTACATATAAAAACAAAAGGAATTTTTATCAACCGCAGTTGCGGATTACTTGCGAGCCCTGCCTTGCGGAGCTGGTGGCGTTAGCCTGCTGTGCGCTTGCACTTGGGGTTTTTAAGTAGTAGATGTTTGGTCCTTGAATAAAAAAATGCGGTTTGTATTCAATATGTTTCAGTGTCTTATGAAGTGGGGTTGGCATGAGTGATTTACTTGTTTCCATGAAGGGAGTTTCAATTACCCTTGACCGTGGACCGGTGCTTGCGGGGATAGACTGGGATATCAGGAAGGGGGAGCATTGGGCAGTGCTGGGGCCGAACGGGGCCGGTAAAACCACGCTGATGATGATTCTGGCCGGAGAGGTCTGGCCGGATGATGATTTGAAACGTGAATTTTATATTGAAGGAGAAAAGACCTGCAGTCCTCTTGAAGCGCTTGAGCGGTATCGTATGATTTCTCCCGAGCATCAGGATATTTTCATGAAGCTGGCCTGGGATGTAACCGGGGAAGAGGTTGTGCTTGCCGGTAAGGACAACACCCCTTTCCTCTACCGTCTTGCCGACGAGGGAGAATATGAGCCGGTCCGTGACCTGATGCAGTCATTAGGCATGCTCGACCTTGCTCCGCGCAGCATGGTCAAGATGTCCCGCGGAGAGGCTCGCAAGGTTCTTATTGCCCGTGCTCTCATGGCCAAGCCCGAGTTTCTCATACTTGACGAATTTCTGGAGGGCATTGACCAGCAGTCACGGGAGCAGCTTATCCGGGCCATTGACGCCGCCGCCGCTTCCGGGACCACTGTAGTCTGTTCAGCTCACCGCAAGGAAGAGCTGCCGTCCTGCGTGAACCGGACCCTTTATATCCGGGATGGAAAAATTGACCGCTGCGAGGACGGTTCCGGTGTGGGAATAGCCTGTGCCACTCATGATTTATCCAGACGTGTTCCGCCTGAAGTAAAGATGATTGAGCCCGGCAAAACCCTTTTTAAACTTAATGATGCAAGTGTTGTGTTTCTCGGCAAGCGGGTGCTGCACAACATTGACTGGCATATGCGCGGCGGTGAAAACTGGGCCGTGCTAGGCAGGAACGGTGCCGGAAAGTCTACCCTCATGAGGCTGCTGTATGGTGACGCCGCTGCCTATGCCGCTGAAGAAGGCATGCAGCGTCTGCCGGAAAAGGGCGACTGTCTGCGTTCAGTGCGTGGTCGCATGGGCATGGTCTCGGCCTCCATGCAGGCTACGTTCGGTGAGGCTGTGGGCAAACCCATCCCCATCTTTGATGTGGTGATTTCCGGTTATTTTGCCTCGGCCGGTATTCTTGATGAAATCAGCGACGAGATGCGCAAGAAGACTTGGGAATGGCTGCGCTTTTTCGGGATTGAAGAACTGGCGCATCGGCCCATGGAACAGGTCTCATACGGCCAGCTGCGCAAGGCTTTCATCGCCCGTGCCCTGATTGCCGGGCCGGACGTTCTGCTGCTTGACGAACCGCTGGCCGGAGTTGATGCAGAGTCGAGGGTTGAAATATACAACCTGCTGGAGCTGCTGGCACAGGCCGGGATATGCATGGTCTACGTTACCCATCATCACGAGGAGCTTATTCCGTCGATTTCAAATGTGCTTGAAATCGAAGAAGGACGGATAGCCTTCAGGGGAACAAAAGAAGAGTACCTGAAGCTGGGAAGATAACGATCTTGGGGGCGGCTTGTTTTTTTGCCTCCGGCGGCCAGAGACACTTTTTTGAAAAAAGTTTCTCTGGACTCTTCAAAAAACTTTTTTAGCAGGGCTTCGCCGCTTCGGATAGTAAAGCGGCATTGTGACAGAAGGTAATAATGTTATTTCCTGTTGCAATGAAAACCTGCTTTAACAATTTGTTTCGAAGCCAATTAAATCTGCGGAATGGCATTTTTCTGGTTTACCGGTTTTGATTTGAGCGACATTCAAAGGCCACAACATCCGTACGGATGTTGCGGCCTTTGGTATGTAAAATATTTAAGTAGTGCGATCCTAACGATCAGGAAAGCTTTATTTCATTGCCTGCCTGATTTTAGTTATGAAATCGCGAAGCATATTAACGCGTTTTGGGAGGGGAGAGGAGTCCAGAGGCGAGGGGCCGCCGGAGGCCTCCATGATTTATTTTTTAATCCAGCCCTTGCCGCTCATGCAGCGCTCAAAGGCTTTTGCCTCATCGGACTGTTCGCGTTGCTGCTTGTCATAGGTCTGCAGGAACTGCCAGTCGTTGCGAGGTTCGGAGCTGGCCTCTTTTTTTGATCTTTCGCGGCAGGCTTCGCGGTCGATTTTGAACTGGGCATTGCGGTCCACATTCATGTCGAGGCTTGGGTTGTAGTAGGACGAACAGCCTCCCAGAAGCAGAATGGTAATCAGGATAATCGCGCGCATTTTTTTTCCTTGATCAGGCTTTGACTATGAAGCCTGCATTTCTCAGGTTTTCCTTGTTGTAGGGAAACTCGCTTCCGTCGAGGGAAGTCATGGTTCCGCCTGCGGCCTCGACTATGGCCTGTCCTGCAGCAGTATCCCATTCCATTGTGGGATTGAATCGCGGGTAGAGGTGGGCTTTGCCTTCGGCTACCAGACAGAATTTAATGGCACTTCCTGCGGGGGTCATCTCAGCCACATTGAGTTTTTCAAGGTAGACGGCCAGATCCGGGGACGGGTGTGAACGACTGCCCACAACTATAAGACCCTCGTTGTCTTCCGGTTTTCTGGTGCTGATTTTTTCCGGTGCGCTGCCCTTGCGGCTGACAAAGGCACCTGTTTCGGTACTGCCTGTATACAGGGTATCCTGAGTGGGAGCGTAAACCACGCCGAGCACCGGGCGGTTGTTTCGCATGAGGGCGATACAGACGCAGAATTCTCCGTTGTCCTTGATGAACTCCTTGGTGCCGTCCAGCGGGTCCACGAGGAAAAATTCCTTCCAGCGGCTGCGTTCCGAGTAGGGAATTTTTGCCCCTTCTTCGGAAAGGACCGGAATGTCAGGATACATGGCAGCCAGATGACGGCTGATAACTTCGTTTGAGGCGAGGTCTGCCGCCGTGACAGGGGAGCTGTCATCCTTTCTGTCGATGTTGAATCCTTCGCTTCGGACCTTCATGATGGCGGTCCCTGCGTCGCGGGCCACTCTGGAGAGATTGTCTGTAATTGTTTTCATGGGTCGGGTTTAGCAGACCTTTTAATTTCTGTCATCAATGCAGAATGTAATGTGCGTCCGGGTTTTGACTTGCGCTGAAATGGTGTTTAATTTCTCTTTATGAGAATCAAAGTAGTATGCTTCAGTCATCTTGGCAGTTATAATGCCGAGACGGATTTTGTGGGTATGGACGATGGGACCAGAGCCGGGGAGGTTCCCGGTCTTCTGGGCTTCTGTGCAGACGATGTTGCCATGTATTTTGTGGGTGATGAACGCGTCGGACCTGAACGGGTGCTGGCCGACGGGAATGTTCTGAAATTATTTCCGCCCATAACCGGGGGGTGACCCGTGAGTATTGAAGACAAGGTATCGGATATGATGTCCGGCCATTTGGTAGAGAAGGTCTGTGGGGAAGAACGGGTGCTGGTGGCTCCACATGAGTTGTGCGTGGATATTTCTCTGGAACTGGGGCTTGATAGACGGCTTGTTGAGCGGGTTGCTTTTGAGCAGGGCGCTGTGCCTGAAAGGTATTCCCGCAATTTAAGCACGATCAGTCCGGCCGAACAGAAAAAACTTTTTGACTCCAAAGTCGCGGTCGTCGGCCTTGGCGGCCTTGGCGGACATCTGGTAGAAGCCCTGGCACGTGCCGGAGTGGGGCATATTGTAGGTTGCGACGGTGATTCCTTTGAGCCGTCGAACCTGAACCGCCAACGTCTTGCCGCGGAAAATACCCTTAGTTTGAAAAAGGCCGATGCCGCCTTTGAACTTATCCGCAGAATTAATCCGGCCGTATTTTTTGATGTGCGGGCAGAATTTATTGAAGGACGCGGTTTTGACGGATTTATCTCCGGGGCTGAGGTTGTGGTGGATTGCCTTGGGGGACTGGCACACCGTCATGATCTGAAGGAGGCCTGCGGCAGGGCGGGGGTTCCAATGGTTACCGCTTCCGTAGCAGGATGGGCCGGGGTGGTTTCAACGGTCTATCCCGG
Organism: Maridesulfovibrio sp. FT414; assembly: GCF_050916235.1. Classification (GTDB taxonomy): domain Bacteria; phylum Desulfobacterota; class Desulfovibrionia; order Desulfovibrionales; family Desulfovibrionaceae; genus Maridesulfovibrio. Next base: position 3,184,418 of record NZ_CP104854.1, read on the forward strand.
AGATGTGTCACCCATTGATTTTTTTGGCAGTACTGATGGTCTTGAAGAGGTGCTTGGAACCCAGTCCCCGGCTATTCTTACTGCAGTGGGGATTCAAAGCAGCGAGGTGATCAAGATACTGTGCGGTCATAAGGCCGGACTTTCCGGTAAGGCCCTTCTCTTTGATCTGTCAAAGTTTTATTTTGATTTAGTTTCGCTGTGAGATTTTAGGTCTTGTAGTAATATTTTTAGCTCATTTATTTGTTCTGAATTGAGTTTCTGTCCAAGTAAAAGTCGAAGCAAGTCTTATCTCGCTTCGACTTATTGTTAGGAGATATATATGGATAAGGAGATTGAGGAAATAGTAGTGTAGTTCAACAATGTTGCTTCCGCTTTGGAGTTTCTTGGAAGCTCCCTTGAATGTCATGGATCAGAAGGCAGGGAGATAGATGCCGGGGACTTGCCTATCTGCTAAAAAATGTTGGGGAGTCGCTCACGGCGTTCTGCTGAAAGCTGTTGGAGCAGTGCTGAGGGCGATTCTGAGCATGCGGGGTTTCCAGCAGTAATAAATGCATTCGTGCTGATTATACTACAGAATCGGAATGAATTGTGTTACGGTTCAATTCAGTTCTAAGTGTTATTTCGATTTGAATGTGTGAAGGGCATGTTGTCCTGTACGGAGGTTGGTCTGTGAGCAGCGAGGTTGGCAATAAAGCTGTGGGTGAGACTCCAAAGATACTGGTGGTTGATGATTCCGCCACCATGAGGAATTTTCTGACCCGAGTGCTTGAAGGTGATTATGACGTAGATACCGCCTCTGACGGACTTGAGTGCATTGCCCGTTATGAGCAGGGAAGGCCGAGTGTTATTCTCCTTGATCTGATGATGCCGCTCATGGACGGGTTTGATGTCATTGCGCGTATTCGCAACGACATCGGAGATCAGGAGGTGATCATCATTGTCCTGACCGGTCAGGATGAGCAGGAGATAAAGGCCAAGGCATTGAACAGCGGGGCCAATGATTATCTGACCAAACCTTTTCATGTGGTCGAGCTCAGGGCCAGGGTCGGCGTTGCCATACGGCAGGTCATGCTTACCCGGCAGCTTCAGACGGCCAATGCCAGACTCCAGCGTGCCTACGACATTATTGACGATGAGGTCAGGCTGGTCGCCAGACTTCAGGACAAGCTTTTGCCCACGGCCATTCCGGTTATTGACGGTCTGGATCTTAAGAGCCTGTACAGGCCATCCGGCAGAGCCAGCGGCGATTACTATGACGTTTTCGGGCTTGAGGACGGAGTGATAAGGATCATAGTGGCGGATGTGTCCGGTCACGGCCCGCAGGCCGCATTCATCATGGCGATAGTGCGCACTCTCTTCAAGGCCGACGGGTCTTCTAATAGTGACCTTGGACGAAGTCTGGACCAGATCAATTCGCACCTGCTCGACCTGATCGGCAAGGACAGCTATTTTGTCACCCTTTTTGCGGCGGACATTGATTTTAACCGTGGAATAATGCGGTATCTCAGTGCCGGGCATTGCCCCGCACTGGCAATGGTGGATGGCAAGATGCTGGACCCGCTTTATGCGCAGGTTCCGCCTTTCGGTTTCTTCCCGGTATGCTGTGAGCTGTCCGAGTGTCGCTTTTCTAAATCCTTGAAACTCTTTCTGTTTACTGACGGATGTTATGAGTGGCGTATGGGGAATGAGTACTTCAGCCTTGACCCGTTTGTGGATATTGTCACGGAGTTAATGGCAAACTCCGGGCTATGTCTTGATTCCATTGAGGATATTCTTGAAGCCAAGACAGGCGTGCGCCCTGTGTTTGATGATGATGTGACGGCTCTTCTTATTGATTGGGTTGGCTCTACCGGCTGTTGAGGCGGGCTGCTACTTCCTTTTTCTGATTGTTGCCATGAATCTTGAAAGTTCTGCCTTGTGCAGGAACATCAACAGAAGCAGGGTTATGGCCGCGAGGAGTATCGCCGTCCGTGTCTTTAGATACCCGTCATGGTGAGGATCAAGCCATTTGTTGATAATGGCCTGTTTTCTGGTTTTGGGGATGGCGGCCATGAATTGGTCTACTGTTTTAATGAGATCTTCACGAGTCTTTCCTGTTGCCGGGCGCAGTTCTCTTTCGTAAAGCGTCTTCACGCATTCAAATGATTCGGCAATTCCCAGCCTGTTCAATTGATATATAGCAACAGGGTAATCAGCCACAAACATTTTTATTCTGCCTTCAGCAGCAGCCTGAAACATTTCCCCCGCAGAATCAAAGGACATCAGCGGTGTGTAAGGGGAATTCTGTTCCATGAAACTTTTGGCATATCCTTCCTTGAGCACTCCGCAGATCGTATTCTCCTGATTGAAACCTTCCTGTTCAGTGAGATCCTTTGAAATGAACATAGAAGCCTTCATGTTGAACAGGTAGTCGCCAAAGCTCAGCTCACGGGCCCTTCTTTCTGTATAAAACAATCCCGCGTTTATATCGGCACTGCCGTCCATTGTCGCGCTGACAGCATCTCTCCAGTTTTGAAGCTCAAAAATTATATTGATACCGGAAATCGTCGACCATTCTTCCCACAGATCAATCAGGATACCGTCAGGGTTTCCGTTTTCGTCTATGAAGGCAAGGGGGGGCATTGTGGAAGAATGAGTTATTTTCAGGCTGGATGCACCTGCACTGGCCGATAGTGCATAAAACGTAATTATTGCAGTCAGCAGGATTATTTTTAAGGTATGAAACACGTTTTTTCCCGGGCTATGGTCGTTATGGCCTGATTGGTATTGCGATTATTCTATGTGGCGATGTGTATAATGATCGCATTATCATAAACGACTATAGATTTCCAGTGCATCAGAGAGGCTGGATGAATAAGAGGGTGGGTGTATGGATCAGAAAACGTGATGACTGTGATCGACTAACCGGAAGCTGCCAGCTTCGTCAGCTTGGCAAAGCTTTCATCGATAGTCTGTTTTTCCTCGATTACCTGCTGCAGGAACGCGTTGATGGACGGGACCATTTTAATGGCTGCATCGATTTCAGGGTTGGCGCCGGCCTGATAGGCTCCGATGTTAACCATGTCTTCGACTTTTCTGTACGTAGCCAGCCGGCCCAGCACCTTGCGTCCTGCGATGACAACTTCTTTGGGAACGATGTCTCCGCGAACACGGCTGACGCTTTTGAGCACGTCGATGCAGGGGTAGTGCCCCTGGTCGGCAAGGTCGCGGGTGAGTACTATGTGTCCGTCAAGAATCGAACGCACTGCGTCGGCTATGGGTTCGGTGAAGTCGTCACCGTCAACGAGAACAGTGTAGATTCCGGTTATTGATCCTAGGGGGCTTTTTCCGGCACGTTCCAGCAGTTTGGGGAGCTGGGCGAAAACCGAAGGGGTGTAACCGCCACGGGTGGGAGGCTCTCCTGCGGCGAGCCCTACTTCACGCCCGGCCATGGCAAAACGGGTGACCGAGTCCATCATCAGGAGCACGTCCTGCCCGAGGTCACGGAAATATTCGGCAATTGCGGTGGCGGTGTAGGCTGCGCGCATGCGTATGAGCGGGCTTTTGTCCGAAGTTGCGATGACCAGCACCGAACGGGCCAGTCCTTCCGGGCCGAGGTCGCGTTCGATGAATTCAACAACCTCTCTGCCGCGCTCGCCTATCAGTGCTATTACGTTGATGTCCGCAACTGTGTAGCGGGCCATCATGGAAAGAAGAGTCGATTTCCCGACACCTGAACCGGCCATAATACCCATGCGCTGTCCCCGTCCTAGGGTAAGCAGGCTGTTGATGGCTTTTACACCTACATCCAGCGGGGAGTTGATGCGTGGACGCTCCAGCGGGTTGGGCGGATCGCGGTGCAGGGGGTTGTAGCTTTCAGGAATAATCGGTCCGAGCCCGTCGATGGGTACTCCGAAAGCGTCAACTGCCCGGCCCAGCAGGCTCATTCCTACCGGAATTTTGGGCGGGGTGCGGGAGTTCTTGATCAGGCTGCCGGGGCCTATGCCGTGCAGTTCTCCATAGGGCATGAACAGACAGGCTCCGTCCCGGAATCCGACGACCTCGGCGGCAACCGGTTCGTCAGAGTCTTCGGGCATGAGATGACACACGGAACCGAGCGGTGCCCGGATGCCGCGTCCCTCGGCAATGAGTCCGACCACCTTGCTGACTTTGCCGAAGCTGCGGCAGGGGTCAACTCCTTTCAGGAGTTCGGTGCAGCCTTTGAAATCAGCCATGGTTATTCTCCGGTAGTGCCTGTGAGCTGGGCGAGTATGTCCTGTACCCCTTCCCAGCGGGAGGTGACTGTGTTGTCGATGACCGCGTCCTCGGCCTCTACAATGACACCGCCGTTGTCAATCGACGGATCTGCTTTTATACGCCATTTTTCGAGTTCGGGATGTTCGTTCCGCGCATATTCCAGCAGTTGTCCGATGATCTCGGCATCCGCCGGTGAGATTCTTATTACCAGCTGGGTCATGGAATCGATGCGGGCGAGGGCTTCATCCAGAAGTGCGTACAGGATTTCCTGTCTGCGGGAGTCCATTTCCACTGCCAGCGTTTTTTCGATGACCATGAAGACCAGCTGAACCGCATCAGTGGTCTGGGCCAGCACGATGTTGCGGGCCTGCTGCTGAATGGCGCTCAGGGTCTGGGTGAGGTTCCGGCTGAAGCCGATCATGTGCTGTTCAGCTTCCTGTGCGGCCTGCTGCTGTCCTGCTGCATAGCCCTCAGCCTGTGCGTTGGCGCGGATGGTTTCCGCCTCTATCATGGCCTTGGCGATGATCTCCTTGGCCATGTTCTGGGCTTTGGCCTTCACGCGCTCAAAGTATTCTTTGTCCGTGTCTTCGTTCCAGGTCGGCTTCTTCTTGCCTTCCATTTCCTGTATAGTCATCTCCTGGGTCTTGTTATTGGAATCAAGACCCATGATGACTCTACCGGTGAAGAACTTGCCGTTGTTTTCGGTCTTAGACAAAGACATCTCCCGATCCTCTGCTGATCATGATCCGTCCCTCATCTTCGAGGCGGCGGATGTTCTTTACTATGTTCTGCTGGGCAGCTTCCACGTCGGAGAGCTTTACGGGGCCCATGATTTCCAGGTCTTCGCGGATCATATTGGATGCACGCTCGGACATGTTCTTGAAGAAGAGTTCCTGCAGGTCGTCGGATGCTCCCTTGAGAGCGGTAGTGAGCTCTTCGTTGGAAATCTCTTTGAGCAGCTCGCGGATGGCGCGGTCGTCGAGTCCCTTGATGTCTTCGAATACGAACATAAGGTTCCTGATTTCTTCGGCCATCTGGGTGGATTCCTCTTCGATCTCGGAAAGAACCTCCTCTTCGGTGGAGCGGTCCACAGCGTTGAGGATTTCCGCGACAGCCGGGACGCCGCCCACTTTCTTGCCTTCCTTGCCGCCCATGGCGATGAGCTGGCTCTGCAGTACCCGGTCCACTTCCATGAGCATTTCTTCCGCGACCGCTTCCAGTCGGGCCAGTCTCATGAGAACTTCGGCCCTTACGCCGCCGGGCAGGTTGGAAATGAGATCAGCTGCCTTGTCCGGATGCAGGTGCCCGATGATGAGGGCCAGAGTCTGGGGATGTTCGTTCCTGAGAATCTGGGCCAGAATCTTGGGACTGACGTTCTGGAGTTCCTGAAAGGGAGCCGGTCCGCTTTCAAGGTCAAGTTTGTCCAGAATGTATTTTGCCGTTTCCTCGTCAAGTGACTTGCTGAGCAGCCGTTTGACCTGATCGGCTCCGCCCATGAGGAGTTCTGCTCCGTAGGCGAGAGTTTCGTTGAACTCCTTGAGTACTTCCAGAACCTGCTCCTTGGGGACGGAATCCATCTCAAGCATTGCTCTGGACACATCTGCAATTTCCTGACGGGTCATGCGCTTGAAAGATTCGGCCGTGAACTTGTCCCCGAGGGCAAGAAGTACGATGGCTGTTTTCTGATTCCCGGTGAACGGCGTTGACAATTTATGCTGCCTCCTGCTTCAGCCAGCTCTTGAGTACCTGCACGGCCTGGTCCATATTCTTTTCTGAGAGTTGCAGGGCCTGAGCTTTGGCGTTCTCAAGCTTACGTGCCGTATCAAGAGCCTCTTCGTCAAGATCACTTTCATCAAGGGCGAGTCTGTCTCCTGCCTGCGGCAGTCCTGCGACCTCTTCAATTTCTTCTTCAGCCACACGAGGCTTGATCAGAGCCATGACCACGGGGCGTACAACCAGGATCAGGAAGAGGAAGATAAGCAGGCCGTTGAGGAAGGGCTTGCCGAGGCGCTGAGCGTATTCCAGCATGGTGCGCATGAGACCTTCATCTCCGAAGAGGTCCTGCATGCCGAAGGACATGTTGGAAACTTCAAGTGAGTCACCGCGTACTTCGTCGTAGCCCACTGCGTTGCGGACCAGTTCGCGGATGCGTTGCATTTCTTCTTCAGAACGGGGCACGTAGGTCACTTCGCCGGTGTCAGGATTCTTTTCATAGGTTCCGTCGACAATGACTGCCACGCTTATTCTGCGGACTTCACCCACAGGAACTATGATCTGCTGTTCTTCCTTGTTGATTTCGTAGTTGGTGGTGCGTGTTTCACGGTTAGTGTCCTGAGTGGTGGCCGTGCCGGTGAATCCGTCACCGCGGAAGTTGGCCTCGGGTACTCCGCCGTCTACGTTGGCGGTACCGCGGGTGGTCTCCTCACTGGTCTGTTCGGAACGGGCCACCTGTCCGTTGGGGTCGAAGGTTTCCTGCTTGATGGTGCGCTGTCTGAAATCCAGCTCGGCGTTGACCTTGGCGATAACCTTGTCAGGCCCGACTATGGGAGTAAGCAGGCGCTGGATGCGCTGTTCAATCTTGGACTCAATTCCACTCTTGTATTCAAGCTGACTGTTGGAGACGTTCAATCCCAGACCGCCGTCATCTTCCGGCTGATAGAGGACCTGTCCGCGCATATCGGTGATGGTCACCGCAGATGGCTTCAGGCCTTCAACTGACATGACAACGAGGTTGAGAACGCCCTTGATCTGCTGGTCGCTGAGCTTCTCGCCTTCCTTGAGCTTGAGTACTACTGATGCTGAAGGATTGGCCTGTTCTTCTATGAAGAGTGACTTGGCCGGAAGTACGAGGTGAACACGAGCTCTTTCGACCTGCGGAAATTCGCTTATGGTTCTGGCCAGCTCACCTTGAAGGGCACGCTGGTAGTTGATGCGCTGGATGAAGTCGGTCTGGCCGATCTGAACTTCGTCGAAAATTTCATAACCGATGCCCTGTCCGTGAAGTGCTCCTTCCCCGGCAATTTTCAGACGCAGGTCGTAAACCTTGTCAGCAGGGACCAGGATGGTGGAGCCGTTGTCCTGAATCTTGTAGGGCTCCTTGGTGGACTGCAGGATGGAGACGACGCGTGAAGCGTCTTCTGCATAGAGTTTTGTATAAAGTACCCGGTATTCAGTCTGGTTTAGCCAGAAGACCATCAATATAAATGCGATTACGACGGTGGCCGCCAGACCTCCGATGAGAATTCTCTGGGAGACAGTGCGGTCGGACCAGAAACCTCTGAATTTATCCAGATACTCGGCGATAATATTGGGCATGGTAAAACTCCTGACGATTTTTCATATTGAAAAAGCAATATGCGGTCCAAGTCAATTAAATTAATTTGTTTTGACTACTTACGGTGCATTTTGTTCGAAATGAAAGAGCGGCATGAGCCGGGTGACAAAAAAATGATCTGGAGTAGCAAGGCTGTGGGGGTGGGATTGTCAAATAATTGCACGCTCCTTTGACACAGCACTGGCGTGCCGGGTCAAAGGAGAAAACGAAGGTGTTGTTATTTTCGTAAAAGCAGTCCGGTCGGGCCGGTCGTTACTTTTCTGTATGCTGACAACCCGGTGATAACTGTATGGCTGGTTCAGGTTCAGCCGTGGTACGGAAGTATGACGGCTGAAGGGAGTCAGATTTATGTTTTGCAAGGTCAGCCGAAGCTGCCGGTTAATTCAGACCTAGCCTGGCAGCCCGTTGAAACAATCAAAAACACAGGCTGTTCAAAAATGGTGAGATGCTAGGCACGAAAAAAGTTCAAGGCCGAAGCGTACTTCCGGTACGTGAGGATTTGAATTTTTTGAAGCAACGACGCAGATCGCCGTTTTTCAACAGCCTGCTAGAAAGGCATTTTGAGGACTTCCTGATACGCGGTCATAACCTTGGAGCGTACGGTGGAGGTCATGGTCATGGCAACGCTTGCCTTCTGCAGGGAGATCATGAGTTCGTGGACATTCTGGTTCTTGCCGGAAGCGAAATCCTCGATCATGGCTCTCTTTTCGGTCTGCAGGTCGTTTACTCCCTTGAGAGAATTGGTCAGTGTTTCGGAGAAGGAATTAGGTTCGGCCTTGTCCATGTTCATGGTCTTGTCGAACTTCTTCTCGAACTGCTGCTGGGTCTTCAGGGCATTTGTGTATGCCTGCATTGCTACGTTTCTGATGGCCATTTTGATTCTCCTTGCAGATGTGCTGTCGGTTAATTGTCAGCCTTAGCTCATGCCGATGCGCAGTGCGCGGTTGAACATGTTTTTGGCTGATTCCACAGCCTGTGCGTTGGCCTCGTATGATTTGCTGATGGTGATCATGTTGACCATCTCTTCAACAACGTTGATGTCCGGATAACGCACGATCCCTTTGGAGTCCGCATCTGGGTGGTTGGGTTCGTATACTTCCTTGAAGGGGCGGGTGTCGTTGACGATACCCCTTACGGTTACACCCCGAAGCTGCTTGTTCATTTCCTGGTTCATTACCGAGTCAAAGGGAGAGAGCAGGGGGCTTGATTCCATGGCAACACTTTTGCGGCGGTAGGGTCCGCCTTCTGCGGTGCGTGTTGTCCTGGAGTTCGCCATGTTCATGGACACGACGTTCAGATACTCTCTCTGTGCCTTGAGGCCAGACGCTCCGATATCAAGTGCTGTCATGAAGTTCATTATCTAGCTCCGCTCTGGATTACTTTTTCCATTCCCTGGAAGTTCTTGGCGATTACCTGGGTAAGGGCGTTGTACTGCATGCTGTTCTTGGCCATGGTTACCATTTCCTTATCCATGTCCACCGCATCCTCACCGTGAACCACGCGTGGTTCAAAGTTGGAAAGAACCTTCCCGTCAAATTTGCCTGCATTGAATGCGGCGGGGATGTGCATCTGGCTGGTCTTGGTCATTTTGCCCTTGGCATCCAGTCCGAGGGCTTTTTGCAGTTCCCCTTCGAATTCGAGCCGCTTTTCCTTGTAGCCGGGGGTGTTGACGTTTGCCAGGTTGGAGGAGACGAGATTCTGACGCTGAAGCCTGAGGTCCAGAACCTTGGCTGTCAAATCGATGTGGCTCCCAAAAAGTCCTTTCATGTATTTATCCTCCTGCAAAAATTTCCCGGTACGTTCATGGTCGGAAAATTGTGTACTTTTGTTGGTGCCTGTTGATTAGCAAATGATGTGCCATGAGAGTAACATGCTGTTTTTATGAGAATTAAAGACGTAAACGTGGTGTGAATAGATAAACGGTGTCGGAAAACGGGCAGGGGATTGTGCTCGTTATTTATGATGTATGGCGAAGATGGTGTGGTTTGGCACGCAGGTTGCATTTGTTTTGGCAGGCCAATCATGGCCGAACAAAAATGCCGCCGGCAAGGGACGGTGGTAAATATTTACCGGAGGGGATTATGAGTCACCTGGATTACGAAATTAACAAGGAATTGGGCGAATGTTACCTTTTCATGGGTGAACTGGATAAGGCTGAAGATTACTACAAGAAGGCCGCCGGCTCCAACGGTGTGCATCCCGATCCCTATATCGGGCTTGCAACCATCGCGGTTCAACGGGGAGAGTATGATGCTGCCATGACCCTGTACCAGAAGGCACACTCTGTGGAAGTAACCGACAAGAGTTATGCCGGAATGGGTCTGATCCAGATGGAAACCGCCAGAAAGGAAGAAGCTTTCGCGAATTTTGCCGAGGCACTGAATCTCAACCCTGGAAACATGGTTGCCCTGTTCGGAATCATCCGTATCGGCCATGAGGCTGACAAGGTTGCCGAGGCTGCTCCTTTCCTGGAAAGATTCCTTGAAGCTGATCCTGAAAAGCACGAAGTCCGTTACTCCCTTGCAGGTCTTTACATCTGCATGGATCAGAAGGATAAGGCTGTGGAACAGCTTGAAATGATTCTTGAAATGGATCCCGCTAATGCTGCGGCAAAGGAACTGCTGGAACAGATCTAGCTCACGGTTCCACTACATAAAGCCGACTCCCCTCCCGGTTGGTCCCGTTCCTGAATGGTCAGGAACGGGAGCCGACTCCGGAAAAAGGTTGATTCCGGGGAGAAACGGGCTTGCGGACGCTTGCAATTGGCGAGCAAATCCGGCACAACTCCACAAAAAACTTCATTCGGGAGATGTGCTATGGATATGTTGCCTATCAAACGCGGGATTTTGAGTGTTACCGATAAATCCGGCCTTGCTGAGTTCGCCTCCGAACTGGTCGGCTATGGTGTTGAACTTATCAGCACCGGCGGCACCAGGAAAATGCTTCTTGATGCCGGCCTTGATGTTAAATCCGTCAGCGATGTGACAGGATTCCCTGAAATTATGGGAGGCCGTGTCAAGACACTGCACCCGCACGTGCATGGCGGACTGCTCGCGGACAAGGACAACCCGGAACACCTGTCGACTCTTGAGAAACATGGAATCAAGACGATCGATATGGTTTGCGTCAACCTGTACAATTTTGCCAAGGCTGTAAGCGAAGGGCAGGACCTGAGGAACGCCGTCGAGCAGATCGACATCGGCGGACCTACAATGCTGCGTGCTTCGGCCAAGAATTTTCATTCTGTTCTGGTTGTCCCGAGCCCGGTTCACTATCCACGCATCCTCGAAGATATGAAAAAGAACGACGGATGTGTATCCCTGGGCTTGAGAAAAGATCTTGCCGCGGAAACATTCGCACTGGTATCCGAATACGATTCCATGATCGCCAAATATCTGGCGGATCACGACGCTTAAGCTTTTTCGGCGGATGGTCAAATTTATGACTGTCCGCCTTAATAGTTTGGAATCTTTGAAATATATATAAAGGAAGAACTGCCATAGCTCTCAAAGCCAAAGGAAACACTCAGGGTCTCAAACCGAGCGAACTCAAGCGGGTCAACCGGCTTGCGGATCGTCGTTACAGTGACCCCTGCGGTTTTTCGAATGAACAGGCCAGGGAACTTACTTTCCTGAGCCGGGAAATCGGTCGTCAGATCGGTCTGCTTGTCAATCGGCAGGGCAGGCCGGAAATGATCCTTGTCGGCGATCCGGGGTCCATCTATATTCCAGAACTGCCCAGAGCGCGTCAGTCCGAAGGGCGTCTCCGGGGCCTTCGTCTCCTTCATACCCATATTTCCGGGGAACACCTGTCCGAGGAAGACCTCATGGACATGGTATTCCTGCGTCTGGACAGTGTCACCGTTCTGACCTGCGATCAGCAGGGCGAGCCGGATTCTGTTCAGTATGCCTACCTTCTCCCTCCCGGAGCCGGTGAAAAACCATATGAACAACTGCCGCCGGTACGCTGGGATCGTGCCGAGATAGACCTTCCGGCCCAGATTCGTGCCCTTGAGGATGAATTCCGCAGGGCGGACCGGACCAGAGACACCTCGGACAAGCGCGAACGGGCGATAATGGTGAGTGTTTCGCCGGATTCCAAGTCCGCACAGGAAAGATCTCTTGACGAACTCGCGGATCTGGCCGATACCGCCGGTCTGAAAGTCGAAGGACGTCTTGTGCAGCGCATCAGGCAGGTCAACCCCAAGTTCATTATGGGTAAAGGCAAGCTTGCCGAGCTGGAAGTTCTGGCACTGCAGGCCGATGCCGAGGTTATTCTTTTCGACCAGGAATTATCTGCCGCACAGATGCGCAACCTGGCCAGGCTCACCGAGCGCAAGATACTGGACCGTACCCAGCTCATACTCGACATTTTTGCCCAGCATGCCACAACAAAAGCCGGCAAGCTGCAGGTGGAAATGGCCCAGCTCAAGTACACCATGCCGCGCCTTGTAGGTAAGAACCGGGCGATGTCCCGGCTCATGGGCGGCATCGGCGGACGCGGTCCGGGTGAAACCAAGCTTGAAATAGATCGCCGTCGTATCAAGGACAAGCTTACCAAGCTCGGTGATGAGCTTAAGAAGGTCAGCAGGCAGCGGGGTTTTACCCGCGAGCAGCGCGCCAGTGCCGGGGTTCCGGTTGTATCGTTGGTCGGGTATACCAATGCGGGGAAATCAACCCTGCTGAATACCCTTACCAACAGCGGAGTTCTTGCCGAGGATAAACTTTTCGCCACGCTGGATCCCACTAGCAGGCGTATCCGGTTTCCCCGTGAGCAGGAGCTCATCCTTACCGATACGGTAGGGTTCATACGCCATCTTCCCAAGGAGCTGAAGGAAGCTTTCCGCGCCACCCTTGAGGAACTTGAAGCTGCGGATGTTCTGCTGCACGTCTGTGATGCCTCGCATCCGGAGGTTGAGGAGCACATAACCGCAGTAAACAGAATTCTTGAGGATATGGAGCTGCATGAAGTCGTTCAGATCCTGGTTCTCAACAAATGGGATCGCCTTGACGAGGAACAGCGCGAACTGATGAAAAACAGTTACCCGCAGGGCATTCCAGCCAGTGCAGTGGAGCGCAGATCGCTCAATACACTGGTGGACGCAATCATGGACGCGCTTGATAAACTGTAATTTGGACTAATGTAATTAATTTTCCATCTTGCCTTACAGACTGTAAATTTGTACAAAAATCAGAGGAAAAGTCTGTAATGCTATAGCTGCCGCAGACATATGGAGGCAGACGGAGGAAACCATGGCCAAGGAAGATGCCATTGAGGTGGAAGGCGTAGTGCAGGAAGCCCTGCCGAACGCCATGTTTCGTGTCGAGCTTGAAAACGGACACGTTATTCTGGGACATATTTCCGGTAAAATGCGTAAGCATTATATCCGCATCCTGCCCGGGGATAAGGTAAAGGTTGAATTGTCGCCTTATGACCTGACCCGTGGTCGCATCACTTTCCGCATGAAGTAACTTCAGCTGAAGCCGGCTGAATGCCGGGGGATTTATGAGTTCTAAAGGAGTTGTCAGCTGGTTTAATGATATCAAAGGATTCGGTTTTATCGTTGATGAAACCGGGCGGGATATTTACGTGCACTATTCTGAAGTAATTCGAGACGGATTCAAGACCCTTAATGTCGGAGAGAAAGTCGTCTTTGAGATCCTTGACGAGAACACTGCTCCCAAAGCTGCAGATGTGCGGGTCATAAATTATTGAATTGTGCCTTAAGTCAGGTAACATTTCCAAGGCCGCATGGAGTTGTCCTCCATGCGGCCAATTTTTTAGCAAAAGTCTGGAACGAACAGGGCTTCCAAAGGCTATCTCTGGCCGTCTTCGTTCTTGGTGGGCTCTAGCACTGCGTCCACATTGACCAGTCGTTCCGTAAGTTTATTGTCGTTGATCTCATAGCGGGTCAGGGCCCATTCCACGTGGTCTATGAAATCGACCTTGGCCCACCCTTCGGGCGGGAGCCTTTTTACCAGCTCTTCAAGGAAATCTTCTATATCAATATAATGTCCTTCATAATCGACATTTAGAACTTTGTCTTTGTAGACGATCTTTTCAAAGGGGAGTTTCAGTTCGATGTCCCTGAAATCCTGCTCGGACAGTCCGTGGACATCGCCGTACACTCTCACGTCTTCCATAAGTTATTTTTCCTCCGTAAACAGAAGTTGCACTAACCCGCAGGAATTCCTTGCGGGAAAATAATATCTTGGTCCGGTATGAAAACTATGTCGGCTTTTCGATCAGTGCAAGAAAAAACGGCCCATATGGAATACGGGCCGTTTTTCTTTACCGGTCGGGTCAGTACGGTCGGACCCGTTTTTTTGCTTCTATAAGCCTGATGGCTTTTTCAGGAAGCAGGTGCAGGTCCGGTTTGGAAATCTGCTCGTCTGCACCGACTGATTCGCCCTTGTGGCGCAGTTCCTTGGTAATGATTGAGGAGTAGAGGATTATCGGCAGGTTTTTCAGAACATCATCTTCCCTGATCCACTTGGTCAGGCTGAATCCGTCCATCTGAGGCATTTCAATGTCAGAAATAACGATCTCAATATAGTCGGTAATAGGACGACCTTCCTGCTGGGATGCCAGCTTGGCCTGCTTGAGGGCTTTCTGTGCTTCCTCGCCGTTGTGAACGATGGAATGACGGAAGTTGGCTTTATCAAGGCTCTGTTCAAGCATGGCCCGGATTGTCGGGGAGTCGTCGCATACCAGTGCCGCGTAAGCCTCCGTTGCAACCATTGTCGGTTCACCAAGGTTTCCGCCCAGTGTCGGGTCAAGGTCGGCAAGGATAGATTCAAGGTCGAGCAGTTGGATGAATCTGTCCTCGCGCTCGACAATGCCGACAATGCAGCTGTCGTCAAAACTGCTCATGAATTTATCAGGGGAAAGAACCTGCTGCCAGCCAACTCGGTGAATCTCGGTCACGCCGCTGACCTGAAATCCGGAAACGGTCTGGCTGAACTCAGTTACTATCACTATATCGTATTTGTGCGGTTTGCGTTCCATACCGAGCCAGACAGCCAGGTCCAGGACAGGCAGGATGTGGTTGCGTAGTGGAATGGTTCCCATAAAACACGGATGTTCTGCTGATTCAGGATGAGTCAGCTGCGGGCTTTCGATTACCTGCATTACCTTGGCAACATTGACCCCGAAGTGGCAGCGTGCCTCCGGACCGTCTTCAGATTCGGGAATATCGATAAAAAATTCCAGAATCTCCAGTTCGTTGGTCCCGGTCTCGAGTAGAATTTCATTTTTAGCCATGACAGAGGCTCCTGACTGTGATTAACTCATTTATAGATCTTCTATCTTATTCCGGTAAATTACTACAATCGAAAGAACAGGTCCATAAAATTTGGATTTAAAGCAGTTGTTGTTATTACTTTACAATTTTGATTTGATAGGTTTATTTTATGTAGAAATGAAAGAAGGCAGGTCTTGCATGAATAAAATACTGATTGCTGAAGATGATAAGATTTCGCAGAAGCTCGCCGCTAGATTTGTGACGGATATGGGCCTGATCCCATTTGTAAGCCCGCATGGAAAACATGCCTATGAAGCCTTGAAAGCCGAGAACAAGTTTGATGTTTTAGTGACGGATATAATGATGCCTGAGATGGATGGGCGCCAGCTGGTCCAGACTCTGCGGGGGGATTCCCAGTTCATGAATCTGCCCATCGTGATTATGTCCGCTGTTGTGGGTGTTTCGGATATTTCCAATCTACTGGCTTTGGGAGCCACATATTTCCTGCCCAAACCCATCGATAAGGCTGAGTTTGAGGAGGTTATCAGACGCTGCCTGAAGTAGTGGTATTACTGGTTTTCATTCAGCATAGGTGCCCACTTGTTTTTTCTGCTCCGCCCTTGAAAGGCGGGGCTTTTTTTGGTCCTGCGAAAATATTGGGCGCTCATGGGTTGTTAGCTTGCGGGAATGCGTATAATGAGAACAAAAGCTGTCTGAAAATAAGGTTATATTCTGGTTGAATACCATCTGGTTTTCGAGCTTTGGCCGATATCCGGCTGCAGGATGGGGGGTGCTTTCATCCGGCTCCGGAGAAGTTTTTTGAGGTTGGAAGGTTGTTAAGGGAAACGTTAACTCTGGGGGTGCGGTTTGACGCTTGAGATTCTGGAAAAATTCAAGGATCCTGAACTATGCAGGGAACTGCTGGGACGGTTGCGGGAGGAACTGGATGGCGAGATTCGGTTCATGGAGGTGTGCGGGACGCATACCGTTGCTATTTTCCGCAGCGGTCTTCATTCGGTTCTGCCTGCGGAAGTCATTCACTTGAGCGGTCCCGGATGCCCGGTATGTGTGACACATGAGTCCGAGGTAAATTCTTTCATCGATCTCGCGGGCAAGGATAATGTCATTATCGCCACTTTCGGCGACCTGATCAAGGTGCCCGGTGATAAGGGACACTGTCTCAAGAACGCGCAGGCCGACGGGGCGCGGGTGGAAATCATCTACTCTCCTTTTGATGCTCTGGAGATTGCACGCAAGAATCCTGACAGCACTGTGGTTTTTCTGGGGGTAGGCTTTGAAACTACAGCCCCGACCATCGCCGGAACCGTGCTTATGGCCAAGCAGGAAGGGCTGAA
Source organism: Maridesulfovibrio sp. FT414 (assembly GCF_050916235.1). GTDB lineage: Bacteria > Desulfobacterota > Desulfovibrionia > Desulfovibrionales > Desulfovibrionaceae > Maridesulfovibrio. Next base: position 3,200,586 of record NZ_CP104854.1, read on the forward strand.
GAATTTCAAGGTGCTTTCATTTCACAAACTGGTCCCGCCTGCTCTGGATGTGCTCATTTCCGATCCTGAAACGCGTATTGACGGCTTCATCCTTCCCGGACACGTCTCAACCGTAATCGGGATACATCCCTACGATTTTATTGGTGAGAAATACGGCAAGCCTGCTGTTGTAACCGGATTTGACCCCGTTGATATTCTGCAGGCCCTGCTGTTCATGATCCGCTCTTCCAAAGAGGACAGACCCGCCACGGTGAACCAGTATACCCGTGGGGTTTCTGAGTTCGGAAACCCCAAGGCGGTTGAGATAATGTATCAGGTCTTTGAAACTTCCGATGCGCTCTGGCGTGGTATCGGCAGGATTCCGGCCAGCGGACTTGAGTTCCGCGAAGAGTTTGCGGAGTTTGACGCCAAGCGTATTTTCGACCTCAAGATCGGTGAATGCCCGCCGCTTCCCGGCTGTAAATGCGGGGATGTGCTCAAGGGCAAGATGACTCCTGAACAGTGTCCCCTGTTCGGCAAGGCCTGTAATCCGGCCAAGCCTGTCGGTCCGTGCATGGTTTCAACTGAAGGCAGCTGTGCCGCTTACTTCAAATACAAAGTAGATTAGTTATGTCCACAGATAAGGTTTTACTCGATTACGGCTCCGGGGGAAGGGCTTCCCAGCGGCTTATTTCCGAACTTTTTCTCAAACATTTCGCAAACCCCGAACTTGACCGGCTCAATGATGCAGCCTGCCTGCAGCTTAACGGCAGAATTTCCATGAGCACTGACAGTTTCACTGTTGACCCCATATTTTTTCCCGGAGGAGATATCGGTTCACTGGCGGTACACGGAACAGTCAACGATGTTGCTATGCTGGGCGCCATTCCCCGTTACATGACCTGTGCATATATTATAGAAGAGGGGCTGCCCATGGCCGACCTTGAAAGAATTGTCGCGTCCATGGGCGAGGCCTGCCGTCACGCCGGGGTGAGCATTGTCACCGGGGATACCAAGGTTGTTCCGCGCGGCATGGTTGACAAGATTTTCATCAACACCACCGGAGTGGGTGAAATTATAGTCGACCCGGCTCCGAGCGGAGACCGTGCCGCTGTCGGAGACGCCGTGCTGGTCAGCGGCACCATGGGCGATCACGGGCTGACCATTCTTGGAACCCGTGAGGGTCTTTCCCTTGAGTCCAATGTGAAGAGCGACAGTGCGGCACTCAACCATCTGCTGGTGAAGCTTGTGCGCGAAGTTCCGGAAGTGCACGTGCTGCGCGATCCTACCCGCGGCGGGCTTGCAACAACCCTGAACGAGATCTCATCCAGTTCCAATGTGTGCTGCGAACTTGAGGAGTCAAAAATACCGGTCAAACCGGAAGTTGCCGGGGGATGCTCTTTCCTCGGTCTTGATCCTCTTTACCTTGCCAACGAAGGAAAATTCCTTTGTATCCTGCCGCAGGAGCACGCCCAGCAGGCCCTTGAAATAATGCGGGCTGACGAACTCGGTCGCGATGCCTGTCAGGTGGGAACCATAACAGATGCCAATCCGGGCAAGGTTGTGCTGGTCACGCCGCTTGGAGGCAGAAGGCTTCTGAACATGCTTGAAGGTGAGCAGCTTCCCAGAATCTGCTGACATAAGTTTATTACGGAGTTGATTCGGCCCTGTCCCGCTTGCGGGATGGGGCCGAATTTTTTGGTGTATTTTAATAATAAACATGTGTTACGCTGAAATAAGAATGGGAGGCTGTATTGATCAAGGAATTGAAAGAGTGCATAGCGGCCGTGAAGCAGGTCATTTCTGAGCAGGGTGTCGCGGTATATTTTCAGCCGGTAATATCTCTCGAAAGCAGGGGCATTGTCGGGTTTGAGGCCTTTGCCCGCGGAGTGGACGAGCTGGGAAATACCGTCGCGGATGCGTCGTGCCTTTTCAATGAAAGTCTGCCACCGCAGGCCCGGCGCAGGGTTGAACAGCTCTGCCTGTCCAAAAGCCTGCAGTCCTACCGTTCCATTTCCGAAAAATATCCCACCATGCTTTTGCTTCTCAATGTGAATCTGGCCCTGTTCAGCGATGATCTTTATGAGGGGATGGACTTTGAAAGCCTGTTCACCCCGTTTGAGTACAATCCTCGGCAGGTGGTTCTGGAATTTGATTCCGAACAGCTTCAGAAAAAAGTTCCCATGGAGCTTATCAGAAAGCTTCAGAAACAGGGATACAGAATTTCAGTGGATAACGTTGATGCCGGTCTTGCCTGCAAGGAACGGATGTTGAGAATAAGGCCTGACTTTGCAAAGCTGGATCGGAGCCTCTATGCCGGAATTGAGAATTCGGGCTATATAAAAAGAATGGCTGCATCTGCAGCTATGGTTATAGAGCAGGTCGGGGCGATTCCGGTGGCTAAAGGAGTTGAGTCGGAAGCCGAATCATTTGCTCTGGCTGAGACCGGTTTTTGTCTTCAGCAGGGATATTTTTTTTCAGACAAGGCAGAGGAAGGCGGAAATTTTGCGGACAAGGTCGCCAGAGTCCATTTTCATTACCGGGAAAATCGTCTTGCCAGTGTGAATGATGCCCAGAAAACATTTCGGGAAATGCACTTGATCCTCAAAAGTGCCATATCAAGGTTGCAGTCCGAAGATCCGTCCATGATGAACGGAGTGCTTGATGATCTTGTGAAACGCAGTCCGGAGCTTGTTTCCGCTTTTATTCTCAGTGATTCCGGTAAGCAGGTCAGCAAAACGGTTGTGGGCAAATCGGGGGATCGTGTGGGTGTAAGAATAAAGCCTGCCGCAGTAGGCAGTGACCACAGTTGCGAGGAGTATTTCATGTACCTGAATGCCGGACTGGAAAAGTGTGCCGGTTATCTCGGTGCAACTCCATTCTGCCGTCAGGATGCGAGGTATCTTGCCGGATATTTTTACAGGGATAATGCCAGAAAGGGTCTGATTCTGGTTTTGCAGTATGTGGACAAATTGTTGGGTGAGAATTCCTGAGGGTTGTACGATTTGGTAAGGCCTGGTCGGGTGAAAGTCTGCAGGGAACAGTGCGGACATATAAATAATCCGGGAGGAGTCGGATGTGGACGAGAAACTTAGGGAGTGCATAGAAGCAGTCAGCCGGGTCGTCACCGAAGAAGGGATAGCGGTATATTATCAGGCGCTTATTTCTTTGGAATCTAAAGGCGTTGTCGGGTTTGAGGCTTTTTCACGCGGGGTGGACCGGGAAGGCAACACTGTTGCCGGTCCGGGGTATCTGTTCAACGAACTGCTGCCACTTAAGGCGCAGCAGAGGGTTGAGATGCTCTGCCTCAAGAAAAGTCTGGAATCATTCCTGCCAATAAATGAAAGCTATCCGGAAATGCTGCTGTTTCTTAATGTGAACAGCACGGTCTACAACTCCGAGAAACAGGCTGGACCAAGTCCGGCCGACACAGTGAACGAATTCAGCCTTAACCCGAGAATTGTGGTCTTCGAATTTGATGTGTCTCAACTGAAAAAATCCGTTCCGCTTAAACTCATACGGTCTTTGCAGAAGCAGGGGTTTCGTATTTCCATGGACAATATCGATGGCAGCATGCAGTGCCGGGAGCTGTTGCTGCGGGTTAAACCGGATTTCGCAAAGCTTGGGAGGAAACTTTACGACGAAGTTGAGCGCTCCAGATACAAGTTCGATCTGGTAAAGGGAGCTGCCCTCTGCCTCAAGGAGGTAGAAGCGCTTGCTATTGTCAAAGGAGTTGAATCCGAAGCTGAGGCTATTGCCCTTGCTGAAGCCGGGGTGGTGCTGCAGCAGGGCTATTTTTACAGTGAAAACGGTGGGGAAGGGGAGAAATCAGAGTCTTTTCAGGATAAGGTGGCCCGTATAAACAGCCTTTATCGTGGTTATCTGTCCAAGAAAAAACGCGGGGCACAGGAAAGATTCAGGAATTTTCATCAGGTCCTCAAGGCGGGTATGACTAAACTGCAGCAGGATGACTCCGGATCGGCAAACTGGTTTATCGAAGATCTGGCAAAGAAAACACCTGGGCTTGTGTCCATTTTTGTTCTCAACAGTGCCGGGAAGCAGGTAACCAAGAGGGTTCTCGGTCAGGATGCGGATTTCATCGGTAAATACATCGAGGCCTCCGCTGAAGGAAGTGATCATAGTCATGAGGATTATTACATGCAGCTCAATTCCGGCTTTGAAAAGGCCGCCGGATGCCGGGCCGTAAGTGCTTTTTCAAGACACAGGGTCTGCTATATGGCCGGCTTTTTCTATCAGGGAGGCCGGCGAGGGGCTATTCTGGTGATAGAATATCTCGACAGCAATATTAAGAAATCAGATTGATGAGGATAGAATTCTGTTCTTGTAGCGGTTTTCGCGGAAAATTTTGAATGCCTCGCGTGATTTGATTATCCCGCAGACCTTGTTGTCCTCTCCGATAACAGGCAGGAAGGAAACTCCCGTTTTCTCAAAGACCATAAGTGCTTCTTTCAGGTTTGAATCACTGGCAATCGACACGATTGTTCTGGTCATAAGCGAATCCACCACTGGCGGAAATCCTCCGATTTCCCTGTCTCCTTTAAGCCATCCACGCATATCACGCAGGGTCAGTATGCCGACGGCCCTTGAATCATCGTCAAGGACCGGAAAGTGGGGAAACGGTGAATCCGTGACCATGGCTGCGGCCTTGTTCAGGCTGTCAGCTTCACGTAGAAAGTCGAAATCAGTTTCCATAACTTCGATCACCGGCACATTCACCAGAACAGATTCATCATGGCCGCGCAGGATGTTTACTCCCTGCCGCAGCAGTTTTGCCTCGTACGCAGAGTATCCTTTGAGCAGGCGTACGACCAGTGCGCTGGTGATGCATCCGACCATCATCGGAAGGATTATCTTGTAAGAGTAGGTGAGTTCAAAAACGGTAAGCACCGCAGTGATCGGTGCCAGGGTTGTTCCGGCCACCACGGTTCCCATACCCACGAGAGCGTACTGCCCGTGGGTCAGAGCCAGTTGTGGAAAGAACATGTTGATGGTCGAGCTGACCGAGATGCCGAGTGTTGCTCCCAGAACCAGTGAGGGGGCAAAGATTCCGCCGCTCATGCCGGAGCCGATGCACAGCGAGGTGGCGATCATTTTGGCCAGCAGCAGGATAATTGCCAGTTCCAGAGGGAGCACCCCGTCAAGTCCCATGTCCACGGTTTCGTAGCCAACGCCCATGGCTCCCGGAATGTAAAGACCGATCAGCCCCAGCAGCAGCCCGCCGATTCCGGGTTTTATCCAGTCCTGAACCGGGACACGGTCGAAAATATCTTCCATGATTCTGATAAGGTGCACGAATGCAAGGGAAACCAGTCCGGACAGGATGCCAAGGATGAAAAAAATCAGCAGTTCCTCAAAGTTGTTGAAAATGAATTTGGGAGCGTCGAAGGTCGGGAAATCTCCCCAGAAAACTTTGGACAGGGCAGAAGCGGTTACGGAAGAAACGATTATGTGACTCACATAGGACATCTCGGTGTCCAGCAGCAGGATTTCAATGGCGAACAGTGTTCCGGTCAGAGGCGCGTTGAAGGTTGCCGCGATTCCGGCAGCAGCTCCGGAGGCCACGCAGACCGGGAGCATTGAGCGGTCCAGCCTGAAGAGTCGTGCAGCTGAGGAGCCGAGAGACGCCCCGATCTGGACGACCGGACCTTCGCGGCCTACAGATGCTCCGCAGCCGATGAGCAGGCTGGTGACAAGTGCTTTCAGAAAAGTGATGCGGTGGCGAATTACACCGCCACGTACGGCGATGGCTTTTATTACTTCCGGAACTCCGGGCCCGCGCGCTTCCGGGGCCCATTTGTTGATAACCACTCCTGCCGCAAGCCCTCCCAGGCAGGGAAGGAGCAGGACAAGCCACCACGGTGAATCGCTGACCCGGTCAAGAAACGAGCTGCCCGCAGGCCAGAAGGAGTTCTGGAAAAGCTGGATCATCCAGCGGAAGAAAAAAGCACCCATAGCTGCGGCCACACCGATGGCAACCGAGAAGAACATGAGCAATACATATTGAACCCGCGGATTGATGGCGGGTTCAACGTGCTTCTGCGGACTTGGATCAGGTGCGGCCATGAGTGCCAGGACCTGCCGGTTATCTTTCGATCAGTGCTATAGCCCGCTGGGCCAGTTCGGTTACTTCCGGTTTGGAGATCTGATCGTCGGCACCGACGGATTCGCCCTTGTGGCGGAGTTTGTCGGTGATGATGGACGAGAAAAGGATTACCGGCAACTGCCGCAGAACCTCGTCGGCCTTGATGCGCACAGTAAGGTTGTGGCCGTCCATAACCGGCATCTCAATATCGGAGATGACAACGTTGACGTAGTCAGTGATGGGCTTCTCTTCCTCGATGGAGAGGCGTTTGAGCGCAAGGAGCTTTTCAAAACATTCACGACCGGTCTTGGCCATTTCCACGGCAAACTTTGCTCTGGTCATGGTCTCGTGGAGCATTTCCCGGATAAGGGTGGAGTCATCGGCGATGATGGCCTTGTAACCGGAATGGGTGCCCCAGTCGATGCTGTCGTCAAGCTTCAGGCCCAGTTGCGGGTTGAGCTCGGCAACAATTTTTTCGAGGTCGAGAATAAGGGATATGCGGTCCTCAAATTTGACCACGCCGGTAATGGAGTCTTCTGACAGTGTAGAGACGTAGGTAGAGGGAGCTTCAACTTTTTCCCAGCTTATGCGGTGGATTCTGGTAACCCCGGAAACAAGGAAAGCGGAGCAGACATTGTTGAATTCGGTTACAATGACCTTCGGAGGTTCGAGCTCTACACGGGGCTTTTTCAGCCAGTGGCTCAGGTCTACAAGGGGAATGACTTTATTGCGCAGATTGAAGGTTCCCATGATTGCGGGATGGGCCACCTGGGGAAGTTTGGTCACCCTCTCCGGCATCCTGATTATTTCAAGCACCTTGGCAACGTTGACTCCGTAGAACCCGCGATAACTGCTTTCTCCTTCCTCACGGGGTTCCTCTTCAAGCCAGAACTCAACTATTTCCAATTCATTGGTGCCTGCTTCAAGTAAAATGTCGGTCTGGGCCATAAGTATCTCCGTAAGTGTCAGTAAAGAATATTCGGTTTCTTAGATTATATTAAGCCTTAATGGAGCTTATCGTCAACAGGAGCTTAGAACTAAATAATCCTGTTGCAAATTATTTACACTGTGCTCAGCATGATTTTTTAAATCACAGTCGGTTGGGTCAACGGAATCTCATCAAACGGTTGCACTCTGCCGGTCAGGGATTCGCCCGAGTTAGATTGGGGGCAGGGCCGGATGGACCGTTAAAATCTCAGCATCTGTCCATGGTCAGCGTGGAAACTGTGCGGGCAGCTTCAAGCAGCTCATCCCAGTTGCTGCACTGGGTCAGGCCTGTTCTGATGGCACGGATGCCGTCCATTCCCTTGGCATAGCGGGGCAGAATGGAGCGGATCTTGCGGAAAGAACTGTTGCTCCCGTCGAATTCTCTGGTCATGAGAATATGTTCTTCCATCGTCTTCCCAAGGTCGAAAGGAGGCAGGTCAGCGCATGAAGGGTCATCAAGAAGTTTCAGGTAGCGCGAGAAGATGGCTGGATCATAAAGGGCTCCTCTGGCAAACATGATTCCGTCTATGCCGGTCTGTCTGATACATTCAACTGCGTCTTCAGCAGTGAAAAGATCTCCGCTGCCGATAACTGGAATGGAAATATTCTGCTTGAGCACAGCAAGCTTGGACCAGTCGGCAGTCCCGGAAAACATCTGCTTGGCGTAGCGGGGATGCATGGTTATCCATGCAACACCGATGTCTTCAAGTCTTTTGGCTATTTCAAGATAGTTGTCTTCACCCACCATGAATCCGAGCCGGATCTTGACCCCGACCCTGCCTTCTCCTGCGGCATCGACCATAGCCTTGGCTGTGGCGACGAGACGATCCGGTTCAAGGTGAAGGGCGGAGCCTCCGCCGGTTTTGAGGACCTTTTTAACAGGACATCCCGAGTTCAAATCAAAAAAAGTGTAGCCCTCTTCGATCAGTTGGGGCATAGTGTTCGAATAATCCTGCGGTTCGCCGCCGAAAAGCTGCACAACTAAAGGGGTGTCCTCCTCGCAGGTGGTCAGAAGGGATTTAGTGCCTTTACCGTCATGTTTCAGGCCCTTTACACTGACCATTTCAGTGCAGGCAGCAGCGCAGCCGCGTCTGCGGCAGAGCATGCGGAAGGGGAGGTCTGAGTATCCGGCAAGGGGCGCCAGCCAGGGTTTATCGGGGCTTATGGGAAGTGATTTCATGGTTCGTCCTGAAATTCTTTACTGGATTCCGGCATTGGCCGGGGAATGACCAATTAAGTCCAATCCGGTCTAAAGTCAAAGCCTGCCTGCTTCAACAGTTAATCCGGAAACAGGTTACTTAAGAAAAAATGAAAAAGTTGAAAAAAGGTGTTGACTTGGAGGGCGGTTTCCGTTTAAACCCCGCTTCGTTGCTTCGGCGAATCAGGTGACTGAACGAAGTTTTCAGCAAGAAATGTTGAAATAGATTCAAAAAGTTCTTGCAAAGAGAAAACGAAAGCTGTACAACCATTCGCTCACAAGGGCTGGCGTAGCTCAATTGGTAGAGCAGCTGATTTGTAATCAGCCGGTTGCGGGTTCAAGTCCCATCGCCAGCTCCAGTGACAAACAAATATATAAGTGGTGGGGTTCCCGAGTGGCCAAAGGGAACAGACTGTAAATCTGTCGGCGACGCCTTCGGAGGTTCGAATCCTCCCCCCACCACCACTTTAGAAAATCGCGCTGTAGGAGGCAGGAAGGCCTGCTGTTAAACTACGGACATAGGGTGCGGGAATAGCTCAACGGCTAGAGCATCAGCCTTCCAAGCTGAGGGTTGCGGGTTCGAATCCCGTTTCCCGCTCCAACTTACTTACCCTAGTCCTTTCCTGCGCGTTTCATAAGGATGCCCACGTAGCTCAGTCGGTAGAGCACTTCCTTGGTAAGGAAGAGGTCACCGGTTCAAGTCCGGTCGTGGGCTCCATACATTTGTGTAGTATGACCTTAAACGCTAATTAAATCAGTAAACTAACTGAAAAAAAATTTAGGGGGATTTATCATGGGTAAGGCTAAATTCGAACGCGGAAAGCCTCATGTTAACATCGGTACCATCGGTCACATCGACCACGGTAAAACCACTCTGACCGCTGCTATCACCAAGATTGCTGCTCTCGCAGGCGGCGGTAAATTCGTAGCTTTCGATGAAATCGACAAGGCTCCCGAAGAAAAAGAACGCGGTATCACCATTGCTACCGCTCACGTAGAATACGAAACCGCTAACCGTCACTACGCACACGTAGACTGCCCCGGTCACGCTGACTACATCAAGAACATGATCACTGGTGCAGCTCAGATGGACGGCGCAATCCTCGTTGTTGCAGCTACCGACGGTCCTATGCCTCAGACCCGTGAGCACATCCTGCTCGCTCGTCAGGTTGGCGTTCCCGGAATCGTAGTATTCCTGAACAAGTGCGACATGGTTGACGACGAAGAACTGCTTGAACTCGTAGAAATGGAAGTTCGTGAACTTCTCTCCACCTACGAATTCCCCGGCGACGATCTTCCCGTTATCCAGGGTTCCGCTCTGAAAGCTCTCGAGTGCGATTCTGCTTCCGATCCCGCAGCAGCTCCCATTCTTGAACTCCTCGCAGCTTGTGACTCTTACATCGAAGAGCCCGAGCGCGACATCGATAAACCTTTCCTCATGCCCATCGAAGACGTATTCTCCATCTCCGGCCGCGGTACCGTTGTTACCGGTCGTGTTGAGCGTGGTGTAATCAAAGTCGGTGAAGAAGTTGAGATCGTTGGTATCCGCGAAACTGCAAAGACCACCTGTACCGGTGTCGAAATGTTCCGCAAGCTTCTTGACCAGGGTCAGGCTGGTGACAACGTAGGTATCCTCCTTCGCGGTATTAAGCGTGAAGAAGTTGAACGCGGCCAGGTTCTTGCTGCACCTAAGTCCATCAACCCCCACACCAAGTTCAAAGCTGAAGTATACGTTCTGTCCAAAGATGAAGGTGGACGTCACACTCCCTTCTTCTCCGGCTACCGTCCTCAGTTCTACTTCCGCACCACCGACATCACCGGTGTTGTAACTCTGGATGAAGGCGTTGAAATGGTTATGCCCGGCGATAACGCCACCTTCAACGTTGAAATGATCAACCCCATCGCTATGGATCCGGGTCTGCGCTTCGCTATCCGCGAAGGTGGCCGCACCGTAGGCGCAGGAGTTGTTACTGAGATTCTGGAGTAAGACATGCGTGTCAAAATTCAGATGCAGTGCACCGAGTGTAAGCGTCGTAACTATTCGACGATGAAGAACAAGAAGAATACTACCGGTCGTATCGAGCTGAAGAAGTACTGCCCTTTCGATAAGAAGCATACTCTTCACAGAGAAAACAAGTAGTTTCTATAAAAAAGCAGGCCAGTAGTTCCAACGGCTAGAACGCCGGTCTCCAAAACCGGATGCTGGGGGTTCGAATCCCTCCTGGCCTGCCACTTCATTTATGGGAATCAATATGGCCAAGAAAAAAATTAAAGGTGCGGGCGCTCAGCAGGCCAAGGCTGAACCGACTGGAATCGCCGCAAAGCTCAAAGAGTTTTCTGAATTCCTGGAACAGTCCAAGGTCGAGATCAAAAAGGTCGTGTGGCCTACTCAGAAGGAGACCATTCAGACCTGTACCGCCGTCTTGGTCCTTGTCGTAGTCATGTCGCTTTTTCTGGGTGTTGTAGATATGGGCCTCAGCAAACTTGTTGAAGCCATCCTGTCTTAACCGCCCATTAAAAAAGGAAAAGCCCATGAGCACAGACGCTGAAAAAACTCAGGGAAGGAAAGCCCGTTGGTACATTGTTCATACCTATTCAGGTTTTGAACAGCGGGTAGAGCAGACTGTCCGTGAGATGATGCGAACCGGTCAGGACAAAGGACTGATCGAAGAAGTAGTAGTCCCCACGGAAAAAGTTGTCGAGTTGGTGAAAGGGGAGAAGAGGACATCCACCCGGAAATTCTACCCGGGTTATGTCATGATCAAAATGATCATGGAAGATGAATCCTGGCATTTGATTCAGTCTATCCCTCGCGTTACCGGATTCATCGGTGGCAAAAACCGTCCGACTCCAATGCGTGACAGCGAAGCAGCCAAAATCCTGAGCCTGATGGAAGACCGTCAGGAACAGCCGAGACCGAAGTTCAACTTTGACCGTGGCGATGAAGTCAGGGTCATTGACGGACCTTTTAGCGGTTTCAACGGCGTTGTAGAAGATGTCAACTACGACAAAGGCAAGCTTCGGGTGTCAGTCTCCATTTTCGGCCGCCAGACCCCGGTGGAACTTGACTTTGTTCAGGTTACCAAAGGGTAGTCCTGACCGCACTGCTGCATATTCATTTCCGACGGTGAGTTTCCTCACTGGAATTTAATATAGGACATAAAGCGATGGCCAAGAAAGAAATAGGCAAAATTAAGCTTCAGATCCCTGCTGGCGCAGCCAACCCGTCCCCTCCGGTCGGTCCGGCTCTGGGTCAGCATGGTGTTAATATAATGGAATTCTGCAAGGCGTTCAACGCCAAAACGCAGGACCAGAAGGGCATGATCACTCCAGTGATCATCACTGTTTATCAGGACAGATCCTTCACCTTCATTACCAAGACTCCGCCGGCATCCACCCTTCTGCTCAAAGCTGCAAAGCTGCCGAAAGGTTCCGGTGAACCCAACAAGAACAAGGTCGGCAAAGTGACCATGGCTCAGGTTAGAGAAATCGCTGAGCTCAAGGCTCCAGACCTGACCGCTGCCGATACTGAAGCTGCCATGAAATCCATCATGGGAACAGCCCGCAGCATGGGCATTGACGTCACAGAGTAGTGAGGGGTAAAGATCATGCCTAAGCACGGAAAAAATCACAGAAAAGCAACAGATAACGCTGAACTCCGCGGTCTGACCGTAGAAGATGCAGTAAAATCTGCTGTTGAAAAGGCATTTGCCAAGTTCGACGAGACCGTTGATGTTGCCATCAACCTCGGCGTTGACCCCAAATACTCCGACCAGATGGTTCGTGGTGCAGTAACCCTGCCCAACGGCCTTGGTAAAGAAGTACGCGTAGCTTGCTTCGTAAGCGGAGAAAAAGAAGCGGAAGCCAGGGAAGCAGGCGCTGACTTTGTCGGCGGCGATGATCTGGTAGCCAAAGTTAAGGACGGTTGGCTTGATTTCGATCAGGCTATTGCCACCCCTGATATGATGGCTAAAGTCGGTCAGATCGGCCGTGTGCTCGGACCCCGCGGTCTGATGCCCAACGCAAAGACCGGCACCGTTACCTTTGACGTTGCAAATGCAGTTAAAGAAGTAAAAGCAGGACGTGTAGAATTCAAGGTTGACAAGGCCGGTGTTCTTCATGCTCCCATCGGTAAGGTTTCTTTCGGAGCTGAAAAGCTTCTTGAGAACCTTAAAGCCCTGCTGGAAACCGTCAACAAACTGAAACCCACTTCAGCAAAGGGTACCTACATGAAGGCAATGGCTGTTGCCACCACCATGGGCCCCGGTTTCAGAGTTGATCCTCTGGCAGCTAGAAAGTACTCAGAGTCCTAAATCATCGAAGGCCGCCCTTATGGGCGGCCGTTGGTGTACCAATACACGGGAAGTTTAGTCGAAGAAAGCAGGGGGGATGGTCCCTTAATATCCTGCTGAGACACTACTTTGACTTGCTTTCCGGGTCAAAACATTAGGAGTGTTAAGGTGAACAGGCAAGAAAAAGCCCAGATTATTGCGCAGCTGAAAGAAAAGGCTGAAAGGGCGAGTATTGCCATCGTCACCGACTTCAAAGGTATCGGCGTAGAAGAGTTCACTGAACTCCGTGCCAACCTTCGCAAGGTCGGTGTCGATTGCCAGGTCGTCAAGAACACTTTGGCCCGGTTGGCTTTTGAGGGTACCGATCACGAGATCCTCGCTAACAAATTCAAGGAAAACTGTGCTATTGTAATAGGTTACGAAGATCCCGTTGCAGCAGCTAAAGCAGTTGCCGATTTCGCAAAAGGAAGCAAAAAGTTTTCACTGCGTTTCGCATCCCTTGAGGGCAAATATCTTGACGAAGCTGGCGTGCAGGCGCTTTCCAAGCTCCCGAGCAAGGAAGAGCTCCTCGGCAAGACTCTGGGTACCATGCTCGCAGTACCCACCAACTTTGTGAGCTTGCTCGCAAACGTACCTCGTGGCCTCCTGAACGTCCTCACTGCGGTGAAGGACCAGAAAGCCGCATAACCGCCAAGTCAAGGCAATTCAAAGAATTCCCAGGAGGAAATTTCCATGGCAGATATCACCAAAGATCAGGTTGTAGATTTTATTGCTAACATGACTGTTCTCGAACTCTCCGAGTTCATCAAAGAACTGGAAGAAAAGTTCGGCGTTTCCGCTGCTGCACCCGTAGCTGCTATGGCTGCTATGCCTGTTGCAGGCGGCGAAGCTGCTGCTGAAGAAGAACAGACTGAGTTCAACGTAATCCTGAAGTCCGCTGGCGGCAACAAGATTGCAGTTATCAAAGTTGTTCGCGCTCTGACCGGTCTCGGCCTGAAAGAAGCAAAAGCAAAAGTTGACGAAGCTCCCGCAACTATCAAAGAAGGCGTAGAAAAAGCAGAAGCTGAAGAAGCTGTAAAGCAGCTTCAGGAAGCCGGTGCTGACGCTGAAATGAAGTAATTGAAGCGTATTTACCGCTAATGCAAGAGGAGCGCAAACCCCTTGAACCGGGGTTGCGCTCTTCTCGCTGTTAAAAAGATTGACAAAATTGCCTGTTCAATTATTTTGGGAAGATTCGGAAAAGGCGCAGCCGAATTTTTAGCGCTCCCAGAGTAACGACAAAATTTCTTCCATAGGCAATATTGTACTGCCGCCCTCTGTTTATCTTGTACTTTTTGACTTATAATTAAATCTTTACTGGTTGATGTACGTCAAATTGCTTCATTCCAACCCTAACCTTCTCACTTGATTGAGGATACGATGGGTCAGCTCAGAAAAATATTTGGAAAGATCAAAGTAACACTGCCGATTCCCCACCTGCTTGAACTGCAGGTGGATTCCTTTAAGAAATTCCTTCAGGAAGGCGTTGCCCCTGCAAGCAGGGCTGATGTCGGTCTTGAAGGCGTTTTCCGTTCGGTTTTTCCGATTGAAGACTTCAACAAGACTGCCAGTCTTGAATATGTAAGTTACGATATCGGTGAGCCCAAGTACGACATGGACGAGTGTATCTCCAAGGGCCTCACCTACGAAGCCCCCATTCGTATCAAGGTTCGCCTTGTTGTGTTCGACGTGGATGAGGAAACTGAAAGCAGAACCATCCGCGACATCAAAGAACAGGATATCTATTTCGGAACCGTACCGCTCATGAGCGATCAGGGTACCTTCATTATAAATGGTACCGAGCGTGTTATCGTCAACCAGCTCCAGCGTTCTCCCGGTATCATCTTTGAACATGACTCCGGCAAGACCCACACCAGCCGCAAGGTTCTGTACAGCTGCAGAATTATTCCCATGCGCGGATCCTGGCTCGATTTCGATTTCGACCACAAGGACATCCTTTACGTTCGTATCGACCGCCGGCGCAAAATGCCCGCTACTGTTCTGCTCAAGGCTATGGGGCTTTCCAAGAAGGACATCATCGACTACTTCTATGAAGTTGAAGAGTACCGTATTGACCGCCACATTGTCAGACGCAAGGTTGTTGAAAACCAGTACCGCAAGGAAAATGCCTGGGTTGACCTGACTCTTGAAGACGGCACTGTAGTCATTCAGCGTGACAAACCCGTGACCAAGTTCGGCTGGAAAAAGCTGATCCGTGGCGGCGTTGAATATATTGAAGTTGATCCCAAGTCTCTTGTCGGTCAGTTTGCGTATAACGACATTACTGATCCTGATACCGGGGAAGTTCTTGCCGAAGCTGCTGATGAAATCACCGAAGATATCTTCGAGCGCATTCTTGAGGTAGGCCTTAAGGAAGTTAAGGTCATGCACACTCAGGGTGCTGATGTTTCTTCCGCTCTGCGTGATTCCATGATGCTGGACAAGACCACTGACGTTGAGTCCGCACAGATTGAGATCTACCGCAGACTTCGTCCCAGCTCTCCGCCAACAGCAGAGATTGCTGCCAACTTCTTCGAGAACCTTTTCCGCAGCGCCGACTATTACGACCTTTCAAGCGTAGGTCGCTACAAGCTGAATGCGCGTCTCAACATTGAGACCCCCCTTGAGCTTCGCACCCTGACCAACGAGGATATCCTCACCGCGGTCAAGGTTCTCTGTAAACTCAAGGACAGCCACGGCCCTGCTGATGATATTGACAACCTCGGTAACAGACGCGTGCGTCCTGTTGGTGAGCTGGTCGAAAACCAGTACCGCATCGGTCTGGTCCGCATGGAAAGAGCCATCAAGGAGCGCATGAGCCTCCAGGAAGTGGCTACTCTCATGCCGCACGACCTCATCAACCCGAAACCAGTAGCTGCAGTGCTCAAGGAGTTCTTCGGAACTTCACAGCTCTCTCAGTTCATGGACCAGACCAACCCTCTTTCCGAGGTTACCCACAAGCGCAGACTTTCCGCACTTGGACCCGGTGGTCTTACCCGTGAGCGCGCCGGTTTCGAAGTTCGTGACGTACACGTTTCGCACTACGGACGTATTTGTCCCATTGAAACTCCTGAAGGTCCGAACATCGGTCTGATCGTGTCCCTGACCACCTATGCGAAGGTAAACGATTTCGGTTTCATTGAAAGTCCCTACCGGACAATCAAGGATTCCACCCTGACCGACGAGATTCTCTACTATGATGCTACCCGCGAAGTCGGACACATTGTAGCACAGGCAAATGCTCCCATCGACAAGGGCGGTGCATTCATAAACCCGCTGGTTACTTCTCGACTCAATGGTGATGTCTCCCTGCAGCCGCGTGAAGACGTTACCCTTATGGATATCAGCCCCAGCCAGACTGTTTCCGTCTCCGCTGCCCTGATTCCGTTCCTTGAGCACGACGACGCCAACCGCGCACTCATGGGTTCGAACATGCAGCGTCAGGCAGTTCCCCTGCTCAAGACCTCCCAGCCTCTGGTAGGAACCGGCATGGAAGCTAACGTGGCACAGGATTCCGGTAGCTGCGTTCTGGCCGAAGATGACGGTTACATCGATTACGTTGATGCTGAGCGTCTTGTTCTCCGCTATGATGGAAATATTTATCCTGATACCGGCGGTGTAAAACATTACGAACTTCAGAAGTGGCATAAGTCCAACCAGAACTCCTGTTACGGGCAGCGTCCGCGTCTTCCCATCGGAACCCGTGTTAAAAAGGGTGATGTTCTGGCTGACGGTCCGGGTATCAAAGACGGTGAACTTGCTCTCGGTAAAAACCTGCTGGTAGCCTTCATGCCTTGGTGTGGATACAACTTTGAGGACTCCATTCTCATCTCCGAGCGTGTTGTCAAAGAAGACGTATTCACCTCCGTGCACATTGAGGAATTCGAGCTGGTTGCCCGTGACACCAAGCTTGGACCCGAAGAAGTCACCCGCGATATTCCAAACGTGAGTGAAGAAATGCTTCGCAACCTCGACGAGTGCGGTATAATCCGTCTCGGCGCGCGTGTAGCTCCTGACGATATTCTCGTCGGAAAGATCACTCCAAAAGGTGAAACCCAGCTTACCCCTGAAGAAAAGCTGCTTCGTGCGATCTTCGGTGACAAGGCTCGCGACGTTAAAAATACCTCACTCAAAGTTCCGCCGGGAATTGAAGGTACCATCGTTGACGTCAAGGTTTTCAACCGTCGCTCCGGCGATAAGGATGACCGTACCAAGGCTATCGAGGATTTCGAGCTTGCCAAGCATGATATGAAGGAAGGCAAGCACATTGAATCCCTGACTACCAAGGTCCGCGCTAAAATCGCGGCTGTTGCGGTCAACAAGCAGATCTCTCAGACCCTGATGGGACGCAAGAAGGGCGAAGTGCTGGCAGAAGCAGGTCACATCATCAATGATGAGATTCTCGCTGAAGTGCCTTTGAAGAAACTTGCAGGTCTTTTTGCGGATAAAGATACTAACGAAGCTGTAAAACAGCTTCTTGCTGAATATGACAAGCAGCTTCGCATCATCAAATCCATTTACGATGTGAAGCGTGAAAAGGTCACCGAAGGTGATGACCTGCCTCCGGGCGTTATCAAGATGGTCAAGGTCTACATCGCCGTTAAGCGTAAGCTTTCCGTAGGTGACAAAATGGCCGGACGTCACGGTAACAAGGGTGTTGTATCCTGCATCCTGCCGGAACAGGATATGCCGTTCTTCGCAGACGGTACTCCCATGGACATCGTTCTGAACCCTCTGGGCGTACCTTCCCGTATGAACATCGGGCAGATCATGGAAACTCACCTCGGCTGGGCAGCACTTGCCCTCGGCCAGAAGTTTGCACGTATGCTCGACAACGGTGAAGCCCTTGATGTTATCCGTAAGGATATCAAGGATACCTTCGAGTCCGAAGACGTCATTGAGCTGATTGATTCACTAGATGATGAAGAATTCAGACTCGCTGTGAGCAGGGCGCGTGAAGGGATCGTGACCAAGACACCCGTATTTGACGGTGCCACTGAAAAAGAAATCTGGGATCTGGTTGAAAAGACCGGTATTCCCGACGACGGTAAGGTTACCCTTTACGATGGCCGCACCGGTGACCCGTTCCATAACCGTGTAACCGTTGGTGTCATGTACATACTCAAGCTGCACCACCTGGTAGACGAAAAGATTCACGCCCGTTCAACCGGTCCTTACTCGCTGGTAACCCAGCAGCCTCTCGGCGGTAAGGCCCAGTTCGGTGGTCAGCGTCTCGGTGAGATGGAAGTTTGGGCCCTTGAAGCTTACGGTGCTGCGTACCTGCTGCAGGAATTCCTCACTGTTAAGTCCGATGACGTTACCGGCCGCGTTAAGATGTACGAAAAGATCGTCAAGGGAGATAACTTCCTTGAATCCGGCCTGCCTGAATCATTCAACGTTCTGGTCAAGGAACTTATGTCCCTCGGCCTTGATGTTCATCTGCTTCAGGACGAAGAATCTGACGACAAGAATTAATGAACGCGGGGCCTTTAAGGCCCCGCGACTAGATAAACCTTTTCATGTAAGGGGTATATGAATGAGTCTGGACGAACTGTTCACTATGCGTAGAACATCCGGCGCAGGCCTCCCTGGACGCGACCTTAAAGGCATTCAGATTTCTATCGCTTCTCCTGAGAAAATCAGGGAATGGTCTTTTGGAGAAGTAAAGAAACCCGAGACCATCAACTACCGTACCTTCAAACCGGAGAGGGACGGGCTTTTCTGCGCTAAAATTTTCGGGCCGGTGAAGGACTACGAGTGTAACTGCGGTAAGTACAAGCGCATGAAGCACCGCGGCATTGTCTGTGAGAAGTGCGGTGTTGAAGTTATTGCCTCCAAAGTCAGACGCGAACGCATGGGACACATTGAGCTTGCAGCTCCTGTGGCTCATATCTGGTTTCTGAAGACCCTTCCTTCCAAGATCGGAACCCTGCTGGACATCACTATGGCCGATCTGGAGAAGGTACTGTATTTTGATTCGTATATTGTACTTAATCCTGGTGATACTCCGCTTAAGCAGTACCAGATCATTTCAGAAGACCAGTATTTCCAGGTCATCGACCATTATGGCGAAGACGCCATTGAAGTCGGTATGGGCGCAGAGACCATCAAAACCCTGCTTGCTCAGATCGATATGCCGACTCTCAGGCACGAACTGCGTGAAGAGTCCCTGACCACCAGAAGCCAGACCAAGAAGAAAAAGCTGACCAAGCGCCTCAAGATTGTCGAGGCATTCCTTGAGTCCGGCAACGACTGCCAGTGGATGATCATGGATGTTATTCCGGTTATTCCGCCCGAGCTGCGTCCTCTGGTTCCCCTGGACGGTGGCCGTTTTGCGACTTCCGACCTGAACGACCTCTACCGTCGCGTCATCAACAGGAACAACCGCCTCAAGCGTCTGATTGAACTTGGTGCACCTGACATCATCATCCGCAACGAAAAGAGGATGCTGCAGGAGTCCGTTGACGCTCTGTTCGATAACGGCCGTCGCGGTCGTGCGATTACCGGGACCAACGGTCGTCCGCTGAAATCCCTTTCTGACATGATCAAGGGTAAACAGGGCCGTTTCCGCCAGAACCTGCTCGGTAAACGTGTCGACTATTCCGGTCGTTCTGTTATTGTTGTCGGTCCCAAGCTGAAACTGCACCAGTGCGGTCTTCCCAAGAAGATGGCGCTGGAGCTCTTCAAGCCCTTTATTTATTCCGAACTGGAACGCAGGGAGATTGCGACAACCATCAAGAGCGCTAAAAAGATGGTTGAACGCGAGGATCTGGTCGTATGGGATATCCTCGACGACGTTGTCCGCGAATACCCGATCATGCTCAACCGTGCTCCGACTCTGCACAGACTCGGTATCCAGTCCTTTGAGCCGACTCTCGTTGAAGGTAAGGCAATCCAGCTTCATCCGCTGGTATGTTCTGCATACAACGCTGACTTCGACGGTGACCAGATGGCCGTTCACGTACCTCTTTCCGTGGAAGCACAGATCGAGTGTCGTGTTCTGATGATGTCTTCCAACAACATCCTGTCTCCTGCAAACGGACAGCCCATCATCAACCCCTCTCAGGATATTGTTCTCGGTCTCTATTATCTGACCGTAGAGCGTTCGTTCTCGAAAGGGGAGGGCATGATCTTCACTGCTCCCTGGGAAGTCATCGCTGCTCAGGATGCCGGTGTTGTAAGTATGCACGCCCGCGTGCAGGTCCGTATTGAAGACAAGCTGGTGGAAACCACTCCCGGACGTGTACTTGTCGGCGAACTCCTGCCCGAAGGTATGGGTTTTGAATATGCCAACGTGGTCATGACCAAGAAAAACATCGCCAGACTCGTTTCCAGCGCGTACCGCACCGCAGGAAGCAAGGCTACCGTAATTCTCTGTGACCGCCTCAAGGATCTCGGATACGAGCACGCTACCCGTTCCGCAGTGACCATCGGAGTTAAGGACCTGACCATTCCCGCCAAGAAGGCCGGACTGATCGAGGACGCATACAACGAGGTCGAGGACATTGAAGCACAGTATCGCGAAGGTATCATCACCCGTACTGAAAAGTACAACAAGGTTGTCGACGTTTGGACGAAGGTAACCAACGACGTTTCCTCCGAGATGACCCGCGAGATGTCCACCGACATCATGGTTGACCCCAAGACCGGTAAGACCGAAACCAACTCAAGTTTTAACCCTGTCTTCATGATGGCTCACTCCGGTGCTCGTGGTAACCAGGACCAGATGAGACAGCTCGCAGGTATGCGCGGTCTGATGGCCAAGCCTTCCGGTGAAATTATCGAGACCCCGATTACCTCTTCATTCCGTGAAGGTCTTTCGGTTCTCCAGTACTTCATCTCCACTCACGGTGCTCGTAAAGGTCTTGCGGATACCGCGCTTAAGACTGCGAACTCCGGTTACCTGACCCGTCGTCTTGTTGACGTTGTTCAGGATGTAACCGTAGCAGAACATGACTGCCGCACTGTTGACGGACTTGAACTTACCCATTACATCAAGGGCGGCGAGATCAAGGAAAGGCTTTCCGAGAAAGTCCTTGGCCGCGTGACTATTCACGACGTGGTCAAAGAAGAAACCGGCGAGATCCTTATCCCTGCAGATACCCTGATCGACGAAAGGGGCGCAAAACTCATCGACGAGAACGGCATCAACTCCATGATTGTACGTTCTCCGCTGACCTGCCGTTCCAAGCACGGCGTATGTGCCATGTGCTACGGACGTGACCTTGCTCGCGGACATGTTGTAAACGTCGGTGAAACCGTAGGTATCATCGCAGCACAGTCCATCGGTGAGCCGGGAACACAGCTTACCATGCGTACCTTCCACATCGGTGGTACCGCCAGCCGTGAAATTCAGCAGTCCTCCTTTGAGGCTCAGCACAACGGTTCCGTCGTTCTGAACCGTCTGCGTGCTGTCCGCAACTCAGATGGACACCAGCTTGTTCTGGGCAAGAGCTGTCAGATCGGTATTGTAGACGAGCAGGGCAGGGAACGTGAAAAATACGTTCTTCCCCTTGGTGCAAAAATTTACGTTGAAGAAGGGCAGCAGATCACTCAAGGAACTATGCTGGCCGAGTGGGATCCGCTTGCAGAACCCTTCATCACCGAAGTAACCGGTACGGTTAAATTTACCGACCTTGTAGAAGGTAAGACCTATCAGGAACGTGTTGACGAAGCCACAGGACAGGCTACCTACACGATCACTGAGTACCGTACCACCAACTTTAAGCCTTCACTCTCCATCTGCGGTGATGACGGCGAGCCGTTGATTCGTCCCGGCTCAAGCCTCAAGGCGGTTTACCCCCTGCCCGTAGGTGCGATTCTGATGGTTAGAGACGGTAATGTCGTTAATGCTGGTGACATTATCGCACGTAAGCTTCGCGAAACCTCCAAGACCAAAGACATCGTTGGCGGTCTCCCGAGAGTTGCGGAGTTGTTTGAAGTGCGCAAACCCAAGGAACTTGGAATCATTTCGGAGATAGATGGTGTGGTCTCCTATGGAGCTGAATCCAAAGGCAAGCGCAAGATTATTGTTACCCCTGAAATCGGGGAGTCCAAAGAATACCTCGTGCCCAAGGGCCGTCACATCACTGCTCAGGAAGGCGACTTCGTAGAGGCCGGTGACCTGATGACCGAAGGTCTGCCCGAACTGCACGACATCCTCAAGGTTAAGGGTGAGAAGTATCTCGCTCGCTTCCTTGTGGAAGAGATTCAGGACGTTTACCGTTTCCAGGGTGTTGGAATCAACGATAAGCACATCGAAGTTATCGTTCGCCAGATGCTCAAGAAGGTCAGCGTTGTTGACCCAGGTGAAACCCACTTCCTCGTGGGCGAGCAGGTGGACAAGCAGCAGTTCATGGAAACCAACATGGAAGCGGTTGCCAACGGGCTCAAGCCCGCAGTGGCCCAGACTCACGTTCTGGGAATCACTCAGGCATCCCTCTCCACCGCGTCGTTCATCTCTGCCGCATCATTCCAGGAGACTACCAAGGTTCTTACCGAGTCTTCCCTGTGCGGCAAGAAGGACTATCTGCGCGGCCTGAAAGAGAACGTAATTGTCGGCCGCCTCATCCCGGCAGGTACCGGATTCCGTAAGTACGAACTTACCGATATCATCGTTCCGGACCAGCCCGAGCGTCCTGACAAGTTCCTCGAAGAACTGGAAGATGAGCCGCTGCTCATTAACGAAAGATAGTGCGGCGCCAGTACGCAGACAGCATCCTGCAGGCAGGTGGTTGCAGCCTGATCTGCAGGTGCGACCGAAATGTCTCCTTTTTGCACTTGACAAAACGGAAATTTTTGGTCTAACTGCGTCGGTCTTTGCAATACAATAAAAATTGGAGGGTTCATGCCAACCATCAATCAGCTTATAAGAAAAGGGCGTGAAAAGCAGCTCAAGCGCAAGAAGACTCCTGCGCTGCAGGCTTGCCCCCAGCGCCGTGGCGTGTGCACTCGCGTGTACACCACCACCCCTAAGAAGCCTAACTCCGCACTGCGTAAGGTCGCTCGTGTGCGTCTGACCAACTCCATCGAAGTAACTGCTTACATCGGTGGTGAAGGCCATAACCTTCAGGAACACTCCGTGGTACTGATCCGCGGCGGTCGTGTAAAAGACTTGCCCGGTGTTCGTTACCACATCGTTCGCGGCTCTCTCGACACCGCCGGTGTTGCAGATCGTCGTCAGGGTCGTTCCAAGTACGGCGCAAAGCGTCCTAAATAGCATTTAATTCCAAGGAGTATCCAATATGCCTCGTAAAGGACCGGTACCCAAAAGACAGATTCTTCCTGATCCGGTGTACGGCTCTCAGCTCGCTACCAAGTTCATGAACAGACTCATGTACGACGGTAAGAAGAGTGTGTCTGAAAATATATTCTATCAAGCTCTTGAATTCCTCGGTGACAAAACCCAGGAAGATCCGATCAAGGCTTTCGAAAAGGCTGTGGAAAACGTTAAGCCCCACGTGGAAGTCAAGTCCCGCCGTGTTGGTGGTGCTACCTACCAGGTGCCTGTTGAAGTCCGTCCCGAACGTCAGGTTTCCCTGGCGATCAGATGGCTGATCAACTACGCACGTTCCAGAGGGGAGAAGGGTATGGTTGCCCGCCTTAGCGGTGAGTTCCTCGACGCTTACAACAAGCGCGGCGGAGCTGTTAAGAAAAAGGAAGACACCCATCGTATGGCCGAAGCCAACAAGGCTTTTGCTCACTATCGTTGGTAATCGGAGTGCAAAGTGCCTAGACAGGTTGCAAGAGATAAACAGCGTAACATCGGTATCATGGCCCACATTGATGCGGGTAAGACCACCACTACCGAGCGCATTTTGTTCTATACTGGTGTTTCTCACAAAATTGGTGAGGTTCATGACGGCGAAGCCACCATGGACTGGATGGTTCAGGAACAGGAACGCGGTATCACTATTACCAGTGCTGCCACCACCTGCTTCTGGAAAGATCACCGCATCAACATCATCGATACTCCCGGTCACGTTGACTTCACTATGGAAGTTGAGCGTGCTCTGCGCGTACTCGACGGCGCCGTAGCCGTTTTCGACGCAGTTGCCGGTGTTGAACCTCAGTCTGAAACCGTTTGGCGTCAGGCTGACAGATATAAAGTTCCCCGTATGGCATTCGTCAACAAGATGGACCGTATCGGAGCAGACTTCTTCCGCTGTGTTGATATGCTCAAGGACCGTCTCGGCGCCAAAGCAGTTCCTCTTCAGATCCCCATCGGAGCTGAAGACGAATACAAAGGTGCAATTGACCTCGTAACCGGTAAGGCATTCACCTACACCGACGTCATGGGCAAGGATTACTCCGTTGAAGAGATTCCTGCCGACATGATGGACCTTTACGAGTCCATGCGCCTTGAACTCATCGAAGCCATCGCAGAAGAAAACGAAGAACTTCTCGACAAGTACCTCGGCGGTGAAGAACTCACCTCCGAAGAGATCGTAAAAGGCATCCGTCAGGCTACTATCAACCTGACCATCTGCCCCGTTCTCTGCGGTACCGCATTCAAGAACAAGGGCGTTCAGCCCCTGCTTGACGCTGTTGTAGATTATCTTCCTTCTCCGCTCGATATCCCCGCCATGGTCGGTGTAAATCCCGACAATGAGCAGGAAATCCAGTGTCCCTGTGATGATGATCTGCCCCTTGCAGCTCTTTCCTTCAAGCTCATGACCGACCCCTTCGTCGGTCACCTGACCTTCCTGCGTCTCTACTCAGGTAAGATCGTTTCCGGTGATACCTTCATCAACGGAGCTACCGGCAAGAAAGAGCGTATCGGTCGTCTTCTGAAGATGCATGCTAACAAGCGTGAAGAAATCAAGGAAGCTTACGCAGGTGACATCGTCGCAGCTGTTGGTCTGAAGAACATGGCCACCGGCGACACTCTCTGTGAAATTAAGAGCCCCGTTGTGCTTGAGTCTCTCGATATCCCCGAACCGGTTATCGAAGTAGCCATCGAGCCCAAAACCAAGGCTGACCGCGATCTGCTCAGCCAGGCTCTTGCCAAGCTTGCCAAGGAAGACCCCTCTTTCCGCGTCAAAGGTGACGAGGAGACCGGTCAGACCCTTATTGCAGGTATGGGTGAACTTCACCTCGAAATCATCGTTGACCGCCTGCTGCGCGAGTTCAACGTAAACGCAAACGTAGGCGCACCCCGCGTTGCATACCGTGAAACCATCACCAAAAAGGTTGAAGTGGATCACAAGTACGCAAAGCAGTCCGGTGGTCGCGGTCAGTACGGTCATGTTGTCATCACCGTTGAGCCCAACACCGAGAGCGAATACGAATTCGTTGATGAAATCAAGGGTGGCGTAATTCCCAAAGAATACATCCCCGCAGTCGACCGTGGTATCCACGATGCAATGAAGAACGGTGTAATGGCCGGCTTCCCGCTCGTAGACATCAAGGCAACCCTTACTTTCGGTTCCTACCACGATGTTGACTCCTCCGAACAGGCATTCTACATTGCCGGTTCTATGGCGCTTAAGGAAGCGGTTAAAAAGGCTTCTCCCCAGCTGCTCGAGCCCATCATGTCCGTTGAGGTTGTAACTCCTGAAGAGTACCTCGGCGACGTAATGGGTGACCTCAACGGCCGTCGCGGCCGTATCGGCAGCATGGAATCCCGTGCGAACGCACAGGTTGTAAGATGCGATGTTCCTCTTAGCGAAATGTTCGGTTACGCAACCGACCTTCGTTCCAAGACTCAGGGACGTGCTACCTTCACCATGCAGTTCGACCACTACGAGCCTGTGCCGAACTCCATCGCCGAAGAGCTGATCAATAAAAATTAGATTAAATTTAATTTTAAGCTGATTTTTGCTTGACAGCTGCACTTAAAAAGCAGTAAACCTCCCGGACCCATAGTGTTCGGGAGGTTCCTATTTTTTACGGGAACCACCCCGTGAAACCACAGAGATAAGGTATAAGGTCCGGCATGCTGGCTGGACGACCATACCAGGCCGGGAAGGACACACCTCACAATCCTTTTTACCGTTGCAAGTAAGGGCCGTCTCTGAATCTAATTAGGAGAAATTGACATGGTTTCTATGACTAGTGATCGTATCAGGATCAAGCTCAAGGCATACGATTACCGTATCCTTGATAAGGCAGTTACCGAGATTGTGGACACAGCCCGCAATACCGGAGCCGCTATCGCCGGTCCCATCCCTCTGCCCACCCAGGTACAGCGCACCACAATTCAGCGCTCCGTACACGTAGACAAAAAGTCTCGTGAGCAGTTTGAGATGCGGATCCACAAGCGTCTGCTTGACATTCTTGAACCCACCCAGCAGACCGTTGACGCGCTTGGCAAGCTGAGCCTGCCTGCTGGCGTTGACGTTGAAATCAAGCTCTAGGGAGGGATTCAACATGGCAAAAACTATCGGATTACTCGGTAAAAAACTGGGCATGACCCGCGTCTTCGCTGACGACGGAACCATCGTGCCTGTTACTGTTCTCGAAGTCGGTCCCTGTCCTGTTATGCAGGTCAAGACCGAAGAGAAGGAAGGCTATAACGCCATCCAGCTCGGCTACGACGCTCTTCCTGAGCGCAAGATCAACAAACCCACTAAAGGTCACCAGGAAAAGGCCGGTAAAGGCTTTTACCGTCACCTGCGTGAGTTTCCCCTTGAATCCGTAGCTGAGTACGAACTGGGCCAGGAAATTTCCGTGGATATCTTTACCGCAGGTGAAAAGGTCAAAGTTACCGGCACCTCCAAGGGTAAAGGCTTCCAGGGTGTTATGAAGCGCTGGAACTTCAGCGGTCTTCGTGCAACTCACGGTGCTGAAAAGGTACACCGTTCTCCTGGTTCCATCGGCCACGCTACTTTCCCTGGTAAAGTCTTCAAAGGCAAGAAAATGCCCGGTCAGATGGGTAATGAGCGCGTTACTGTTTCCAACATTGAAATCGTAGACGTTCGCGCCGAGGAAAATGTTCTCGTGGTTAAGGGACAGGTTCCCGGCCCCAAGAACGGCTTGGTGATGATCCGCAAGACCCGCTAGAGGAATAAAAAATGGCTACCATTACTATATATGATCAGACTAAAAAGGAAGTCGGGAGCATGGATCTGGCTCCGGAAATTTTTGAAGTTCCGGTCAAGCCCGAAATCCTGCACCTGGTTGTCCGTGCACAGCTTGCTGCCAAACGCCAAGGAACTCACGCCACCAAAACCCGTGGCATGAAGAGTGGCGGTGGTGCAAAACCCTGGCGCCAGAAAGGTACCGGTCGTGCACGTTCCGGTTCCTCCCGCTCACCCCTGTGGCGTGGCGGTGGAGTAACCTTCGGACCCCAGCCCCGCGACTACTCCTTCAAGGTTAATAAAAAGGTCCGCCGTCTTGCTCTCAAGATGGCCCTCACCGCCAGATTCAGCGAAGAACAGCTGATGGTTGTGAACAACATCGACCTTCCCGAGATCAAGACCAAGCTCTTCGTAGAAGTAGCCGAAGCTCTGGGTCTCAACAAAGCCTTGATCGTCGTCAAGGACGCAGATAACAAACTCCTCCTTTCTGCGAGGAACATCCCCGGCATTAAGCTCATCTCTGCCGATCAGCTGAATGTTTATGACATTCTGAAGGCTCGTCAGGTTGTAATGCTTGAGAACGCAGCACAGGACCTGCAGGAGAGGTTGAAATAGTCATGGACTATACTCAGATTCTTATCAAACCGGTCATTTCGGAAAAGGCCACTGACATCAAAGAATCCTCCAATCAGGTAACATTCTTTGTGCTGCCTTCTGCCAATAAGACTGAAGTCAAGAAAGCAGTTGAAAATGCTTTTGACGTAAAGGTTGATTCCGTACGCATCGTACGTAAAAGACCCGGTCTCCGCAGAAAGTTCGGCCGTGTTGTAGGTAAGCTTTCCGGCTACAAAAAAGCCTATGTAAAGCTTTCCGAAGGCGAAAAAATCGAATTCTTCGAAGGAGTTTAAGAGATGGCTACTCGTAAACTGAAGCCGACCTCCGCTGGTCGCCGGTTCCAGACTATCTCCACCTTTGAGGAGATCACAAAGTCTACTCCGGAAAAGTCCCTTACCAAAGGGCTGACCAAAAAGGCCGGAAGAAACAACAACGGCAGGGTTACTTCCCGTCGTCGTGGCGGTGGCGTAAAACGTCTTTACCGTATCATCGACTTCAAACGTAACAAGGTTGAAGTACCTGCAACCGTTGCTGCAATCGAATATGATCCCAACAGAAGCGCACGCATCGCTCTGCTGCACTACGCAGACGGTGAAAAGCGCTACATTCTTGCTCCCGTTGGCCTCAACAAGGGCGACAAGATCCTCGCAGGTGAAGGTGCCGACATTAAGCCCGGCAACGCTCTTCTGCTCAAGAATATCCCTGTTGGTACTGTTGTACACAATATAGAATTGTACCCCGGCAAAGGCGGCCAGTTCTGCCGCGCTGCCGGAACCTATGCCCAGCTTATCGCTAAAGAAGGCAAGTACGCTCTGTTGCGCATGCCCTCCGGCGAGGTTCGCAAGGTTCTCGCAACCTGCTGCGCCACTGTTGGACAGGTGGGTAACATCCACCACGAAAACATTACTCTTGGTAAAGCAGGACGTAACCGCTGGCTTGGTCGCAGACCTAAAGTTCGCGGTGTTGCTATGAACCCGGTCGATCACCCCCTCGGTGGTGGTGAAGGTCGCAGTTCCGGTGGCAGACACCCAGTCTCTCCTTGGGGTATGCCTGCTAAGGGATACAAGACCCGCAGTAAGAAGAAACCTTCTTCCAAGCTCATCGTTAAACGCCGCGGGCAGAAGTAGGAGACTGTAATGCCAAGATCACTGAAAAAAGGCCCGTTTATTGACGATCATCTGCTTAAAAAGGTCGTTAAAGCTCAGGAATCAGGTGACCGCAAGGTTATCCAGACCTGGTCCCGTCGCTCTACCATCATTCCTGAAATGGTTGGTTTGACCTTCGCAGTTCACAATGGCCGTAAGTTTATTCCTGTATTCGTGACCGAAAACATGGTAGGACATAAATTGGGCGAATTCTCCCCCACCCGTACCTACTACGGCCACGCTGCGGATAAGAAAAGCAAGGCCAAACGCTAGAAGGTGTTGAGCAATGGAAGCAAGAGCTATTGCAAAATATATGCGCATCTCCGCTAGGAAGGTGCGTCTGGTAGCGGAAAACATCAAGGGAAAGCCTGTTGAGGAAGCCCTCAACATTCTGAAGTTCACCCCTAAAAAGGGTGCTGAAATGCTCAGTAAAGTGCTTTATTCTGCAGTTGCTAACGCAGAGCAGATTCCCGGAGTGGATGTTGACTCTCTTCGCGTGGACACAGTCAAAGTTGACGAAGGTCCCACCTGGAAGAGGATTCAGCCCAGGGCTATGGGTCGTGCGTATCGCATTCGCAAGCGCACCAGCCATATAACCATCGTAGTTAAAGAAATAGGGTAGTGTCATGGGTCAGAAAGTACATCCATACGGCTTCAGACTTGGATACACCAAGAACTGGCTTTCCAGATGGTTCAGCAACAAGGACTATCCCGCTTTCGTCTATGAAGATGACGGCATTCGTAAATATGTGAAAGAAAAACTCTTTCACGCAGGGGTTTCCAAGATCGAGATCGAACGTGCCGGCGGCAAGATTCGTCTGATCATCCACACCGCACGTCCCGGTATCATCATCGGCCGTAAAGGTGTTGAAATCGAAAAACTGCGTGAAGATCTTCGTAGAAAATTCAATAAAGAATTCGCTCTCGAAGTAAGTGAAATCCGCCGTCCGGAAACCGACGCGCAGCTCGTTGCAGAGAACATCGCTCAGCAGCTTGAGCGCCGTGTGGCTTTCCGTCGCGCCATGAAGCGCATTGTGGGCCTCGCCCAGAAGTTCGGCGCAGAGGGCATCAAAGTGGCTTGTGCCGGCCGTCTCGCCGGTGCTGAAATCGCACGTACCGAATGGTACCGCGAAGGCCGTGTGCCCCTTCAGACTCTCAGAGCCGACATCGATTACGGTGTAGCACGTGCCAATACCACTTACGGTGTTATCGGCATCAAGGTCTGGATCTTCAAAGGTGAAATTCTTGACCACGAGGTGGACCAGTAATGTTATCACCTAAGAAAGTTAAATTCCGTAAGTGTCAGAAAGGTCGCCTGAAAGGTAAAGCACAGCGTGGTTCCAATATCGCATTTGGCGATATCGCCATCAAGACTCTGGAACACGGCAAGCTGAGCAACAACCAGATTGAAGCAGCACGTATCGCAATCATGCGTCATATCAAGCGTGGCGGTCAGGTATGGATCAGGGTTTTCCCCGATAAACCTGTTACTGCCAAGCCTGCTGAAGTCAGACAGGGTAAAGGTAAAGGTTCCCCGGTCGGTTGGTGCGCTCCGGTTAAGCCCGGTCGCATTCTTTACGAAGTTAAGGGCGTCGACATTGAACTGGCCAGAGAAGCTCTGGTCCGTGCATCACACAAGCTTCCTGTCAAGACTGCAATTGTAGTTAAGGAGGGATTGTAAAATGAAAGCCAATGAACTTCGTGAACTCGACAGCGCTGCTCTGAACGAGAAGCTTGCTGAAGCTCGCAAAGAGCTCTTCAACCTTCGTTTCCAGCACGCAACCGCACAGCTGGAAAACACCCAGAGACTGTCCGTTGTCAAGAAAGACATCGCAAAGATCCTCACCGTACAGCGTGAAAAGGAACTGGGAGCATAAGCCATGGCAGAGCTTAATCTGAAAGGAAACAGGCGCGTGCTTACCGGAGTGGTAATCAGCGACAAGAGCGACAAGACTATCGTTGTTCGCGTTGAGACCCTCGTAAAGCACCCCCTGTATAAAAAATTCATTCGTCGCCACACCAAATTCATGGCACACGATCCTGCTAATGAATGCGGTATCGGCGATAAGGTACAGATTGTTGAATTCCGCCCCCTTAGCCGGCGCAAAAGGTGGCATTTAGATAAAATACTGGAAAAAGCAGTTTAGGGGATAAGCTATGATTCAGGTAGAATCTAATCTTGACGTAGCAGACAACTCTGGTGCCAAAAAAGTATCTTGTATCAAGGTACTTGGAGGCTCTAAGAGACGCTACGCCAGTGTCGGAGACATTATTGTAGTTTCCGTTCAGGAAGCGATGCCCCATTCCAAAGTGAAGAAGGGCGCTGTGATGAAGGCTGTCGTTGTTCGCACCAAGAAAGAAATTGGTCGCCCCGACGGTTCCTACATCAAGTTCGACAATAACTCTGCCGTTCTTCTGAACAACTCAATGGAACCTCTGGGTACCCGTATTTTCGGGCCCGTAGCAAGAGAACTCAGAGCCGCTGGCTTCATGAAGATCGTTTCTCTCGCTCCTGAGGTTCTGTAATCCTTATCACAAGAAGGTATACGGCATGAACAAGATACATGTTGATGACAAAGTTATGGTCATCGCCGGCAAGGATAAGGGGAAGATCGGTAAGGTCCTCAAGATCAACCGCAAGAAGGACACTGTCCTTGTTGAGCAGGTTAATATGGTTTCCAGGCACACCAAGCCGAACCCCTATGCAAACCAGCCCGGCGGTATTGTTGAGAAAGAAGCCCCTGTTCACATTTCTAACATTCAGGTTGTGTG
Source organism: Maridesulfovibrio sp. FT414 (assembly GCF_050916235.1). Lineage (GTDB taxonomy): Bacteria > Desulfobacterota > Desulfovibrionia > Desulfovibrionales > Desulfovibrionaceae > Maridesulfovibrio. Next base: position 3,231,737 of record NZ_CP104854.1, read on the forward strand.
CCCTGCTTGCACCAAAGCAACCCGAGTTGGAATTCGTGAGACCGAAGACGGAAAAAACATCCGTTTTTGTAAAAAATGTAACGAAATCATCGACTAGGGTTTTGCGATGACACGTCTCGAAAAAATATACACGGACAAGGTCGCCCCGACTCTCAACAAAGAGTTCGGGTACAAGAGTTCGATGGAGATTCCCGGTATCAAGGCAATCTCTCTGAACATCGGACTCGGTGAAGCAAGCCAGAACTCAAAGCTCATCGATGGCGCTGTCGAAGAACTGACCGCACTTGCTGGTCAGAAGGCAGTTGTCACAAGAGCGAAAAAGTCAATTGCAGCTTTCAAGCTGCGTGAAGGAATGCCTGTAGGTGCCCGTGTGACTCTGCGTAGAGATCTCATGTGGGACTTCCTGGATAAGCTTATCAGCTTTGCACTCCCTCGCGTCCGCGACTTCCGCGGAATTCCTGACAAAGGCTTCGATGGCCGCGGCAACTTCACCCTGGGAATCAAGGAACTGACTATCTTTCCTGAGATTCAGCTCGACATGGTCGAGGTAACCAAAGGGATGAACGTGACTATCGTCACCTCCGCTAAAACTGACAAAGAAGGCAAGATGCTCCTCGAGCTTCTTGGAATGCCCTTCAAGAAATAGGAGGATTCGTTTTGGCCAGGACAGCTTTGAAAGTTAAGGCAAAACGTCAGCCCAAGTTCAAGGTGCGCGAATATAACAGATGCCCCATTTGTGGACGTCCTCGTGCATTCCTGCGCAAATACGGCGTCTGCCGTATTTGTTTCAGGGAAAAGGCCCTTGCGGGTGAACTTCCCGGCGTGCGTAAAGCCAGCTGGTAATATAAGGAGTTTAAAATGCCTGTTGTCGATCCTATCGCCGATATGCTGACCCGTATTCGTAATGCTCACGGTGCTTACCATAAGACCGTGACCATTCCCGGGTCCAAGATCAAAACAGCTATCGCCGGGATTCTTAAGGATGAAGGTTATATCAACGACTTCGCTGAAGAAGGTCGTGATATCACCGTAACCCTTAAGTATGTTGATGGAAAAGCCCTGATTAGCGGCATGAAGAAAATCAGCACCCCCGGACGTCGCGTATTTGTAGGCGTTGAAGATATTCCCTCCGTTCTTAACGGACTCGGGATTTGCATACTTTCCACTTCCAAGGGTGTAGTTGACGGCGCAAAAGCCCAAGAGCTTAACGTCGGCGGCGAACTCTTGTGTGAAATCTGGTAGTGAGGTTTTAAAATGTCCAGAATTGGAAAAAAACCTGTTGAAATACCTGCCGGAGTGGAAGTTACCGTTGGTGCTGAAGTGGTTTCCGTAAAGGGCCCCAAAGGTACCATCACCACCCCGGTACACCCCATGATCAGCTACAACGTTGCTGATAATGCGGTCGAGGTGAATAGGTCTGGCGATTCTCGTCAGGAGCGTGCTCAGCACGGCCTGCACCGTTCGCTGCTTGCCAACTGCATTGAAGGAGTCACCAAAGGCTTCTCCAAGACCCTGGAAGTAGTCGGTGTAGGTTACAAAGTTAGCGTGCAGGGTAAAATCGTCGTTCTTAACGTCGGTTTCTCCCATCCCGTCAACTTCGAGCTGCCTGCCGGAATTGAAGCCACCGCAGACAGCAACACCAAACTTACCATCAGCGGTGTAAACAAGCAGATGGTTGGTGAAGTTGCTGCTCAGCTTCGTCGTGTACGTCCGCCGGAGCCTTACAAAGGCAAGGGCGTCAAGTACATTGATGAACAGATCAGACGTAAAGCCGGTAAGTCCGGTAAAAAGTAGGGTAAAGCCATGAAAATGACTAAAGAACAGGCAAGACAGCGCAAAAAGATTCGCATCCGCAAAAAAATCAGCGGTACTGCAGATCGTCCGCGTCTTGTAGTATTCCGTTCAAATAAGCACATCTACGCTCAGCTCGTAGATGACATCATTGGCAAAACCGTGACCGCTTCTTCCTCCAAGGCTCTCGCTAAAGATGGCGAAGCAGTAAAGCTCACCTGCGAAACTGCTGCTGCCGTAGGCAAGGACATCGCAGCCAAGGCTAAGGAACTCAACATCGAGAAGGTCGTATTCGACCGCAGCGGTTATATATATCACGGCAGGGTTAAGGCCCTTGCAGACGGCGCTCGTGAGGGTGGCCTGAAATTCTAAACTTATGGGAATATCCATGGAACAGAATGATCTGGGTCTGATTGAAAAAATCGTTTATCTCAACCGAGTCGCTAAAGTCGTGAAGGGCGGTAGAAGGTTCTCCTTCAGTGCCCTGGTTGTGGTAGGTGACGGTAAAGGTCAGGTCGGTTTCGGACTTGGTAAGGCTAATGAAGTACCTGAAGCCATCAGAAAAGCTTCAGAGAAAGCCCGTAAGGAAATGATCTCCGTACCTCTTCTGGACGGAACCCTTCCTTATGAAGTTCTCGGCCGTTTCGGTGCCGGACGCGTAATGCTCAAGCCCGCATCCAAGGGTACCGGTATCATCGCCGGTGGTGCCGTGCGTGCGGTACTTGAAGTAGTAGGCGTACACGATATCCTTACCAAGGCTATCGGCACCAACAACCCGCATAACGTCCTTCGGGCGACAATCGCTGGTCTTGCTTCCCTGCGCAGTGCTGATGAAGTTTCTCAGCTTCGCGGGAAAAAAGTAGCGACTCCCAGAAAGTAGGAGGACGAAATTATGCTTAAGGTTAAACTCGTACGCAGCATGATCGGCTGCAATCCCAACCAACGTGCTACTCTTAAGGCACTGGGGCTGCGCAAGATCAGACAGGAAAAAAGCTTTGACGATTCTCCCGTCGTAAGAGGGATGATCAGGAAAGTTGAGCACCTTGTGGAGGTAACTGAATCATGAGGCTGCACGAAATATATCCGTTCCAAGAGGAACGCAAGAATCGCAAGCGCGTAGGTCGCGGCGGTGGCTCCGGCCAGGGTGGAACATCCGGCAAGGGTCACAAGGGTCAGAACGCCCGCTCCGGCGGCGGCGTCCCCGCCTGGTTTGAAGGTGGTCAGATGCCTCTGGCTCGCCGTCTGCCCAAGCGCGGATTCAAGAATCCCTTCCGTGAAGAGTACGTAGCTCTGAACGTAGGCCAGATTCTTGGTGCTTTCGAAGGCAAAACCGAAATCTCCCTGGAAGACATTTATGATAGAGGCCTTTGCAAAAAGGGTGCTCTTGTAAAAGTCCTCGGCGTGGGTGAAGTAGGTGCTGCTGTTACCATCGAAGCACACCGCTTCAGCGCTTCTGCTACTGAAAAGATCACAAAGGCAGGTGGTACTGCCAAAGCCCTGGAAGGATAAAACGTGGCATTGTCTGGCGTTGATAATCTTTCCCGCATGCCGGAACTGAAGAAAAAGATCCTCTGGACTTTTCTTCTTCTGGCTGTCTACCGGGTCGGGATTCACATCCCGGTCCCGGGCGTAGACAGTGCAGCATTGGCCGATTTCTTTGAGAGTGTTTCCAACACTCTCTTCGGCCTTTTTGACATGTTCTCCGGTGGCGGGTTGCGTAACTTGTCCATATTCGCGTTAGGGATCATGCCCTATATCTCCGCGTCTATCATTATCCAACTTCTTAATGTAGTTAGTCCTGATCTCAAGCGGCTTAGTCAGGAAGGGGCTCAGGGACGCAAGAAGATTACTCAGTACACCAGGTACGCAACTGTAGCGATAACCCTTATTCAAGGATTCGGCATCGCAATCGGGCTTGAAAGCATGACCAGCCCGACCGGCGCGCCTGTAGTACTGCATGCAGGATGGACTTTCCGTTTTATTACCATCCTGACTCTGACTGCCGGTACCGTTTTTCTGATGTGGCTCGGTGAGCAAATGACCGAGAAAGGCATCGGTAACGGTATATCCATGATCATTTTTGCCGGTATCGTAGCTGGGCTTCCCGCAGCGATATTCAACACTGTTCGTCTGATGCAGGCCGGGGAAATCACCCTGTTCCTGCTTTTGTTCGTTCTGGCATTCATGGTCGCCATACTGGCTTTCATCGTATTCATGGAGCGCGGACAGCGCAGGGTACCGATACATTATGCCAAGCGCATGATGGGACGCAAAATGATGGGCGGACAGACTACACATCTGCCGCTGCGAATCAACACTGCCGGTGTTATTCCCCCCATTTTTGCATCCAGTATTCTGATGTTCCCCGCAACCTTGGCAAACTTCTCCAATAACGAGACTCTGTCCAGGATTTCGGCGTACTTCACTCCGTCCTCCATCGTTTATAACATCATATATGTCGCACTGATCATCTTTTTCTGCTATTTCTATACTGCGATCATCTTTGATCCGAAAGGAATTGCTGAAAATATTCAGAAGCAGGGCGGCTTTATCCCCGGTATCCGTCCCGGTGCAAGAACCCGTGAATACATTGACCGTATTCTTGCCCGGATCACTCTCTGGGGATCCCTGTACGTAGCAGCCATCTGCGTACTGCCCATGATTATGATCTCTCAGCTCAATGTTCCTTTCTACTTCGGTGGAACTGCACTGCTCATCGTAGTCGGTGTGGCCATGGACTTCATGGGCAAGATCGAATCCTACATGATTTCCCGTCAGTACGAGGGACTCATGGGTAAGGGCAGCAAGATCAAAGGCAGGTAGTTGCTTTGAAAAAGTACAGAGGTATATACCTCAAAAATGACAAGGAGATTGGCCTCATGCGTGAGGCCAATCGTCTTGTTTCCAGAATACTGGACATGCTCGGTGCGGCCATCAGACCAGGTATTACAACCATGCATCTGGAAGAACTGGCCTGCAAGGCCTGCGATGATTTCGACGTAAGGCCGGCTTTCAAGGGGTATCACGGGTTTCCTTTTGCCCTTTGCTGTTCCGTGAACGAAGAGATCGTTCACGGTTTTCCTTCTGATAAACGTGTGTTAAAAGAAGGTGACATCGTAAGTATTGACATGGGTGTCATTTATCAGGGATTCTACGGAGATTCAGCACGCACTTACCCTGTGGGAGAAATTCTTCCTTCCACTCGCCGACTGCTGGATGTTACGCATGAATCTCTGATGAGAGGCATAGCTCAAGCTTATCCCGGAAACAGCCTGTATGATATTTCGAAGGCTGTTCAGGATTATGTTGAAGGTGAGGGCTTCGGAGTTGTAAGAAGATTTGTCGGGCACGGCATTGGCCGCGGCCTGCATGAAAAACCCGAAGTTCCTAATTTTGTACCCTCCGGTTTACCCGGTGTTCAGCTTAAAAGCGGAATGGTTCTGGCCATTGAACCGATGGTTACAGAAGGCAGCCATGATATTGAGATTCTCGAAGACAGATGGACTGCCGTTACCAAGGACAGGAAACTGTCCGCCCATTTTGAGCACACAATTGCCGTAACGGTCGACGGACCAGTAATTTTAAGTCTGTCATAAATATTTTTTAAAGAGTGCAAAACAGGGGTTGATTTTTTTAAATTCGCCCTGTATTGTGCACGTCTTGAATTTCGCGGCAACGAAAGACTGGCATGGATTTGACTGCCTATTAGCCGGGCAGTCCATCATAGGCCCGGCCGGCTAGCTCCCGGTCGATGTAACTGTAAAACTGCATTATTTGGAGACGGTCATGAAAGTTAGACCATCTGTTAAGAAGATTTGTCCCAAATGCAAAGTAATCAGACGCAAGGGCGTGCTGCGGGTTATCTGTGACAACCCCAGACACAAACAGCGTCAAGGATAGAGAGGTATCACTGTGGCTCGTATCGCTGGAGTAGACCTTCCGAGAAACAAGCGTTTGGATATTGCATTGACTTACATTTACGGTGTAGGTCGTACTACTGCTCTCAAGATCCTTGATACCGTTGGTATCGACTGGACCACTAACGCTGATGATCTCAGCGGTGATCAGGTCAACATTATCCGTAAGGAACTTGAAGACAACTACAAAGTTGAGGGTGACCTCCGTCGTGATCAGATCGCTGACATCAAGCGTCTGATGGACATCGGTTGTTACCGCGGACTTCGCCACCGTCGCGGACTGCCCGTACGTGGTCAGAGCTCCAAGACCAACGCAAGAACTCGCAAGGGTCCCCGTCGCTCTGTAATGAGCAGGAAGAAGAAATAATTCAATCCGCAGTCTACAGACCATGTCAAGGTCTTCGCTGCTGATGTAAATTCATTTTGGAGAGAATGGTATGGCTAGACCTCGCCGTTCCGGCAAGAAAAAAGAGAAAAAGAATGTTCCCGTGGGCATCGCCCACGTTAAAGCAACATTCAATAATACCATCATTACCTTCACTGATCTCAAAGGTAATGTGATCAGCTGGGCAACTTCCGGTGCATCCGGTTTCAAGGGTTCCAGAAAATCTACCCCTTTTGCAGCTCAGGTAGCTGCTGAAACCGCTGCAAGAAAAGCTCAGGACCAGGGTATGCGTACCGTTGGTATTTTCGTCAAAGGCCCCGGCTCCGGTCGTGAAGCTGCTATGCGCGCTATCGGCAACGTCGGTATGAAGGTTAGCTTCATTCGCGATATCACACCCATCCCGCACAACGGCTGTCGTCCGCCGAAACGCCGCAGGGTCTAATTACGAAGGAGTTTAACCTTGGCCAGATATACTAAAGCAAAATGCAGACTGTGCCGCCGTGAAGGTGAAAAGCTTTTCATCAAGGGCGACCGCTGCTTTACTGATAAGTGTTCTTATGAACGTCGTCCTTATGCTCCCGGTATCGCCGGTCGCATGAGAAAGAAAATGAGCGACTACGCAGTTCAGCTTCGCGAGAAGCAGAAAGTGCGCCGCATGTACGGTGTGCTCGAAGGGCAGTTCCGCGCTTACTTCAAGCGTGCGGACGCCATGAAGGGTGTAACCGGTACCAACCTGCTCATGCTGCTTGAAACCCGCCTTGACAACATTGTTTACCGTCTCGGTTTTGCCAACTCTCGCAACCAGGCTCGCCAGCTTGTGAAACACGGCATCTTCAAACTGAACGGAAGACGCGTTGACATTCCTTCTATGCACGTAAAGCCCGGTGATATTGTGGAAGTTCGTGACGAAGCCCGCAAGATCCCCGTTATCATGGAAGCTCAGGAAGTTATTGCCCGTCGCGGCTGCCCCGAGTGGCTGGTTTCCGACGGTGCCAACTTCAAAGGTGAAGTTAAAGCGCTGCCGACCAGGGAAGATATCCAGTTCCCCATCAACGAACAGCTGATTGTCGAGCTGTACTCCAAATAAGAAGGATTAGTGCATGCTTATTCATGACGGTGACAAACTCATCAACACCCGCAACTGGGCCGAGCTGGTTAAGCCGGAGCAGCTTGTGCGTGACCCCAAGTCAAACGAGCTTTACGGTAAGTTCATTTGTGAACCCCTTGAGCGCGGATTTGGAACAACCATCGGGAACTCTCTCAGAAGGGTACTGCTTTCCTGCATGCAGGGTGCAGCCGCGGTTGCTGTAAAGATCGAAGGCGTTCAGCACGAATTCACCACCATCGAAGGTGTCATGGAAGATGTGACTGAGATTGTTCTGAACATCAAGCAGATCAGATTCGCTATGACTACTGATGAACCCCAGTTTCTTACCCTTAAGGTAAACAAGCAGGGTGCCGTCACCGCAGCTGATATTCAGGAAAACCAGAACGTCAAAGTCCTCAATCCTGAGCAGATTATCGCGACTCTTTCCGAGCAGATGGAAATGGAAATGACTTTCGAAGTGCGCATGGGCAAGGGCTATGTCCCTGCTGATATGCACGAAGGTCTTGTCAACGAAATCGGTCACATTGTACTCGACTCCAGCTTTTCTCCCATTCGTAAGGTTGCTTACAGTGTAGAGCAGGCTCGTGTCGGTCAGATGACCAACTATGACAAGCTCCTTATCGAAGTCCATACCGACGGATCCGTTACTCCCGAAGACGCTATTGCCTACAGTGCAAAGATTCTCAAGGAGCAGCTGTCCGTATTCATCAACTTCGATGAAATGGGATCCGAGCAGGAAGAGTCCAAAGAATGCAACCTCGACCTGAATCCCAATCTGTTCAAATCCATTGACGAACTTGAGCTTTCCGTTCGTGCAACCAACTGCCTCAAGGCCGCCAATATCCGTATTGTCGGTGAACTTGTGCAGCGCACTGAACAGCACATGCTTAAAACCAAGAACTTCGGACGTAAGTCTCTTGACGAAATCCGCCGAGTTCTCGACAGCATGGATCTCAAATTCGGTATGGGCCTCGAGGATTTCGATAAAAAGTATCAGGAATGGCTGAAGAGGAAAGATAAAAATGAGGCATAAAAAGTCCGGAAGAAAGTTCAACAGAAGCAGTTCCCACAGGAACGCCATGCTTAAGAACATGGTTCGCTCTCTGCTGACCTACGAACATATCCGTACCACCGAGCCCAAGGCAAAGGAACTGAGAAGCTCTGTTGAAAAGCTGATCACCCTTGCTCTTCGCAACGACCTGCATTCTCGTCGTCTTGCTTACAAGACCCTTGAGAACCACAGTCTGGTGCAGAGGCTCTTCGATGAAATCGGCCCCCGTTACAACGGCGGTGGTGGTTACACCCGTATCATCAAGCTTGCTGAGCCCCGTAAGGGTGACTGCGCTCCCATGTGCATCATTGAACTCACCAAGCGTGCCGAGGAAGCTGCTGTTGCTGCTCCCGCTGCAGAAGCTCCCGCACAGGAAGCTGAAGCATAAGGTTTATTTAATGCGCATTAAAAAGGGGCGGAACCTGTTCCGCCCTTTTTTTTAATATAACCCATAGAAAAAAGTGATCCGAGCGAATAGATGGATTTACGTAGACTGGAAGCATTCTGCAAAGTTTATGAGCTGAAGAGTTTTTCAAAGGCCGGAAAGGAACTCTTTCTTTCCCAGCCCACTATCAGCGCACATATTTCAACTCTTGAGGAAGAGCTCGGAGTGCAGTTGTTTGACCGTTTAGGGCGATCAATCATGGCAACCCAGGCCGGGGAAGTTCTTTACCGTAATGCCAGAGATATTTACGACCTCATAGGTAAGGCCCGATCCGAGATCAACATTCTGCGAGACAAGGTTGTCGGTGATCTTGAGATCGGCGGCAGCACTATCCCGTCCCATTATCTTCTCCCCGAGATTCTATACAATTACTGCAAGAAATATCCTGATGTCAGCGTGCATCTTTCTGTCGGCGACACGAGTGAGATTATCAGAAAGGTTCGCAGCGGGGAGCTGATTCTAGGAGTCGTTGGGGCAACTGTAGATGTTCCCAACCTCGAATTTTATCCGATCATGCGCGATGAACTGGTTATCGTCGCACCCCCGGTTCTGGTCAGCAATTATGATGGAATAGACGATATTCAGCAGCTTGCAGAGCTCCCCTGGGTTATGCGTGAAGGCGGCTCCGGAACCCGTAAGGCCCTTGAAGCAGGCCTCGCAGAGATGGGCTCAAGCGTTCGCGATCTCAACGTAACTGTCTGGGTTGAGTCTACTCAGGCTGTTGTCCAGTGCGTCCGTGCCGGTCTCGGTGTCAGCGTTACTTCAAAGCTTGCAGCTCAGTCGCTTATCGATTCCGGTGAGCTTGTTCACATCAAAGGACTTCCTTTGAATCTTGAACGCAGTTTTTATCTTGTACATCTTGAAGGACGCGAATTTTTCCCGGCAGTACGCTATTTCATAGATCACGTAAAACGTAGCTCTTTCGAAATTTAAATTTACTGTCCATCAGAGTTTAAGGCAGGTTTGCTTTTCAAATTGCAGAGCCCGTAATATCAGCAAGATATTACGGGCTCTGTTCTTTCAGGTGGGAGATACCTTCGTATTACTGTCTTTTGTCTTGTCTCGGTTAACCCGGAGCTGTTGATCATCTCCGTCTTGACGTTCAAAGCGGCGAAGCCCTATTGAAAGTTTTTGAAGAGTCCATAGAATTTTTTTTTAAAATTACTTTGGCCGTCTAATCAGTTAAATATCAATAAAAATAGGCAGGTCAGGCAATTCAATTCCGTCCAATCGTGCTGCTGCCTGAAGGAGCCTGCTTACAGCCTGTTCTCCTTCTGTGCCTACGTCCATGGAATAGTCGGTAACAAAGGTTTTGATATGCTCCCGTATCACACTGTCGTCCATTTCCTGAGCGTGCTGTTTAATGTAGGGCCAGGCAGCCTCGTCGTCCACATAGGAAAGTGTAAGTGATTTGCGGATGGCGGCATTTACTTGCGCGGCGGTTTCCGGTCCGAGCTCCCGTTTGATGGCAATTGAGCCCAGCGGGATCGGCAGTCCGGAATAGTCTTCCCACCACTGGCCGAGGTCTGCCAGTTTGTGGAGACCTGATGCCTGATAGGTAAAGCGTCCCTCATGGATCACGACTCCGGCGTCCACTTTTTTGTCCGCTATAGCCGGCATTATCTGGTCGAAGACCATTTCAACCAGTTCAACCCTGATATTTGCTTCGCGGCACATAAGGCTGAAGAGAAGATTTGCCGTGGTATTGCGCCCGGGAATGGCAATTTTCTTGCCATTGAGGTCTCCTATGGTGCAATGTTCACCGGTGAGCAGGAGCGGCCCTACACCGCGTCCCATTGCACCGCCGGCTCGCAGAAGCACATAGTCTTTCATTATGTGGGCGGCAGCGTGAACCGACACCTTGCAGATATCCATACGGCCGGCACGGGCGTGAGAATTGAGTTCCTCTACATCGGCAAGAGTTATGTCCAGACTGAAAGGATCAATACTTACTGCGCCGCTGGCAAGGGCGTGGAAAATAAACGTATCGTTGGGGCATGGTGAAAAGCCCATTTTAAGTATTTTGCTCATGCAGTGACTTTTATATCTTAAAGAGCCGGAAATCCAGTGTTGACATGCCCGGACCCGACTTTTATCTACTCCTGAACAAAGGTGAATATATGATTTCAAAAAACTATTTTCAAAATGCAGGGCTGGGCTCGATTCTGGATAAAGTCATTTCAGGTGAAAGGCTTTCCATTGATGACGGGCTGGCCCTTTATGATTGCCCGGACCTGAACGCTCTGGGTGCCCTTGCTTCCATCAAGCGTCGTGCAATGCACGGTGACAAGACCTTTTATGTGATCAACAGGCACATCAACTACACCAATATCTGCGTAAACGGTTGCCTGTTCTGCGCGTATGCCCGTGAGCATGGCGAGGAAGGTTCATTCCAGCTCAGCAGGGAACAGATTCTCGATAAGTTGAAAAACGCGCCAGTTGCTCCCCGCGAAGTACACGTGGTCGGCGGCTGCCATCATGATATTCCCCTAAAATTTTTTGAGGAAACATTTGCCGAGATCAAGAAGGAGCTTCCACAGGCGGTGATCAAATCCTTTACTGCGGTCGAGATTGATCATCTGGCCACTACAGAAGGGATCAGTTCCGTTGAAGTACTCAAGCGTCTGCAGGCTGTCGGTGTCGAAATGATGCCTGGCGGCGGCGCTGAAATTTTCGACTCGGAAGTTCGCCACAGGATCTGTCCGAAAAAGATCGATGCAGAAAACTGGTTGCGTATTCACGGTGAAGCTCACGAGCTGGGCTACACCACCAACTGCACCATGCTTTTCGGGCATATTGAATCTGCTGCGCACCGTGTAGACCATCTTGACCGGCTGCGCCGCCAGCAGGACAAGTCCGGAGGCTTCAACTGTTTTATCCCTCTGCCGTTCCTCACCGAAAACAGCAGACTCAAGATTGAAGAACCGTTGACCGGTGTTGATGAACTGCGCACCACCGCGGTCAGCAGGCTCATGCTGGATAACATTCCGCACATCAAGGCTTACTGGGTCATGCTTGGAGTCAAGCAGGCGCAGGCCGCACTGCATTTCGGTGCTGACGATTTTGACGGAACTGTTGTCGAGGAAAAAATCGGCCATATGGCCGGCGCGTCTTCTGATCAGGCCCTGACCAGGACCGAACTGGAAGAGATGATCAGAGGGTGCGGTTTCACTCCGGTTGAGCGCGACGCGAAATTCAATGAGATTTAACCTCCGGCTGATCTCAGGGAAATGTGCCGTCACCAGTGCAGAACGTGTTCAATAGTTTTTTAGACTGACCGTACCCGGTACCAGCTTCGGGTCGGAATCAGAGGAAGATATAGCTATGACAGATTTAACAACCAGTCCGGCAGAAGTGCTGGAAATAGGTGCCAAGGTTGAGGCCGGAGAGCGGATTGATTTCAACGAGGCCCTGACCCTTCTTGAAAAGGCCGACCTTTTTGATCTGGCGAATCTTGCGCATGGCATCAGGATGAAGAAACATCCCGAGCCCAACGTAACCTACGTCATCGACCGCAATATCAACTACTCCAACATCTGCGAATGCGGATGCCGGTTCTGTGCTTTCTACAAGGCTCCCGGACAGGAAGGCGGATTTGTAATCAGCCGGGAGGAACTCGGCCGTAAGATTCAGGAAACCATCGATCTTGGTGGAACCCAGATCCTGATGCAGGGTGGGCACAACCCTGACCTGCCGCTGACCTTCTATGAGGAAATGCTCCAGTTCATAAAAGACAATTATCCGGTGCACATTCACGCCTTTTCACCGCCGGAAGTGGTCTATTTCAGTGAACTGGAAGGTATCAGCATCGAGGATGTTCTCAAGCGGCTCATCAAGGCCGGTCTTGCTTCCATTCCCGGTGGCGGGGCAGAGATTCTTGTGGATGAGGTTCGCAAGAAGATCGCTCCGAAGAAGTGTTCCGCCGGCATGTGGCTGGAAGTGATGGAAGCGGCTCACAACCTCGGCCTGCGTACCACTGCTACGATGATGTTCGGGCACGAGGAAAGCGTGGAAGACCGGGTGAAGCACCTTTTTGCTCTGCGCGAGGTGCAGGATCGTACCGGCGGGTTTACCGCCTTCATCCCCTGGACCTTCCAGCCGGACAACACAAATATTCCCAAGGCCCGTAAGATGACCAGCGTTGAATACCTGCGCATGCTGGCTGTTTCGCGTATCGTGCTGGACAACTTCGACAATCTTCAGGTCTCCTGGGTGACCATGGGACCGAAAATTTCACAGCTAGCCCTTTATTACGGCGGCAATGATTTCGGTTCAACCATGATCGAGGAAAACGTGGTCCGGGCCGCCGGGGTCAGCTTCCGTCTGTCCGAACAGGAGATCCACAACCTGATCAGGAAGGCCGGATTCGTCCCCAGACAACGCCTGATGGATTATACCCTCGTAGAGGCCCGAAATGAATAGAGTAAAGGTCGGTCGAATTTCATATCTCAATGTGCTGCCCATCTACCATCCGCTGGAGACCGGACTCATCGGGAACGATTTCGATTTCGTATACGGACCGCCCGCACAGTTGAACACCATGATGTCCGAGGGGCTGATGCATATCTCGGCCAATTCATGTGTCGAGTACCTGCGTCATTCGGAGCAGTACCTGCTGCTTCCTGATCTTGCCATCGGCAGCAGGGGGCCGGTGCAGTCGGTGATAATGATCAGCCGCAAGCCCCTTGAGCAGCTCAAGGGCTGTAATGTGCTGGTCAGTGCGCAGACACATACTTCCGCCGCACTGCTCAAGATTCTGCTGACCGAGTATATTGCCCTCAACCCGACATATGAAACCGGAAATGCAACCGAGCTGCTTGAGTCCGGTGAACGCCCGGAAGCTATTCTGTGCATCGGCGACGAGGCTCTCAACCTGCGCAAGCATGAAGATTATCCCTACATCTTTGACCTAGGCGAAGAGTGGATCCGCTGGACCGGACTGCCGTTCATTTTCGGAATCTGGCTGGTCCGCCGGGACGTGGCCGAGCGTGAGGATGTGAAGGAAGCAGTACGCTCCCTGATAAGGGGAAAACTGTGGGGGCAGAAAAACATTGAGCTTGTATCAGAGCTGACAGCCGAGAACAGCATCCTTAATCTTGAGGAAGCCCGGTCATATTATGACGGGCTGGTTTATGACCTCGGTGAAAGGGAACTTGAAGGGCTCAAGGTTTTTGCCAAGTATCTGCTCAAGACAGGACAGATTTCGCATATCCCGGAACTTGAGTTTATTGATATCTGAGCCTTTCTGTAATCGGATGCCTCCGGCGTCTAGCTCAGAGCATCAGAAAGCGCGTAGCTTATCAATATAAAGAAAGGCCTCAATATCATAGGATATTAAGGCCTTTCTTGGTTGTGTTACCCGACGGCAGTTTTTGACGTTCTGCAGTGTTTATTTACCGCACCCGCAGGAACCGCCGGATTTTTTCTTGTCGTCTTTTTCATCGTCGTTATCACTGCCGAAGTTCTTGAGTCCTTCAGCCAGCTCAACAAGGCGGGCGTTGACCTTTCCGTAGATGGATTCTTCCGGGTACTTGCCTTCAGCATCCTTCTGTCCGGCTGGCAGGCCGGTGAGGATTTCAATTCCCTGTTCGATGTTCTCGACGGACCAGATGTGGAATTTGCCTTCACGTACAGCGTCGAGAACTTCCTTGCGTAGCATGAGGTCCTTTACGTTGGGTTCAGGAATCATGACTCCCTGTTCCCCGGTCAGGCCGGCGTGCTTGCAGCAGAGGTAGAATCCCTCAACTTTCTGGTTTACTCCGCCGATGGGCTGGACCTCGCCTTTCTGGTTCACGGATCCGGTAACGGCAATGCCCTGACGGATGGGCACTTCGGCAAGGCTGGAGAGCAGGGCATAGAGTTCAGTGGAGGAAGCCGAGTCTCCGTCGATTCCGCCGTATGACTGTTCAAAGGCGATACTTGCGGTGAGGGAGAGCGGTTTGTCCTGCGCAAACTGGCGTCGCAGGAATCCGGAAAGGATGAATATTCCCTTGTTGTGGGTGGGACCGGACATGTCTGATTCCCGTTCAATATTTATGATGCCGCCCTTGCCCATGGCTGTTACGGCAGTGATTCGCGAAGGCTTTCCGAAGGAGTAGTCGCCCAGCGAGTACACGGCCAGTCCGTTGACCTGCCCGGTAACAGCTCCGTCTGTATCAACATAGAGGCTGCCGCGGTCGATCATTTCCTGCAACCGCTCCTCAGCCTGATTCGAGCGTTTGCGGTGGGCCGAAATGGCTTTTTCAACGTGCTTGGCCTGAACGCAGTCCGAGCCGTTGCGTCCGGCGTAATGGCTTGCCTCACCGAGCAGGTCAGCGAGCAGGGGGAAGGAAGTGGTTATTTTTTCCTGACGTCCGGCCATGCGCACGGCCTGCTCAATGATTGCGGCTACACCAGTACTGTCAAATGGCATGAGCCCATCTTTCTCTATCATCCGGCTTATGAATTTGGAGACCGCGTTGATTGATTCCTCATTATTGTCCATGGATGTTTCGAAGTCGGCGCGCACCTTGAATATCTTGGGCACATCAGCATCGTAATGCCGCAGCAGCTGGTAGAGATACGGTTCTCCCAGCACCACAACCTTTACATCCATTTCAATCGGCTCCGGTTTGAGGCCCGTGGATGAAATGAAGTAGTACGGGTCGAAGGTTTCGATTTCGATTTTTTCTGTTTTGAGTGAGCGTTTGAGTGTGGACCATACACCGGGTTCAACAATGGCATCCATGAGGTTGATTACCAGATAGCCTCCGTTGGCCTTGATGAATGACCCTGCCTTGATTTTTGTGAAGTCGGCCCGCCAGCCTCCCTGTCGGTCCATTACGCGTTCAATGGAGCCGAAAAGGTTGCGATAGGTGGGATAGGCTTCAAATATAACCGGTGGGCCGCTCTGCTCGGCGTTGTCGACCAGCTGGTTTACCTGATAAGGGTGCAGAATTGTATCGGCTTGCGGCGGCATGAACATCATGCCACCTTCCATTGCCTGGGGCCTTTTGCCGATCATACGAAGGGAGTCGAGATCTTCGCTCATGTTTTCGAGCATTTCATCGAAATACTTCTGGGTCTTTTCTGTAGGGTATTTATCCCTCATTGTCCCTATAAGGTCCTGAGCCAGGGTCATGAACATAAGCTTGTCCACGTCTTCACTCTTTTTTTTGACTTCTTTTTGAAGATTACGAACCTGAGTGAGAATATTGTCGATTTCCTCTTTAAGTTCTTTCTGCTTTATTTTCAGCTTTTCGAATTCATCGCGGGGAAACCGGCCCTTGTCCACTTTTTCCTCAAGCTGGATCATACGCATTGGCTCGCCGTCTACCAGCGGAACAACATCAGGACGCTGGTAGTGTCCCATCTGCATGTTGACTATGACCAGTCCGGAATCTTTGACCTTGTCCTCTATTCCTTGAAAGAATTCGCGGGTCTGCTTTTCGTGCTTCTCGATGATTTCATTCTTTCTGGCCATGTATTCCTGGCTCTCGAAAAGCTGAGGGACTTCTCGTTTTATGCCTTCGATAAATTCATGCATATCTTTTTTGAATTCCGTTCCCTGTCCGGCCGGCAGACGGATCAGGATGGGAGATTCGTTGGCTTTGAAATTATTTACATAGAGCAGGTCGTCAGGGATGGTGTTGGCTTTGGAAAGTTCCCTGAGCATTTTTTTCACTGTGGCCTGTTTGCCTGTCCCGGCCGGGCCGGTTACGAAAATGTTGTAACCCTTGAGCTGCATGCCGATTCCAAAACGGAAGGCCTCAACTCCTCGGCACTGGCCGATGATTTCATCTTCGGGTACAAGGTCGTCTGTTGTGCTGAAGGGCAGCGATTCAGGATTGAGGGTCCACCTGAGTTTATCCAGCGGAAGTTCTCTCTCTTTCAGAATGTTGGTCATGGCGATCTCCGGAGCTCAGATTAGTCAGCGTTGATGGAAATAACTTTGTGGGGTTTGATTATGCATTTGAGCAGGACGATTTTCAGTACTCCATCTTTGAATGAAGCCCTGACATTTTCCGGGTCCACTCTGCACGGCAGGGGAATGGTCTTCTTGAATTGACTGGACTGGCGTCCGCCTTCGAAAGTTACTTTCTTTTCACCTGAAATGGTCATGGATGTTTCGGTGACTTTTACTTCCAGATCTTCGGCCTGGAAGCCGGGCATTGTTGTGGAAACCTCCAGCGAATCTCCGATCTCCTCCATCTGTGTTCTTGGTGTGCAGTCAATTATTCCGCATACGGAAGGGATGCCGTAATCATGGCAGAGGCTGTTGAACAGTCTGTCCATATCGCTTTTCAGCTTTTCAAGTTCACGGCTTCCCCATGAAGTAAGGTTAGGCATTTACAGTCTCCTTGTTAGTAGCCGATTGGAGTATGAGTTATAAACAGGTTAGCATACGGAGAAAAAGGTTAGCAACCGCTTTGCATGGCGGGGAAATACTTTAAGTGTATTTTATAATGATCGGAATTTTACGGGTTGTTTGTCTGTAATATACTTATGATCCTCACAAATTTGGCGAAAAAGCTTTCTTAAGTTCAGTTTTGGTCGGGCAACAGTCTTGCAAGTTGGCGCTTCATGGGCTATTCGATTCAACGCTTCGGGTTTTTGACAGGCTGGCTGGAAGCGTTTTCCCTGCCACAGTCAGAGAGCCGGAAGTGTATTACCAAATTTTTTAGGAGTGACGCATGAAAAGGGTATTAGTAATTCTCATGGTTGCAATGATGCTGGCATTCGCAACCTCCGCTATGGCTGCTGACGGTTCCCTGGAAAAAGTCCAGAAGGCCGGACAGCTTGTGATCGGTCTGGATGACACTTTCGCTCCCATGGGCTTCCGTCAGGACGATGGTACACTGGTCGGTTTCGACGTTGATGCTGCTGAAGAAGTCGGCAAACGTCTCGGAATCAAGATCGTATGGCAGCCCACCGCATGGTCCGGTGTTGTTCACTCCCTGAATGCCAAAAAGTTCGACTGCATCTGGAACGGCATGACCATCACCCCCGAACGTGAAAAAGCTGTTTCTTTCACCAAGCCCTACATCATGGACGGCCAGATTGCCGTTATCGCCATGGGCAACTCTGCCATCAAGTCCCACGCTGATCTCGGCGGCAAAGTTGTCGGCGTACAGAAAGGTTCCCCCGCACTTGAGGCTGCAAAGTCCCTCAATCCTGCTGCAAAGGAAATCCGTGAATACGACACCAACGTTAAAGCTCTGCTCGACCTCGAGTCCGGCCGTCTTGATTCCGTTGTTGTAGACAACATCGCAGGCCGCTACTCCATGGCACAGCGTCCCGGCAAGTACGTTGCACTTCCCGGCTACATCACCAGCGAAGCTTTCGGTATCGCTTTCCGTCAGGATGATGTTTCCCTCAGGGAAGCTGTACAGAAGACCATCGACGAAATGATCGCTGACGGAACAATGGGTAAAATTTCCCGCAAGTGGTTCGGTGAAGATGTCACCAACCCCGCTAAATGGTAAGGTATGTTTAATTTAAATAATAAACTCGGAAAGAGCGGGGCAGTCGCCTCGCTCTTTCTGCTGTTTGCTCTTCTGATCTTTCCGGCTGTATCGTCAGCCGCTGTTGATGCCGATTCCCTGCTCAAGCAGGCCCGTGACGCACTCGCCGTCGGGCATATAGACCAGGCTTGTGCCCTGTTCGAAAAGGTTCCCGCTCCCGGCGTGGAAGGGGATGACGGACAGTTCGTCTATTCCCGCATGCAGCTTGCCCGTCTCAGCTATTCCATGAAAGATCCGGTCAAGGCCCGCTCCTATGCGGAGCAGGTTGTGGCCGTTTATCCGGACAACGTGGAAGCAAAGAATTTCCTGACCTCTCTCGACCGGGAAACCAGACCCGAATGGCAGAAGACCCTTGACGACTGCAAGCGGTTCATGCCGAACCTGCTTAAGGGTGCGTCCATGACGCTCGTGCTGGTATTCTTCACCATGATCGTCTCACCCATCGGCGGCCTGTTCATCGCGTTGGGCAAGATCAGCCGTATGCAGCCGTTCACCTCCATCAGCTGGTTCATCATCTGGTTCTTCCGCGGCACACCGCTTCTGCTGCAGCTGTTCTTTATTTATTACGGACTGCCTGCGATAGGCATTACTCTTTCTCCGCTGGCTGCGGCACTTATCGGTCTGGGTATCAACTACTCGGCCTATCTCGCCGAGATCATCAGGGCCGGAATCGAATCCATCGACGACGGACAGACCGAGGCAGCCAAGGCTCTTGGCATGACCTACGGCCAGACCATGCGCCGGGTCATCATCCCCCAGACGTACAAGCGGATCATCCCGCCCATCGCCAACGAGTTCATTGCGCTCATCAAGGACACCGCCCTTGTATCCACCATCGCCATGGTTGAACTCATGCGTGCGGCGGATCAGATGTTCAACGCATATTTTAACGTGACCGTGCTTGTAATGGCGGCGGCCATCTATCTCATTTTCACCACCGTGTTCACCTTCGTTTTCGAGAAGATTGAATATAAGGTGGGAATATACGAAAGGCGTTAAATGGAAACTATTTTAGAACTCAAGCAAGTCGTCAAGCGGTTCGGTAAGCTTACCGCGGTCAATCATATCGACCTTAAGATCAACAGGGGCGAGAAGGTTGTAATCGTCGGTCCCAGCGGATCTGGTAAGTCTACACTGCTCAGGACCATGAATTTTCTCGAGACCATCGATTCCGGGGAAATCCAGTTCGAAGGCAAGCCCTGCGGCTACATTTACAAGGACGGAAATCCGGTGCTGGATTCCCAGAAGAATCTCTGTGCCCTTCGCTCCGAGATCGGCATGGTATTCCAGCAGTTCAACCTGTTCCCGCACATGACTGTGCTCCAGAACGTTATGGAGGGGCAGGTCACCGTGCTCAAGAAGAGCAGGGAAGAAGCCGAGGAAGTCGCTTTGCAGATGCTGAACAAGGTCGGGCTGTCTGACAGGGCCACCGTTTTTCCGGTGACACTCTCCGGCGGCCAGAAACAGCGTGTTGCCATTGCCCGGGCATTGGCCATGAAGCCCAAGATGATGCTTTTCGATGAGCCCACCTCCGCACTCGATCCCGAGCTGGTCGGAGAGGTCTTCGATACCATCCGTTCCCTGGCCGAGGACGGCATGACCATGGTCATCGTCACTCACAACATGGGCTTTGCCCGTGAAATTGCCGATACAGTAATATTCATGGAGACCGGTGATTTCATCGCTACCGGAACTCCTGCCGAATTCTTTTCCGCGGAAACGCAGCATCCGCGCATCAAGGAATTCATGGATAAGCTGCTCTAAATTCCTGCCGCTCATTCGCACAGGAGACGGCTGTTGCATTAAAAAACGGGGACCGCAGTATCATTCGTGATACCGCGGTCCCTTTTCTGTGTCCTTGTGGCAGTCTGTGTGGATGTGTTACTTATTTTGAGGTGTTTCGGGCGTGAGGTCTCCGCGTATAAATCAAATCGAGCAAAAGCGCACAGCGCATCAAAGAATAGGAAGGAGATTCGAATGAAACTGAAAGATAAACGTGTGTTGATGTTTGTGGATAATGTTTTCGAGGACATGGAACTTCTGTACCCCTATTACCGTTTGATAGAGGAGGGAGCCGAGGTTGTTGTCGCCGGTCCTGAGTATGGAGAGGTCTACACAGGCAAAAACGGGTATCCTTTCCGTTCAACTGCCGCCATCGCCGACATGAATGCTGATGATTTCGACCTGCTGGTGATTGCGGGCGGCTTTGCTCCTGATAAACTTCGCCGTGATCCCAAAGTGCTTGAACTTACCCGTGAGATTCATGAGGCCGGAAAAGTTGTGGCCCATATCTGCCATGCCGGCTGGATTCCCATTTCCGCGAGGATCATGAAGGGCTTCACCTGCACTTCCACCCCCGGAATCAAGGATGACCTTGAGAACGCCGGAGCCATCTGGGTGGACGAAGAGGTCGTTGTGGACCGCAATCAGGTTTCTTCCCGCAAGCCGGACGACCTGCCTGCCTTCTGCCGTGAGATTATAAAACTTGCAGCCAAGTCATAGTGGACAAGACCGTTGAAAGCCCTGTGCGTTTATAATGCACAGGGCTTCATGGTTGTCTGTCGCCGATTTTAAGGGACTATTTTATTTTGAAGAATGCTGTTTCTTCTGCCAGCTCATCAGCCTGATCGGAAAGCTCTTTGGTCGTGGCTGCAATCTGCTCAGCAGCAGAAGCATTTTGCTGGATGACATTGTCCAGTTCCTGCAGGGCAGTGTTTACCTGCGAAGCTCCTTCTCCCTGTTCGCGGCTGGCCGCCGCTATTTCCTGAACATATTCTGCTGTTTTCTGAATTTCAGGCACCAGTGCCGCCAGTTTCTGTTCCGCCAGGTTGGCGACTGTGGAGCTGGAATTAGAAATGGTGATTATTTCTACAGCTGCTTTTCCGCTCCTCTCGGCAAGTTTGCGCACTTCTGATGCCACAACGGCAAATCCCTTGCCATGTTCCCCTGCACGGGCCGCCTCAATTGCGGCATTCAGGGCCAGCAGGTTTGTCTGGCGGGCAATATCATCAATAACCAGAATCTTGTCCGCTATTTTTGTCAGGGCCTCCAGAGCCTGTGAGAGGGCCTTACCGCTTTCCTGTGCATCAACTGCCGCCTGCCTTGCAATTGCTTCGGTCTTGTTGGAGTTTTCGGCGTTCTGCTTGATGCTGGAAGTCATTTCTTCCATTGTTGATGCTACTTCCTGAATACTGGAGGCCTGACTTGCGGCTCCGTCAGCCAGGCTTTGCGCTGCATCGGACAATTCGCTGCTGCCGGTACTGACTGATGATGTTGCCTGTATAACTGACTCGATTACATGGGTAACACTTTCCATCATTGTGTTCAGGGAATCCTTTACCTTGCCTACCTCGTCGTGGCGATCCACTTTCAGCCTGTTGGTGAAATCCCCGTTAGCCATGGAGTTGGTCTGTTCCGTGACCTCTTCCAGGGGTCTGGCGACAGTGCTTCTTATGAGGAATATTGCTGCCAGTGAGATCAGGCCTACTGTCGCCAGAGTCCAGAGCGATACGTTTATTATCGCGGCAGAGGTCCGTTCCCTGGCCGGCTGCAATGATGTTATGATCTCAAATGCCCCGTGAATTTCTCCAACGTACCAGCCTTCCTTGATGCCGCCTGTAACATCTTTGCTGCCGGCCGGTCCTCCGTGGCAGTACAGGCACTCTTCCGTCAGCTTGATGGCTTTGAAATAGCGTATCTGGTTATCTTCATAAATGGTCACTTCGTCTACTCCGGTGGTTTTCATTTGTGTGAGAACGCCGCTTTCAAGCGGAGTGGGGCGGTTCTGCGGACTCCTCGGTGATTCTTTCGGTACCCTGAAGCTGTACCCAGCGCTTTCTGAATTACTCATAACCATATTGATAGCGGTGATGACCGGGACGGCACTGACGATCTTATCATCAGGAATTTCAGAGAACGGTTTGATGATGCCGGAATTTAATTTTTCACTCATCTGATTACGGGCGGCCTCAGCCATATGGACTATGCTCTTGCTTTTGCTCAGTAGTGAATCTTTAGCCTCGAGGTTGATGGATGAAATCTGCAACACACTCATAATAATAGCTATTATTGTTGGTCCGGCCAGGGCAATGATGATTGTTTTGGTCTTGATGTTAACTCGCTGCAGCATGATTGAGCCTCTCGATATTTCTTTTTATTGCTGTTCTATATGGACGCAGCTGATTCAGAGTATCATCTGTTTGAGATTTGTTTCAACAGAAATGTAAGCGGTTCTCCATGTTGAAAAACTATGGTTCGCAATTGTTACCTCCACGGAGTTGATGTTTGAATGTCCATGCTTTAGTGTGAGAGGCGATGAATAAAATAATATCAGAATTTTACAGAATTTTTATCAGGCCAGTGGATCCGGGGATGTTCATTACCAAGTATGCCCTGAAGTCCGTTGCAGCTTGTTCTGTGGCTTTGCTGCTGGCATGGATGTTTGGTGCCGGGGGAAAGTTCATTCAGTGGTGCGCGTACGGATCGGTGGTTGTGGCCCTGTTTCGGGCGGGAAGTACACTGGCCCGTCGCAAGATGGTTGCAGCTGTAATTACTGCCACACTGATGTGTCTGGTGCCGGTCTCCACATGGATGGGTAATTATCAGGGCTGGCTGGAAGTCTATCTGTTCGTGCTGGCCTTTATGGTTTTTTTTGTTCCTGTACTGGGCATGTCAGCAGCAACTGCGGGCATGGGGATCCTTATCGTTAATATGTTGGCCCTGACTTCACCGGATTCCTTTGCTGCGGGATTGTTCCGGTCCGGAGCACTGCTGTTCGGTGCATCGGTCTCATATCTGTTTCTGTTCCATGTGATGCCCATGAAGCCGGATAAGATTCTGACCCGTGCAGGTGCGGTGGCTCTGACCGACATAGGCGACTATTTCAGGGCGGTGGCATCTTCCAGCGGCAGCAAGGCGGATCTTGATGAAATTTCTCAGATCCATGAGCGTTCAGTCGAATCCCTTCGGCGCTACAGGCGGTTCATGGAGGCCATGAACGTGGACCCGGTCAAGGAACTGGGAAGCTATGAAGGGCCGTCGGCTCTGTACGCGTTGCTGGTGCGCATGTTCGAGGCCGTTGTCGGGCTGGCCAACAGCCGCCGTTTTGCAGACCACAGTCCAGTGTTTTCCGCCATGCGGTTCAAGTTCAGTGATATTGCAGGGCGCAGTGCCGTTGCCTTTGATGTGCTGGCGGCCAAGCTGAGTACCGGAAAGGGCGAGCTGGACCTCAAGGCCATTGAGGACGGTATCGCAGGGCTTGAAGGGGAACTGCTGCAACTGGGAGCCTACCGGCGCGATGCCGGGTTGCGTGATGAATTTCTTGAGGCATGGGGGGCCATCTACGGGCTCAAGAATCTTGTCCTTGAGTTCTCGGAGATGAACAAGGTCTGTTGTACGGGAGGTTCCTGCAGTGTTCGCTGATCAGTTCAAGATACTTCGTCGCGAGCTGCGGCCTGATTCCGTGCCCTTCCGTCATGCCGTAAAAGCTGCTGCAGCAATTACTTTTGCCGTTGTAGCGGCCCGTTTTCTGGAGTTGCGCCACGCTGTGTGGCTTCCGGTCAGCGTAATTGTTGTGATGCGTCCTTCGGTGGGAGGAACCCTGCGTTTAGGCTGGAAACGCTTGTGGGGTACTGTGTTAGGGGCTGCCGTCGGGGTGGGAATTCTATTCCTTGAGCCTGGAACAGCAGTTCTTGCAAGTCTGATAGCACTCTCGTTCTTTCTCATGATCCTGTTGCGGGTTTTCAATTATACGGCCTTTTCCAGTTGCCTGACCATCGGGGTTATACTGCTGCTGGGCGTGGTTTTTACCGACGGATGGCAGTTCGGGCTGGAACGCATACTGGATACCTTTCTTGGTGTTGCCATCGGTATAGCGGCCTCTTTCGGGGTCTGGCCCAACATGGCCCGCAAGAATCTGCGTAAGAAGATGGCGCAGTTGGTATCTCTGCAATCCACCCATTTCAAGAAGCTGTCCGAATCCTATCTTTACGGCGGGGTAAGGGAGGGAGAGCTGGTCATGAGTCGCATCGAGGCCTCGAACATGCTCGACGAATGTGCCGAGTCCTTTCGGGAGGCAGCAGCAGAGCCGGGCTTGCAGGGCTGGCAGCGCGAGGACCTGACCCGTCTGCTGCGGACTTTTACGCGCATGCACAGTCTGCTGGTCAGCATGGCGACCATCATCCGCCGCGGTTACGGCGGCCCGCTTCCGTCCATCGCCGAGGGGATGAGGAATATCCTGACCCGGACCGTGGACTACTATGCCTGGTTGGAGTGCTATTCGGCCACGCCGGATGAATGCCCGGAGGAACCGGATTTCAGTCAGGCTGTTGATGATTTCATGAAGGCTGTGGGAGATGCCCGTGTTCGCGGCGATTTTGAGGATGTTCCGCTTGAACGGCGCAATAACATATCGGCATTTATCTGGAATATCCGGGCACTGGGCAGTGAGATAGAAAGGTCCGGACGCAGGATGCGTGAGCTGCGTTACGGGCGGGTATGATTTTGATCAACCTTTTATGGATGGTGACATATGTTGGATGACAGAACTCCGTACACGTTTGACCGCGTGGTCCGGCTGGTGCTTGGAGCCGGATTTATCTGGATCAGCGTGCAACTGCTGGGGGCCTTGAGTGATGTGCTGATCCCCTTTGCCGTGGCCCTGACTCTGGCTTATCTTCTCCATCCTCTGGTCTGTTTTACCGGGAGATATGTCAGGAACCGCACGGCAGCGGTTCTGCTGACCCTGTTGGTGCTCATGGTCCCGACCGTTAAGCTTTTCTGGCTGGCCCTGCGTGCCGTGGGCGGTGAGCTTAAGCATACCGGAATGCTTCTGGCCAGTTTTGTAAATGACTCGGCCGTGGCGCGCCGTGCCGCCGAGTACATTCCCGAGGACATCTGGAAGAAGGTTCTTGAACTGGCTAAAGAGGAGGATGTGCGTTCCTTCCTTACCGAATCAGGGCTGACGAACATGCTTCAGGCCTCTGTTCAGAAAGCATTACCCGGCATATGGAATATTGTCAGCGGCTCGGCCCAGACTCTTGCTGCATTGGCCGGGGTTTTCGTCATTATCCTTTATCTGGTTTTCCTGCTCACGGATTACGACAAGCTTTCCAGTTGGAAGAACCAGATTCCCTCCCGTTATCGGCAGCGGGTGGGGGCCTTTGTGGAAGAGTTTACCAATGTCACCAACCGTTATTTCCGCACGCAGGCACTCATTGCCCTGATAATCGGCTGCCTGTTTTCAGCCGGTTTTTTGATCATCAAGCTGCCGCTGGCCATACTTCTGGGGATGTTCATCGGGCTTTTGAATATGGTCCCTTATCTGCAGATAATCGGGCTTATTCCGGCATTTTTTCTTGCTGCGGTTGATGCGCTGGCTACCGGAGGAAACCTCTGGTACGCGCTTGGCGGGGTGGGACTTGTTTTTGCGGTGGTGCAGGTGCTTCAGGATGCTGTGCTGGTGCCGAGGCTTCAGGGGGAAAGTCTCGGTCTTTCGCCGTGGATGATCCTGCTTTCCCTGTCCATCTGGGGCAAGCTGCTCGGATTTCTGGGGCTGGTCATGGCCCTGCCTCTGAGCTGCATGGCTCTGGCTCTTTACCGTCAATGGATGCTTGAGAAAGGCGAGTCGTCCGTAGAAGTCGAAGGAACCTGACTTATTTCGATGGCGGAATGATCCGTGGCGGCCCGTGCATTAGTTCGGCAGTATGTGAACTTCTGACACTGGCTGCCGGGAACAGGAGCTGATCGATGGACAAGCCTCCTGACATTTCCATCTTTTATTAAATCAAGTGCTGAAAATGACGGAACAGGTTTGTCCGCTTAGCGGAAGGGGGAAAATCTCAACGCAATCAGCCGGTCAGACAAAGGAGCTTTCACCGGTTTCGCAGGCGAAGTAGACTTTGTTTTTGCCCCGTATTTTTGATTTGTACATGTTGTCGTCGGCCCGTTTGAGAACATTTTCAAGCGGTTCTCCGGGGATGTACTGGGAAACTCCGATACTCATGGTCTTACGTACCGGCATGTCGCCTTTCGGGTAGTAGCATTCCCGTGCAACTGCCTTCCGGATTGCTTCCGCAACCTGTGTCGCCTTGCCGCCATCGGTTCCCGGCAGGATGATGAGGAATTCCTCGCCGCCGTAGCGGAAAGCCTGATCCGTGTACCGGATGGTCTCCTTGATAACCCGGCCGACTCGTTCAAGCACAACGTCTCCAGCGGCATGACCGTATGTGTCGTTGTATTTCTTGAAATCGTCCAGATCCATAAGAATCAGGCTCAAGGGGCGGTCAACCCTGTTGCAGGCTTCGACCTCCCGTATTGCTACTTCGATCATGTGACGGCGGTTGTAAAGTCCGGTCAGCTGGTCGGTGATGCTCATATTCTTGAAGCGTTCTTCACTTTCGCGCAGCTTTTCTTCGGCCCTCTTTCTTTCCGCCACCTCTTTTTCCAGCTCAAGGTTTTTCATGTCCAGTTCGTGCAGAAGCATGGCGAGCTGTGCAGCGTTGTCTTCCTGCAGTTCCTTGGCTTCCATCAGTTCTTCAATGAGCTCCTCGCGGCGAAGTTCATTTTCGCGTTCACTTGTAACATCATTGAAAATGCAGATGCAGTTGCGCAGACCGGAATCGCAAATTGTGACGTTGGCTACAGTCAGGTCAACAAAGCGGATTTCCTGCTGCTTGTCCAATATGGACAGGCTGAGGCTGGATTTGGCATCAGGGGTGCAAAAGAGGTTCTGCAGATATTCCTGGCCGTCCAGGTCATGCCTGGCGACAAGAAAGATATGCAGTGGGGAGCCTGCTGTTTCGGATTGGGTATAGCCCGTAATATCACTGAATGCAGCATTGGTGAGCAGGATCTTTCCCTCTCCGTCCAAAACGGCAATAGCAGAGCCTGCATGATCAAAGAGTGTCCTGAATCTGGTCTGACCACATTCAGGGCATTTCTCAAGAACATGCCTTTTCAGATCTTCATGCGTTTGCTTCAACGCATGGAATTCTTCAAGGATGGTTTCCGTATCAGGAAAATTGTTCACGACTCCCCTCCAGTGATGATTCCCCTAATATTTGGGGATGTATACTACGCTTATTGCGGGACTAAGCAAGGAGTATTTTGCGTTTAAAAAATTTTAATTTACTCAATGTGCAATTTTTCATTCTCATTCATAGTCAGGAGTCTTAATTCTCTTGCTCTTTCCTCTATTTTGGACAAATATGAGCCCCGCGTTTTAAGTGCCCTGATTTATTTTGAATAAAATGAGGATTCAATAATACAATGATCACAATGAAGCTTCTGCTTTCTCCGGTTATATGTGCTCTTATCGGCTGGTTCACTAACTATCTGGCCGTGAAAATGCTGTTTCATCCACGCAATCCTATCAAAATCGGGCCGTTTACCGTTCAGGGGATCTTTCCGAAGCGGCAGAAGGACCTTGCCGCCCGTCTCGGAGAAATGATCGAAAGGGAACTTATTTCGCATACCGACATTAAAAATGTCATTCATGATCCGGACTTTATCAATAAGCACAAGGATGTTGTCCTTGAGTATCTGGATGTTTTCTTCCGTGAGAAACTTGCCAGCCTGCATCCTATGGTGGGAATGTTTCTCAATGATGAAACCATGAAGACTGTAAAGGGCATGCTTTCAAAGGAGCTGGATGAAATGCTCCCCAGGCTGATTGAGACTACATCCTCCCAACTGGAGTGCAAGCTTGATTTCAAGTGTCTGGTTCAGGACAAGGTGGAATGTTTTTCCATGGATCAGCTTGAATCAATCCTTTTTTCAATCATGAAGAAAGAGTTTAAATTCATTGAAATTGTCGGCGGGGTACTCGGTTTCCTCATCGGCCTCATTCAGGTGCTAATCTTCATGTTATAAAATAAAGACAGCTAAAGAATTGTTAATCCCTTCTGCGTGTATTATTATATATGTAGAAGGGATTTGTTTTATGGGGGTCGCTAACTACAACTCCGTCCCAGGAGGTTGTTGTGAAGAGACTTGTTTTATTGGCTGTCTTTTTGGGGCTGTTGTTTGCCGCTGGCTGCGCCAAACTTTCAGGTCCATACTATCTGAATAACCACAAGTACCGGGAAGGGATTAAGGCGTTTTCCGAAAAAGTTGTGGAAAACCCCAACGATGCCGACTCTGCATATTATCTGGGGCGTTACTATCTGGCGCTTAAAAAGCCCAGAGAAGCCCTGCCTTACACGCTGAAAGCAGCGGAGCTTGAGCCTGACAACACCGACTATCTGTTCTGGATGGGTGTGAATTACTGGGCCCTTAAACAGTTTGATAAGGAAAGGGATGCCTACCAGAAGGTTCTCAAGCTTGATCCTGACCACATCTCCGCCAATCTCTATCTCGCCCACAGTTACCTTGATGCAGGAAAGCTTATTGAAGCGCTGATCCTCTATGACAAGGTTATCAAACTCGACAAGTACAATCCTGAAGCTCTCTACAACCGGGCCGACATCCTCGGACGCCAGGGTAAGAAGGATGATGCCGTAAAGGCATGGAAGAAGTTCCTTGAGTATTACCCTGATGGTGCACTGGCCATGAGCGGAACCCAGAAACTCAATCAGCTCGGCGATTTCACTTACCGCAATTTCATATTCGGCAATCGCAATGTGACTCTCAAGTCGGTCAAGTTCAAACCGGGAGAGATTGATTCGGACCTCGAGAGCAAGAATTCTCTGCATGTGATTGCTGCAATGATGGAAGAAAATAAGAAACTCAGTTTTCACATTGTGGCTTACGTGAAGGGTGACAGGAATCTTGCCAGGGAACGGGCAAAAGCAGTGCGAGACTACATCCTTGGCGGACACCCGGATTTTGATCCTGCGCGCATGCCGCTCAGCTGGTTCGGTGAGGCGGAGGAAGTAAATAGTTCCGGTAAGACTTTCAAGCTGGACGAATCCTTACAGTTTATAACTGTAGTAAACTAGGGGAGGGAGGAGTCTATGAAAAATACTGTTAAAAGAATTTGGTGGTGGCTTGGTGTTCTGGGGCTTTGTCTGCTGCTGGTCGTTCCGGTGGCAACAGCACAGGACACTGCCGGTGAGACAACTGATCCCGGCGTGACAACTGAACCTGCTGATACCGGAGTAACGGATCCGGGCACAACAGATCCGGGAACCGGAGAGGAAGCGGAAGCCGACGTGCCTGATGCTCCGGCCTTTGCAAATCCGGCACAGGCTGCAAAGGCTGAGGCCCTTGCGGCTGCCGACGCCGCAGCCAAGGCCGAGGAATTCGGAGAAGCCATTGATGCCGCCGAGGCTGAGGTGGCCGGTGCTCAGGCAGAAGTTGATGCCGCACAGGCCAGCGTTGATACCGCTGCCACGGAAGTCGCTGCTGCAAACGATGCAGTGGCAACGGCCAATGATGCTGTTACTGCTGCCAATGATGCCGTTGCCGCAGCAACGGCGGCTGTTGAAGCGGCCACAACTGCTGATGACCCTGATGCCCTTGCTGCAGCTGAAGCAGATCTGGCAGCCGCAAATGAAGCTCTGGATGCTGCGAACAGTGACCTGACTACCGCGCAGTCCGGCCTTGAAGCCGCAGAGGCAAGCCTTGCATCTGCGGAGACTGATCTCGGCACTGCCCAGGCAGATCTTGAAGCGGCAAGAAGTACCGCTGACGAGACTCTGGCTGCGGCATCCGCTGTGGATGTTGATGCCATTGCCTCCATGCGTGCTCAGGGAATGGGCTGGGGTGAGATAGCTCTTGAACTTGGTGTTCATCCCGGAACCCTTGGATTGGGACACCAGAAGCAGGCACAGGTTCGCGAAGTGGCGGCCACCGCCACTGCAACTTCCAAGGGGGCCGGACTCGGCGCTCAGGTGGGACGTGCCACGTCGAGAAATACCAAGTCCGGTGTATCCAAGACTCCGGGTGTTGCCGGCGGCAAGGGTGAAAAGTCCATCGGACTCAGCCGTGCTTCTGACAAGGCTCAGAGCGGCGGAAAGGGATCTGATTCCTCTGCTGGCGGAGCAGCTTCCGGCGGACGCGGAAATTCCGGTCGCGACAGTGCCGGTAATGCCGGCAGCAGTGCCGGATCCAGCGGAAAGAGCAGTGCCAGTTCCGCCAATGCCAACAGCGGCAAGGGTAACTCCAATGCCGGTGGCAACGGTAAGGGCGGAGGACGCGGAAACAATAAGTAATCTTAGAACGAATTAAAAAACAAATCCCCCGGAACGGACGTTCCGGGGGATTCTTTTTTGGGAGCTTCGAAATTTCTACGCGCTTTTTCTGTCCTGCGAAATTATGACTCCGCCCATGACCAGTCCTGCGGCAACAAACTGCATGGAAGTGAATGTCTCGTCGAGAATCAGCCAGCCCAGTATGAGGGTGAATACCGGGATCAGGTTGACGTATGCAGTGGTCTGGTTGGCGGGCAGTTTGCTCATTCCGTAGTTGTAAAGACCGTAGGCTCCAAGCGTGATGCAAACCCCCAGATAAACGATTGTCCCCACTGCCAGCGGGTCGAAGACCGTGGGCATGGTTGTTGACGGCAGGGCCAGCAGCGGAAGGTAGAATACCGCACCCATGAAAGCCTGAAACGCGGTCAGGAACATGGCCGAGTAAAATGCGGTCATTTTCTTGAGGATGGTCATGTAGCCGACGGCGCAGCACATGGCCAGAAATTCCAGAAAGTTGCCGAGCATAGGGTCCGGAGCGCTTTCAGTTGATTCGGAGCAGAGCGAGAGCCATACTCCTCCGACGACCGCCAGCATGAATCCGATCCATGTTTTGCGGCTCAGCTTTTCATTAAGAACGAACCTTGCTGAAACAGCCATGAGCAACGGCAGCGTAGCGCAGATCATCCCGGCCTGTGCGGCTGATGTGTGGGTAAGGGCATGGCTCTCGAAGACGAAATACATGCATGGTTCGCAGAAGGCCATGACGGCCAGCCACTTGAAATCGCCCTTGCGGATGGGTTGTTTCCGGAAATTCGGAATGAAGAAGATAAAGCACAGTGAGGCAAGAATCATCCTGCCGAAGATTACAACCGTGGGGTCATAGACAGCCATGGCGATCTTCAGGGCGATGAATGAACTGGACCAGAGTATGACCGCTACGAGAAGGGCCACAACAGCAACATATTTCGACTGGAAAAAGGACATAACCGATTCTCACGTGATCCGGGTTTCCGGGTTCAGGCACACCCGTGCCCGGTTAAAGGAAAAGCACTCTCTTGGGTAATGGGAATTGTGCTGGATGATGCGGGTTTTCATGCCGGGGCAGTGTCTGCTGTTGCTGCAGGGTCGGGCTGGAGAAGCCTTGACTGGAGACAGCTCAGTCGCGTCCCGATTGAATAGGAGTTGTGATTTGCTTTGTCAACGGGATGTTATTTGCGGATCATGAAAAAGAATGGGGATTAAAATAAGAAAAAGCCCGGAGAGCTGTGTGCTTCCGGGCTTTTGGGTCAAACTATCCCTTGGGGATTATCTGCACCATGCAAGGAGGTTGAACGAACGGTATCCGGTGTCGGGATTTTCTGCGTAACGGCAACCGAGGTTGGAATCGTCGCGCTTGTTGATGATGTCCTGATCGGAGCCTACGTAATGAGGGCATTTGTTGTTATTGCACACAACAATGATTCCCCAGCCGGATTCGGGCGGTGCCAGCCAGGGGGAAAGAGCTTCTCCGCAATGCGGGCAGGTTCTTTCTTCCAGTTCGACGCCTTTGTAAGTATAAGTCACGGTAATTCTCCTTGATGTGTTCTTGAATCATGTGCTGTGAATAATTTCACAACAGTAAATTAAGGTTCCATTCGTGACAGTCAAGTCACTTCCCCTCAGATATTTCTCTCAAGGCCTTGAAAAGGGCCCGGAAGGATTTGGGAGGCTTGCCTCCATCCTTCTCCTTCTTGGCATTGCGGGCAAGCTGGGCCAGCCGCTGCCGATCTGCGCCGGGATAGAGTTCCACCAGCTCGTCAAGAACGGACATGTCGCCTTCAACAAGGGCGTCACGCCATTTTTCAAGCTTGTGGAATTTCTTGTTGCCCTCGCGGTTGCCGACCTCGATGTCCTCAATGAAATCAATGAGCGGCTGCGGATCAATGTCGCGCATCAGCCTGCCGATGTACTGCGTCTGGCGGCGTTTTGCCTCGTGTGAGGTCATGGACATGGCGTCCAGCACCTCTTCTATGAAATATTGGGGCAGCCCGCATTTCTTTACCAGCTCGGGACTGAGCTTCATCAGCTTCTCGGCCAGGTTCTGCAGGGCGGTCATGTCCCTTTTTTTCTGAGACCGGCTCGGGCCGGAATATTCATCATTGTTATAAAGATCTTCTACGTCATGCATATCTTTGCCTCCGGTGTTTGGGAAAAGGTCCGGTCCATAAAGGGATCTTTGCCTCCCACCCCTGAAATTCAAAGCCATGAAAGGCCCTGTCTCAGTGGCTTGTTGGAATTTTGGTGATGCTTTCTAAGTCTCTTTCCCGAATATCATAATCGGGGCGAGACTCATACCTGTTTAAACCGTCAGTCGTACTGAGTTGTTTTGGAGAAACGTTTCAGACGTTCTGTCGGGAAGCGGATTCGTCCGGTAACCGATTACGTTTCCAGACAGCGAGCCGATCAACCTTGTCGGCGGCGGGTGGCTATTGCGGCTGGGCGTTCAGTGCGGAACCAAAAATAAGCCCCCGGGAGAATTCGCTCGGGGGCATATTTAACTTTTTTTCAGTATAGCACAAGCGCGGATTATCTGCTGCGGTTTGTTATCCAGACTCCCGAGATGGTCAGGATTCCTCCGACCACAAGGAACATGTCGACCTGCTCTCCTAGCATGAATGCGCCCATGATGATGGCGGCAACCGGAACAAGGTTGATGAATATCCCGGTCTTGGCCGGACCGATTTCGCGGATGGCCTCGCAGTACCAGCTGAAGGCAAGGCCGGTTCCAAGGAAGGCAAGGAAGAGGATGCAGACCATGTCGGTGGCAGTTACTACAGCCAGTTCAGTTATCAACCCGTTGTAGAGTGCGGTGGGCAGCAGCATAATGGCACCGAAAAGGCAGGCCCAGTACACGGATTCAATGGGGCTGACCCGGGCCATGACCGGCTTTCCTCCCAGAGAATAAGCAGCCCAGCTGAAAACGCAGCCGATGATGCAGAGGTCCCCGAAGCTTGCTCCTTCGGTCAGGATAGACAGAGGGTTGCCGTGCCCGATGATGGTGGACACCCCGGTAAGCGCCAGCAGCAGGCCGAGCCCTTTGGCCGGGGTGAAGCGGTCCTTGAAGAATACCGCCGATCCCAGAGCTATGAAGGTCGGGGTTGCGGCAATGATCAGGGCGGCTCGTCCGGCGGTGAGCGTCTTGAGGCCGCTGAAGAATAATATGTTATAGAGGAATACCCCGGTCAGGCCGAGAAAGGCCAGTGGCAGGATGTCCCTTTTTTCGCAGCGCGGCATGCGTCCTGTGGTACGGCAGACCAGAAAGAACATGAAGATCGTGGCGAAAAAGAAGCGCAGGAAGGCCGCCGAATACGGTGTAAGATGTCCGGCAAGGACCCGTCCGGCGATCCATGTTCCGCCCCAGAAAAAAACGGAACCGAGAAGTTTGAGATAGAGCAGTCCTTTGGGTGACATATGAATTAAGAATTCTCCTTCAACAGGTTGATAACAAATTCGGCTGTTTCCTCCACCAGCGGGTAACAGACGTTTTCCTTTATTCCACCTTCCCTGAATTTTATGCGTCCTTCATCTTCAAGGAAATTGCAGCCGGTTATTTTATAGCAGTTCACGGAACCGAATCTGTTTGTGAACCAGTCGGTCATCTGCTGGGCAAGGTCATAGCAGAAATCGAGGTCCTGATCAGCGTTGCTTCTGCCGTGCAGCAGGCTTATGAGCAGCAGTGCTCCCTGATATGCACCGCAGGTTCCGCAGGTGCGGGATGTGCCTGAACAGAACACAGTTGCCATACCCGGTATGGCCGGATTATTAATGTTCAGTGCTTCCGCTCCTTCAAGCAGCACGCTTTCGGCACACAGGAATCCGTTCTCAAAATAACAGCGTGACTTACCTTTCATGAAACACTCCTCGGTTCGGGCCTTTTCGAGGCTTTTCCGTGAATAATCTTCTTTGGTGTATGTAAAGCGGGCAGGGGGTAAATTGACGATTTGCCCGATGCAGCGCGAAAGTGTTTGGTATATGCAGATAAAAGTGCGGTTCTGATTGCGCGTTCCGAATATTGTTCTCTGCGCTTGCCTTATTCTGCTAAATCACATAATATGCGAACTAAATTCGTCAAGTGTTGCCTGACTTCTAAATCACTATCCGGCATTTTGCAATGCAGTAATCTGCGCTTCCGCCTTCAGCACGATATTTTCCGGCTTTTTGTTGACCGGTTTCACTGTTGTAATTCCAACAGTGTTTCTCGTTTCAGTTGTTTTATACAAAATTGTTTGTATTTTGTTTCCGGTGTTACATTTTTGGTTGATTCTCCAATCAGGTGTGTCCCGGTTCTAATGAATAATTTTGTGTTCATTAGTCGAAAATTCTGTTAATAGAGGAGTGCTGGAGAAAAAAATTCACTTACCTGGCTGTTTTGCCTAACTTTTGATGGATAGTATATCCGTGTACAGTCCTTTTCACTTGACAAAACCTTTTAAATTGAATTTTATTCTTGGAAAGAGATGAATAAGAGAAAGATTGACGAAACAGATCGTAGAATTCTGACAATACTTCAGAATAGTGGCAGGGTCTCCAACGCTGATATCGCCCGCAAGGTAGGAATGGCTCCTTCTGCAGTGCTGGAACGGGTACGCAAGCTTGAGCGCAAGGGTGTGCTGGTCGGCTATGAAGCCATTGTCGATCCCAAGTCCGTGGGACGGTCCCTTACCGCCTTCATCTTTGTCAACGTGAACGAAGGGGTAGGAGCAACCTCAACCGGCAACGAACTGGCAAAGGTTCCCGGTGTTCTGGAAGTGCATTACTGCGCCGGCCGGGACAGCTACCTGATCAAAGTGCGTTGTGAGGATACCGACGGACTGGCCATCATGCTCGGTCAGATCGGGCGTATTGAAACCGTCCGCGACACCAACTCCACCATTGTTCTGAACACCATCAAGGAATCGCGTGCGATTCCTCTGGATGATGAAGATTTTGATTAACAGCAGACTGTGACAACCCCCGTGGACCGGCCCGGCATAGCAGCCGGGGCACGGTTTATGGTAATCCGGCTGGAGGGATGGTTTTTGATCGGTCTGCAGAATTCGTTTTGAAGAACAATTAAAAATCAAGGAGAATCAGGTATGAATGTAGAAATCTCCACCCTCGACAGCCAGATTATCGAGCGAGGAAAGCAGTTTTTCGGTTCCATTTCCGGCGAGGCACCTTCGGTTTTCAATAAGGGCTGGTGGACCGGTAAGGTCATGGACTGGGCAATGAAGAATGAGGATTTCAAGGTCCAGATGTTCCGGTTTGTGGACGTTCTGCCCTATCTGAATACCTCTGAATCACTTTCCAGACACATCGAAGAATACTTCGCTGCTGACGACAGCAACATCCCCGACGTGCTCAAATGGGGCGCAACCAAGACCGGTTTCGGCGGCGGCCTTGTGGCCAAGGTGCTCAACAAGACCATCCGGGCCAACATTGAAGGTATGGCCCGCCAGTTCATCATCGGTCAGGAAGCCAAGGAAGCGGTCAAGGGTATCCGCAAGCTGCGTAAGGACGGGTTCGCCTTTGTTCTCGACCTGCTGGGCGAAGCCACTGTTTCCTCCGAAGAAGCCGATGCCTACCGTGACGGTTATCTTGAAGTTCTCGACGCCATTGAAAAGGAATACAAGAAATGGGACGGTCTCGACACCGGAGGAGAACTTGACTGGGGACACGCTCCCAAAATCAATGTCGCTGTAAAGCCCTCCGCATTCTACTCCCAGTCCAAGCCTGTGGACATAGAGGGAACAGTGGAAGGGATGATTGCCAACATTGAGCCCGTCTACAAGAAAGTGATGGGTATGGGCGGCTTCATGTGCATTGATATGGAAGCTCTCAAATATAAGGAGCCCACCGTTGAGATGTACAAACGTCTGCGTAAAAAGTATTCCGACTACCCTCATATCGGAATCGTTTTCCAGGCCTACCTCAAGAGTGTAGAAAAGGATGTTGCCGGACTGATCGAGTGGGCCAGAGAGGAGAACCTGCCGATCTCCATCCGTCTGGTAAAGGGTGCCTACTGGGATTACGAGACCGTTATGGCCAAGCAGAACGACTGGGAAGTTCCGGTCTGGACCCGCAAGCCCGAATCGGACATGGCCTATGAGCGCACAGCCAAGATGATTCTCGAAAATCACGATATATGCCATTTCGCCTGCGCATCCCACAACATCCGCACCATCTCGGCAGTAATGGAAATGGCCAAGTCTCTGAATGTTCCCGATGAAAAGTACGAGTTCCAGGTACTTTACGGAATGGCCGAACCCGTACGCAAGGGCCTGAAGAATGTCGCCAAGCGTGTCCGTCTTTACTGCCCCTACGGCGACCTGATTCCCGGCATGGCCTACCTTGTACGCCGCTTGCTGGAAAACACCGCCAACGAGTCCTTCCTCAAGCAGACTTTTGCCGATGAAGCGGATGTGAACATTCTGCTTGAAAATCCGGAAAAGACCCTTGAGCGTGAACTCGCCGCAAAGCCGCGCAAAACCGGCAGGAAGATCCCCGAAGGCGAACTGCCGCCGTTCAACAACTTCCCTCCCGCGGACTTTACTCTTCCGGAACAGCGAGCTGCCTTCCCGGCTTCCATTGCAAAAATACGCAAGGACATGGGAAAGCGGTATCCGCTTTACATCGGCGGTCAGGAAGTTGTGACCGGCGATACTCTGGACACCTACAATCCTGCGGATACCTCAGAGATCATCGGCTCCGTCTGTCAGGCCGGAACTGCCGAAGTTGACAAGGCCGTTGCTGTTGCAAAGAAAGCCTACATCGACTGGCGCAATGTTTCTCCACGTGAACGTGCAGGTTATCTGCTCAAGGCTGCACAGTACCTTAAGGACAACATCTACGACATGTCCGCTCTTCAGGTGCTGGAAGTAGGCAAGCAGTGGGATCAGGCTCAGGCAGACCTTGCCGAAGCCATCGACTTCCTTGAATACTATGCCCGCGAGATGATCCGGCTCGGCGATCCCAGACGCATGGGTAATGCCCCCGGTGAATACTCCCAGTATTTCTATCAGGGCAAGGGGGTGGCCGCAGTAATCGCTCCGTGGAACTTCCCGCTGGCAATCAGTGTGGGCATGGTCTCCGCTGCCATTGTTGCCGGATGCCCGGTTGTGTACAAGCCTGCCGGAATTTCCTCCGCAGTCGGCTACGGTCTGGTTGAAATGTTCAAGGCAGCCGGACTGCCTGAAGGCGTATTCAACTACATTCCCGGACGCGGTTCTGTCATGGGCGACCACCTTGTTGATCATCCGGACATCGCAGTCATCGCATTCACCGGTTCCATGGAGGTCGGTCTGCGTATTCAGGAACGTGCCGCCAAGGTTCATCCCGGTCAGGAACAGTGCAAAAAGGTCATCGCCGAAATGGGCGGCAAGAACGCAATCATCATTGACGACGATGCCGATCTCGACGAAGCCGTGCTTGGCGTGCTTTATGCCTCCTTCGGCTTCCAGGGTCAGAAATGTTCCGCCTGTTCCCGCGTGATCGTACTTGATGCCATTTATGACCGTTTCGTGCACCGCCTCAAGGAGGCTGCCGAGTCCGTTAAGCTCGGACCTGCTGAAGATCCTGCTAACTATATGGGACCGGTCGTGGACAAGGGGGCACAGAAGAACGTTCTCGAATACTGCAGAATTGCCGAATCCGAAGGCAAGGTGCTGGTGAAGCGTGAAGTGTCTCCTGAACTGCAGGCCAAAGGCTGCTACGCCCCCATGCTGATCGTGGAAGGCATCAACAAGGGGCACCGCATTGCTCAGGAAGAGGTCTTCGGTCCTGTTGTTGCCGTCATGCGGGCCAAGGATTTCGACGAAGCCATCGATATTGCCAACTCCACCAAGTTCGCGCTTACCGGTGCTGTTTATTCCAGAAGCCCCAAACACCTTGATCTTGCCACCCGTGAATTCCGTGTCGGTAACCTTTACCTCAACAAGCCCAGCGTAGGTGCTCTTGTTGAAAGGCACTCTTTCGGCGGATTCAAGATGTCCGGTGTCGGCTCCAAGTCAGGCGGCCCCGATTACCTGCTGCAGTTCATGGACCCGCGTCTGGTTTGCGAAAACACCATGCGTCGCGGTTTTGCACCCATCTCCGAAGATGACGACTGGGTAGCATAGACAGCTTACTGAAATCTGAACATAAACCCCCGGCAGACTCCGTTAAGCTCTGCCGGGGGTTTTCTTTTTGAAGCGGGATGCCTCCGGCGGCCAAAGGGCCGCGGGTCCTAAAAAGTTATCCCACCAGACCTGCGAGATCTTTTTCCAGCTCCTCGAAGATTTCTTTTATTCCCTGATTCATCGCATCTATCAGCTCGTCTGCAGAGTTGCCTTTCATGGGTATTTCACGGCTGAAGTTGCGGGAATAGATGATGGGGATGGCCGCTTTGTTGTTGTCCAGCAGGAAGAACTGCATGTTGAGCACGGCTTTGGGTTGCGGCTGTGAATAGTCTCCGTAGATGGAGTTTACGATTCCTTCGAGCAGCAGTTCTCCGGTCACCATGCTTTCCGGGCCGAGGACATTGGCAAAAAGCCCTGAATCAGACATCCACAGCCGCAGTTCCTGAGTCATGAGGGCTGCCGGGGGGATGAAGAACGAGTTGTAGTAATCAGCTTCATACGCGTTGGGACCGATTTTGTAGACAAGATCCCGGTCCTCGTAGCGCGGGGAAATCTTCACCCGCCGGATGATCAGGGTCTTGGCTGATTTGGCCTGACTTGCGGGGCTGTCGTCCCGTTTCACGTCAATGGTGAAATACTTGCGATCAAGGGAGGGACGGTCGAGTTTGACGCAGCCGCCGGCGAAAATCAGCAGACAGAGGGTAAAAAGCAGTCCTGCCGAACCGTATAGACATGACTTTGTAAGGGTAAAGCGTCGCATTTATTTCTCCATTATGCGGATTGAAACCGCTTATAGCCTGTGATCAAACTTGGTTGGCTAGTCTGAGTAGTTCACCAATTCAATCAGAACATGCCGTTTTATAAATTAAAAAACAGCTGCTTGTGCAGGTAAATTTGTTCTCTCATCTTATGACGCGTGGTCAATTCCCGTAGCGAAGCACGTTGAAAGTTTTTGGGACTCTTAAACCCTTTTCCAGAAAGGGCTTAAGCCGCCGGAGGCATCCTATTTTACCTGACCCTTTTTAGGCGGTTCTCCGAAGAGCACGCCGGACGGGTACTGTCTTGCTTCGTTGCTTAGTTCCCGCAGGTTTTCGACCAGCCTGCGCACGTTGTCCAGAATGGCCTCTATGTTACCCTGCTGCCCGGCAACTGTCATGTTGACTCTTGAAAGCGTTCCCTCGAAGCGCACCGCGGCGGCCTTGATCTTGTCCGAAGCCTCGCTGATGTTGTTCAGGGTCGTTGAGAGGTCGGTCAGGGTCTGCTTGGTCTGGTTGCTTGTCAGGTAGGTCTCGACCCCTCCGGCCGCTCTTTTGGCGCTGGCCGAGGCGGTGCGGATATCCTTCATGGCGGCAATGATGTCACCCGAAGAGTTTTCCATGACTGTACGCAGGTTGCGGGCTGCAACGGCAACATCTGGCATTACAGTGTCGATCTCGGGTGCTGCCAGCAGCCGGTTGAGCCGGGAGAGGAATTTTTCCGCCTCGGTCAGGGTTCCGGTCAGCCTTTTGCTGATTTCCCCGGTATCGGAGTTGGACAGGAACCGCTCCATGCTCTGGGCCACGGCCCTGACGTCTTCAATGGCATCGGCGATGGAAGCCTTGTTGATGTCTTCAAGGGTTTCGCTGATGGACGCCACGGCCCCTTCAACCCTGCTGAGCATTGAGGGGGCTGAGGGTACATAAAGATACTTGGGTTTCCATGCGATCTTCAGCGGCTGGTTTTTGTCCGGGTCCACGTAGTCTATTTCAAGGAACAACTGTCCGGTAAGGCCCAGGGAGACCGGGCGGGCGCGCAGCCCCCTGTCCACCTCTGTACCCAGATAGCGCATCAGGTCCGTAACTTCCTTGGTCTTGAACATCTCGTGGTTCAGGTCTCCCTGCACATAAACGTAGCGCAGTTCGGTCTGATCCATGGTCATGTAGTGGTCGGTGACAAAACCGATTTCACTTACCGAGCCGATCTTTACCCCCCTGAACTTGATGGGGGACCCCACTTCCAGTCCGTTGACTGATTCATTCAGGTAGGTTTCCATTTTGATGGAATTCTCGAAAAGTTTCCCGGCTCCGAGGATGGCCAGAACCGACACCAGCAGCATGGTGCCAACAATTATGAAAAGTCCCAGCCGGAACGGGTTGGTTTTGCGGCTCATATTTACTCCGTCCCCGTGCTGTCTGTGGCAGACGGGGATTTTTCTTTATTCAGGTCAAGGCTGCGCAGGAAAAAGCTGCGCACGGTCGGGTGGTCGGATTCATCGCGCAGTACGCGCGGGTCGCCTTCGGCGATGATCCCTTTGGTGTTCCTGTCGAGCATTATTACTCGGTCGGCTACTGAAAAAATTGACTGGAGTTCGTGGGTGACGATTACAAAAGTAACACCCAGCGAGCGGGAGAGGTTGCGGATCAGTTCATCAAGCTCCGCCGAGGTGATGGGGTCAAGCCCTGCGGAGGGTTCGTCGAGAAACAGAATTTTCGGGTCCAGGGCCATGGCCCGGGCAATGGCCCCGCGTTTGAGCATGCCCCCGGAAAGTTCGGACGGCATTTTGTCGGCAGAGGCTTCCAGTCCGACAAGGGAAAGTTTCATGCGCGCGGTGTAGTCCATGGCCTCGCGGGGCATGGAGGTGAATTCCTCCAGCGGCAGCCGCACGTTCTCCAGCAGGGTCATGGAGCCGAACAGCGCGCCCATCTGGTACATGACTCCGATGCGGCGCAGAATATCGAGCCTCTTGTTGCCCCATGCGGAGCCTATGTCGTCCCCGTCGATGAGGATTTCACCGCCTGCCGGGGGGTAAAGTCCGATCATATGCTTCAGCACGGTACTTTTTCCGCATCCCGACCCGCCGAGGATGATGAATATTTCACCCTTGCGCACGTCAAAGGAGATGTTGTCGATGATGACAGAATCCCCGTAGGCGCAGGTAAGGTTGCGTACGTCAATAATTGTTTCGTTGTTTCCAAGCACCGTCAGATACCCGCCAGAAAGAATATCACCGCGAAAAGTCCGTCAAATACCGCGATAAGGATAATGCCGCTGACCACCGCGCTGGTGGTGGAGTCGCCCACTGCACTGGCCCCGGATCTGGTAACCAGTCCGCGCTGGCAGCCGATCCCGGCTACAAGGAAGCTGAAAACCACCGCCTTGAGCATGCCCCCGTTGAAATCCGCCCAGTGTACGTTCTGGAAAACTCGACCGCAGTAGGTAGCCAGCGGATAGTCCATGGAGAGCATTACCAGAGCGCCGCCCACAAGAGACATGAAGTTGAAAAACAGTGTCAGCAGCGGGGTGACGAAAACCGTGGCCAGCACCCTCGGCAGCACCAGAAAATTGACCGGGTTGAGCCCCATGGTATTGAGTGCATCCAACTCCTCGTTCACCTTCATGGTCCCGATTTCAGCGGCAAAGGCCGAACCGGTTCTTCCGGCAAGCAGGATCGCCGTGACCATCGGTCCCAGCTCCCGGAACATGACCAGTCCGAGCATATTGGGAACAAATATTTCCGCGCCGAAGCGCATGAGGGAAACTGCGGACTGGAAGGACATGATCAGTCCCATCAAAAAACCGATGAGCAGAATGATCGGAAGACCGTCGGCCCCCACTTTTTCGCAGGTAAGCCAGAAGTCTGGCCAGCGGATGCTGTTGCGCCGGGTGGCCGTGTCCATGGCTGCCAGAACGCAGTTGCCGGTAAATTCGATCTGGGCGCGCATGTCTGCGGCAACGGCCTGTCCGGACAGCCCTACCGAGGTTATCCAGCCCCGAATCCCTGATAATCCACCGGATGCTGAGGCTGGAGGTGCGGCTTTGTCCACGTCGAAAAGGTTCAGGAA
This sequence comes from Maridesulfovibrio sp. FT414, assembly GCF_050916235.1. GTDB lineage: Bacteria > Desulfobacterota > Desulfovibrionia > Desulfovibrionales > Desulfovibrionaceae > Maridesulfovibrio. The sequence continues at coordinate 3,274,024 of NZ_CP104854.1, forward strand.
GCGTTCGAATTCAGGCTTCAGTCCGGTAACGCGCAGAGTTCCGCCTTTATCCCGGCAGAGCACCTGCAGCATCATGAAAAGCGAAGCCCCGCCGCCGTCGAGATAGTCAATCCCGGAGCAGTCCACTTCCCTTGCCCCGGACCCTACGGCAGAGCGGGCCTTGTTCCAGACCTCACCCGCACCTTCGGCGTCGAGGCGGCCGGATATTTTCAGGGTTCCCCCCGATTCTGCGAACTTAATCAAGCCTGATCCTGTTGTTTTATCATTCGTATCATTGCCAGTTATACCCCTGATTTAACAGGAGAGGGCTGTAAAGGGAAGAACGAAGTTTTTGTGGTTTAATGATTTATGTTTTCGAACTGTATGCTGATTCAAAATGTACCGGTACATTGTGTCAAAGTTCAATTCTTTAAACCTGTTTTTGGTTGCATGTATAACTGTACAAATTATACAATAATATAAAGTATAATTATAAGACTTTGTATTTAATCGCAAATTGCGAACAGGAGATTTAAATGACTATCAAGGCAAAACTATGGGCCATTGGCCTGCTGGCCTCGGCCGGTTTTATAATCATTTTTACTGTGGGGCTGATAGGGGAGCGGCTCGTCAGGGAAGCTACGGTTCTGGAGGAGCATGCAGCAGAAACAGAGGTCGCAATGCTGCAGGCCCGCAGAGCCGAGAAAAATTTTATTATTAGGCATGACACCAAATACATTGCCCTTGTTGAAAAACAGGTGAAGGTCATGAAGGAAAGGCTGGCCATGCTTAAGGACTCTTCGCTGGGGGGGTACACGGCAAAGGGTCTGAAGGCAGTGGAGAAGTACAACACCGCGTTTATGACAGTAGCCAGAGATCTGAAATCCATGGGACTGGACAAGTCCAGCGGTATCCAGGGGCAGTTGCGTGAAGCCATAAGGGAGGTTGAAAAGCAGGCTGCCCATATGGACCCGGCCATAGAAGCAGGAATCCTGCGGCTGCGCAGGCACGAGAAAAATTTCCTGCTCTGGCAGGACAGCTCACATCTTGAATCATTAAGTCGTGAAATAACAGGCTTCAAGGATTCAATAAGGAATGCCTCCATTTCAGAGGCTCAGGTCGCGGACCTTCTTGTCGGGTTGGAAAACTATCATACCCTGTTGCAGTCGTATGCCGCTCTTGCTGCAAGCATAGACAGCAACAAGCAGATTTTCATTGAATCCGCCCGCAGTATGGAGCCGATGCTGGAGGATCTGGCCGGAGAGGCATCGGCCATGCTGCATGAGCGGAAGAATCTTATCTCCAACATCTCGCTGGGGGTTGAAGGCGTAACCATTCTGTTGCTCCTCTTTGTCATTTTCCTGATTATAAAGTCCATTCTGGAGCCGCTTAAATCACTTGAGCTCTGCGCCGAGCAGGTCAGTGAAGGCAGTTACGATGCCTGTGAGAAACTGCAGCTGAGCGGGGAGCTGGAGTCCCTGCGTGAGATGATGGTGTTGATGATAGTGAAGCTCAAGAAAAGCATGGATGAGGCCAGAGAAAACAGCCGCGAGGCCGAAGTCCAAGCCGTAAAGGCCAATCGCGCCATGGAGGAAGCCCACCGGGAGAAGGAACATGTTGCCGCTTTATTTGACACCATGTCCGCAATTTCCGGGCAGGTGGACCTGATAACCGAAGAGTTGCATACCGTTGCCCACAATCTGGCAGCAGAAGCAGAGGAAATCAGGACCGGGGCCAACAGCCAGCGCATCAAGACCGATGAAACCGCCGTTGCGGTCCGGCAGATGAATGCCTCCATAGTGCAGGTTGCGGAAAAGGCTTCACGGGCTTCAGCGGGAACCGTGGAGGCCAGCCGCAGGGCAGAGGAAGGATTTACCATAGTCGGGCAGGTGGTTGAATCGACCGACAAGGTCAAAACACACACCCAGTCTCTGAAAAAGGCGTTGTCGGAATACAGCCATCAGGCTGAGGCCATCGGCCAGATCATGAACGTGATATCCGACATTGCCGATCAGACCAACCTTCTGGCCCTTAACGCAGCCATTGAAGCCGCTCGGGCCGGTGAAGCCGGGCGCGGCTTTGCGGTCGTCGCCGATGAGGTCCGCAAACTGGCGGAGAAGACCATGGATGCGACGCAGGAAGTCGGCAGGGCCATATCTGGAATCCAGAGCGGAACCGAGGCCAGTCTTTCACTGATGAACGAAACTGAGCAGGCCGTGGACCTTTGCTTCGAAAAGGCCTGCGGAGCCGGTAATTCCCTCAAGGACATCGTGTCCATTGTCTCCGAGTCGGCCGGGCAGGTCAGGTCCATTGCCACGACTACCGAAGAGCAATCCAGTTCATGTGAACAGATCAACTGCTCGGCGGTGGAGATCAATTCGGTTTCAAACGAGACCTCGGCACGGGTCGACCAGTCTTTCAAGGTCATAAGAAATATCACCGGGCTTGCATCTGAACTTAAAAAACTGACCGGGAAGTTGAACAACTGCCGGGCAAGCTAGTCCGTTCAGCTTCAAGTCATCCTGTTAAGGTTTTAATCGTCAGTGCCGTCATCCCGTACTGCCGGGGAGACCTCCCGGTCCCGGCCCAGGGCAGGTTGAAACCGGCACACAAAAACATACGCCCCGTAATATCAAAATATTACGGGGCGTTTTTTATGTAAGCATACCCTTACGGAGCTGTTTCTCTGAAAAGCTCCCGGATATTTTTAAAACAGCCTAACTGCTTTTTATAGCGTACTAAAAGTCATCTACTTGCCTGCACAGGTCTCGATAAACATCTTGTGACGCTGGGCGTAGGGCGGGTAGTTGAAGAATGCGGACCCGGACACAAGTACATCCGCACCGGCCTCGACCAGTTCGCGACAGTTTTCCATGGTCACGCCGCCGTCGAGCTGGATAAGGGTCTCCGCACCCATTTCGTCGATCATGGCCCGCAGGTCACGGACTTTCCGGGTACAGAAGGGGATGTACTTCTGACCTCCGAAACCGGGGTTAACGGACATGATCAGGACCATGTACAGCTGCGGAATCAGGTATTTTATGGATTCCAGCGGGGTGGCCGGGTTGAGAGCGATGGCGGGCTTGACTCCGCGTTCGGCAATGGCGGCTACGGCGCGCTCAAGGTGCACAGTGGATTCAGCGTGTATGCAGAGCAGGTCTGCTCCTGCATCGCAGAATTCATCGATGTATCGTTCGGGCTGCTCGATCATGAGATGGCAGTCGAAGAACAGGTTGCACTCCTTGCGCATGGACTTGATGACCGGAGGCCCGAAGGTGATGTTGGGAACGAATTTACCGTCCATGACATCAAGATGCGCCCATTTCAGTCCGGCTTCTTCAAGTGCCTTCAGTTCGTCGGCAAGGCGGCTGAAGTCGCAGGAAAGAAGCGACGGTGAAATGATGGTTTCCTTGGCAGCCATTATTTTTTCTCCTTGTCGCCCGTCATGGCAAAATCAACCTTGATTTTGAATAATTTGGTGGCGGGCAGGTAAAGTATGCGGATTCCGGTTTTTTCGGTCATCTCTTCAAGGGTTGCCTTCACGGTTTCCCTGTCCGGTCCGATGAAAGTAAACCAGATGTTGAAGTCGTTTTCGCGCAGGTAGTTGTGGGTCACACCGTTGTATCCGTTCACCACTGCAACGAAATGGTCGATTTTATCCTCGGGCACCTTTGCGGCACAGAGGGTGGAATGCCAGCCAAGTTCCCTTGAACCGAAGTTGGCTCCGAGACGACGGATCACACCGTCTTCGCGCAGGGCGTTGACCCGGGAAAGGGCCTCATCCCCGGAGATTCCCACCTGATTCCCGATCTCGTCGTAAGGGCGGGATACAATGGGAAATCCGGACTGGATGATGTCGAGAATCTGTTTGTCTACTGCGTCCATTTACTTGTCCTTTCTGGGCTGCTTCTTGGGCTCGTAGGAACAGAGCGGTTCGGGTCCGAGGTAGTTGCCTTCCATGGTCTGGGCACGGGCGCGACAGCCGCCGCAGACCTTTTCGTATTCGCAGTGTCCGCATTTTCCATCGTAGGTTTCGGCATTGCGCAGGTTCAGGAACTGGGGAGATCTGGCCCAGATTTCCGGGAAGGGAATTTCGCGCACGTTGCCGCAGTCCAGTTCCAGATAGCCGCAGGGCTGCACCTGCCCGCGATGGGAAATGAAGCAGAAGCCCACGCCGCCAAGACAGCCACGGCTGACCGCATCAAGACCGAAGTTCTCGAAGTTCACCGGAATGCCTTCTTCCTTGGCGCGCTGGCGAAGGATGCGGTGGTAATGAGGGGCACAGGTGGCCTTGAGCTGCATGTCGGTGGTCTTCTGGAAATCGTAGAACCAGTTGAGGACCTCTTCGTACTCTTCGGCGGAAATTACCTCCGCGCCGAGTTCTGCAGCACGTCCTGTGGGTACCAGCAGGAATATGTGCCATGCGGATGCACCGAGCTTCTTGGCAAGGTGGAAGATATCCTTGAACATGTGCAGGTTGTTGCGGGTAACCGTGGTGTTGATCTGGAATTCTATTCCGGCGTCCTTGAGGTACTGGATGCCGCGCATTGCCTTGTCAAACGCGCCGATTTCTCCGCGGAAGTCGTCATGGTATTGGGCTTCGGCCGCATCAATGGAGATGGAGCAGCGCTGGATGCCAACTTCCTTGAGTTTGACTGAATTTTCTGCGGTGAGCAGGGTTCCGTTGGGAGCCATTACACAGCGCAGACCCTTGTCATTGGCATAGGAAACCAGCTCGAAAACATCGTGTCTGAGCAGCGGTTCTCCGCCGGTGAAGATGATGATCGGGTCGCCGGTCTCCGGGAAAGTATCGATGAGAGCCTTTGCCTCTTCAGTGGAAAGCTCGCCTGGATACGGTTCGGGGTGTGCCTCGGCCCGGCAGTGCTTGCAGGCTAGGTTGCAGGAACGGGTGATCTCCCATGCAATGAGGCGCAGCGGCGGTGAGCCGTCGGCATTCTTCTGGGGAATGGGATGTACGCCCGGGTGTCCGCCCGGATGTCCATCGGGATGGCCGGGTTTGCCGCCGGGATGTCCGCCCGGATGTGTCATTTTTTTATCGCTCATATTATTTCTTACCCATGCGTTTGAGTACGTCTTCAGTGAAGTAGGTCAGGATGAGGTCCGCACCGGCGCGTTTGAGGCCGATGAGGGATTCCCAGACAACGGATTCTTCGTCGATCCAGCCGTTGATTGCCGCGGCCTTGATCATGGAGTATTCGCCGCTGACCTGATAGGCGGCAACAGGCAAATCGAAGTTGTCGCGGGTCTGGCGGATGATGTCCATGTAAGGTCCGGCAGGCTTGACCATGAGGATGTCAGCGCCTTCGATCACGTCGGCTGCGGCTTCACGCAGCCCTTCGCGGGCGTTGGCGGGGTCCATCTGGTAGGTCTTGCGGTCGCCGAACTGGGGGGCGCCTTCCGCTGCTTCGCGGAAAGGACCGTAGTAGGATGACGCATATTTTACGGAATAAGACATGATCGGCAGGTTTTCGTAGCCGTTCTCATTCAGTATTTCGCGGATGGCGGCAACGCGTCCGTCCATCATATCAGAAGGCGCGACCATGTCCGCACCTGCCTTTGCGTGAGAGAGGGCGGTTTTCGCCAGCAGGTCCAGAGTCGGGTCGTTGAGGATTTCCTCGTCTTTGACCAGTCCGCAGTGGCCGTGGGAAGTGAATTCACACAGGCACACGTCGGTTGCCACCAGCAGGGCTGGCCAGCGTTTTTTCAGCATGCGTACAGCCTGCTGTACAATGCCGTCATCGGCATAGGCCTGAGTTCCTGCGGGGTCCTTTTCAGCAGGAATACCGAAAAGGATCAGGCTCTTCAGGCCGTTGGCAACGGCTTCATCCACCTTGAGTTCCAGCTGCTTGAGGCTGAGCTGGAACTTGCCGGGCATGGAGGAAACCTCTTTCCTGTAATTCTCATCGTCTGTTTCGTAGACGAAGTAGGGCATCATAAGATCATTCGCGGAAAGAGTTGTTTCGCGAACAAGATCACGAATAACCGGGGTACGTCTCAGTCTGCGTCCCCTGTGGAAGTCAAATACCATATCAACCTTCCTTGCCTCCGGCGGGCCTGCCGGCGGCCCCTCCGGGGGCCAAAGAACCCTTTTGCAAAAGGGTTCTCTGGACTCTCCCAAAACCTTTTAATAGGGCTTCGCCGCTGAAGACGTTACAGATCTGTTTATTAAAAATTATCTTTCCCAGCATGATTTGTGCGGGGAATTACATCATTACAAAATCGATTCGACATTCCCATCCCACCCCTGTGAAGCGTAATTAAAGCGCGTTTGGTGGAGAGGGGATGGGGAGTCCAGAGGCAAAACGAAAATCCCGGCGAGCTTTTAGAAGCCCGCCGGGATTTTGAATATTCATCGTCGACAGGACGACTGCTTTGTATATCTTTTCAAAAACAGCGGGCCTAGTCTTTCTTGATTTCCTCGTCGGTGAGGTAACATGCCGGATCCTGAGCCCAGATGTCATCGTAGTAGGCTTCGGCGCGGGCACGGAAGTTACCGCCACAGATGTTGAGGTAGCGGCAGGTTGCGCAGCGGCCGCCGACGTACTGCTTTTTGTCTTTGAGCTTGTGCAGCAGTTCGATCTTTTCGTCCATCCAGATTTCGGAGAAAGGACGCTCAAGAACGTTGCCGAAGGTGTGGTTGCGCCAGAACTGGTCGGCGTGAACCTGACCGTCCCAGGAAATGCAGCCGATACCGCGTCCGGAGTTGTTGCCTTCGTTGAACTGCAGCAGTTCAAGAACTTCCTTGGCGCGTGCGGGATCTTCCTTGAGCAGGCGCTGGTATACGTAGGGTCCGTCAGCGTGGTTGTCCACGGTGAGGATTTCCTTGGGCATTCCTGCATCGTAGAGGGCTTTGGTCTCGTCCATGATCAGGTCGAGAAGCTTGCGGGTCTCTTCGTGGCTCAGGTCTTCCTTGATGAGTTCGGAGCCGCGGCCGGAATATACGAGGTGGTAGAAACAGGCTCTGGGTACTTCCATGTCACGCAGTACCTGAAAGATGGAGGGCACTTCAGTCCAGTTGCGCTTGTTGATGGTGAAGCGCAGACCTACTTTCAGGCCTTCTGCCTTGCAGTTTTCAACACCCTGAAGAGCTTTTTTGTAGGAACCGGGAATACCGCGGAACTTGTCGTGGGTTTCTTCGGTACCGTCGAGGGAGATACCTACGTAGGAAAGGCCTACGTCTTTGAGCTCGCGGGCTTTTTCCTTGGTGATCAGGGTTCCGTTGGTGGAAATAACGGCGCGCATTCCTTTGCTGGTTGCGTACTTGGCCAGCTCAACGAGATCCTGACGGACGAGGGGTTCCCCTCCGGAAAAGAGCATTACGGGTGCGCCGAATGCTGCGAGATCGTCGATGATTCCCTTGGCCTGTGCTGTGGAAATTTCGTCTTTGCCTTCAGGATCGACAGCCTTGGCATAACAGTGAACACACTTCAGGTTGCAGCGTCTGGTCATGTTCCATACAACTACAGGTTTTTTATCTTTGGAAAACTGCAAGAGGTGAGAGGGCAGCTTCCCGGATTCACGGCCGTAGCGCAGGGCATCGGAAGATTCAACCGCGCCACAGTAAAGTTTAGAAATACCAATCATTTAATAAAGTCCTCCCTAGCTGCGGGTACGAGCCAGGCTATCGGTTTGAAACGATGTGTTCCCTGAGGGACGAAAAAGGATAATAATTACTGTTTGCCGTTCGTCAAGCAGAAAACAATCGGTTATGCGTAACAGAATGCGAAGTTTGGCTTAACACAAATGCAGGCAGGGGAAAAGTGCAAATTTGGTATAAGTTCGGGGTAAATTAAGTGTCTGAAAAGTTTTATTTAATTCTAGCTGCTCGGTGCCGGAGGTGATTCGTAATGAAAGGAATACCTCCTGTTCAGGTTCGTATTTTTTGCGCTTTTGCAATTGTTCTTTGTGTATGGCTGGGGATGTGATCCGGGGGCGGAATCGCAAATTGATCAGCTGAGCTTTGATGCCAGACTCAGAATTGTTTTAAAGGTGATTTTACCGCTAGCTCCTTAAGCATATTCTCGTAGAAATTGTCTTCTCTCATGCTTTCAACTGCTTTTACTATTTTTTCACGTAAATGGGCTGGCAGATCTTTCCGGACAAATACCCAGTCCTTGCGGGTGGCAACAGGGATCGGCTTGCCGAAATCATTTGCAGTCATGGATGTCTGCTGCAACCAGTAATAGTACGCAGGTTCAGAAAAAATTCCTCCGTCAATCAGTGGTCGGGAATAAACCATTTTGAGCATGGTGTGATAATTGGGTGTTCGGGATATATTTCCCGGAATACCTTCCAGTGGCGGATAAGATGTTCCGATAATGTAGAGGAGATGTTTGCCTTTTAAATCAGACAACCTTGCCATGCCTGAATTTTTTTTGGTCACAGCCACAACCCGTATGAGATTCTGGACGATCAGCGGGGCTCCGGCATCAAGGGCTGCATTGTGCGCTTGAGCAGTGATGAGGTCCAGATCACCGTTCTTGAGCATGATAAAGGCACGTGCCAGCGGAATAATATCGTTGGTATACTGAAGGCCGGAGCGTTTACCTATTTCCTCGTGCAGTCGGTATACAAGTCCGTGCTTGCTTCCGTCAGCAGCAACCCATCCATATGGCGTGAGATCCAATGTTCCCATCCGCAGCGGTTTTGTTTCAGCATAACCGGTTTGCGGGCTGCACATGAACGCAAAGATGACGACAGCCACACATAGCCATGCCGTTCGGTGGATCACTTTGCTTCTGGTATGTTCCGGGTGAGAAAAATGAATTCTGCACATTGGCATTATATAGCTTATGACAGTTTCGCAGTAAAGGGGGGCGGATTTATCCTTGAAAACAGCTTTATGAGGGAGTCGGAATAAAAGGGAAGGCAGTCGGTGTACCAGCACCAACTGCCTGAAGATGTTTACGGAGCTATTGAAACCTGTACCCGCCTGTTAAGCAGCTTGTTGTACTTGGTCGTGTTGGGCACGAGCGGCTGTTCCTCCCCGAATCCGGTGGTACCGATGCGTGCCGGGGGGATGGGGAAATTGTCGGTCAGATACTTCTTTACGGCCTCGGCTCGTTCCTTGCTCAGTTTGAGGTTGTATTCCGGGGATGCGTCCGAGTCGGTGTGCCCGGCTATCAGTATGCGTTTGTTCTTAAGTTTTTCGCTGATCAGTGCCTTGCCAAGTTCGTTGATCAACGGGAAGGATTCCGGTTTGATCACCGCGGAGTCACTGTCGAACTGTACCGCAAGGTTGATGGACCTTGGTTTCTGCTCAGCTGCTGTAGTTGCTGTCGTTGCCGGTTTCTGCTCAACCATTTTCGGGGCCGGAGCATCCTGCTGTGAAGCGAAACTCTGTTCCTGAACCGTTGGAGATGCAGGCAATTCGACCATATCCGGCTTCAGCCCGGAAATCATGCCCTGAGTGTTTTTTTCGTATCGGGCCCAGGAGGTGAGTGGAACGGCCATGTCAGTGGCTATGGCCTGGATGATGTTGTAAAAGGCCGAGTCCGGCATGCGGTGCTGTCTTTTGACAATGACGAAGTCGTCATCCATCTTCTTCTCGATACGCCCGCTCTGCTCAAAGCTGCAGACCATCTGTCCGCGTTTGGTTTCGTAAATTTTGACCTGAATGGTTACCGCGGAATCATCCATGGTGTGCCCGAGGTAGAGGTAAGGTACGAACCCGACTACAAGCAGGTCGTATCCTCTGGAGCGGGCGGTGAAGAGAGCCTCCTCCAGTCCCCGGTAGTAGAGGGTCTCGTCGTAGACCATGGAGGGGAAAATCTGCAGGCTGGTCCAGTTCTGCCATACGCCTTTGGCAATGAGTCTTCCCCAGTCGCTGCCCTTCTCAATTGTCTGGGTTACGTGGAAAGGGTAGAACATGGCGGAAAGCGGGCCGTAGTGAGGTTTTTCCGGCCTTGAATAGACCATGAGCTGCGAAAGCTGCACGTCTGCATCTTCATAATAGATGGATTGGGTGGCTATCTGCGGCTCAAAGTGTGTGCAGGCCGATAACATCAATACAATTAATAGCAGAATTTTTTTCATGTCGGTAACCGGTTGCCGTGGTTTTAGTCTTGGTGACTGGAAATTGACCATATTTCGTGTGCTAGAATCGCAGCAATAATTATGCCGTGTTTTCCAGAAAAGAAAAATGGCGGCCCTTCTTTCGAGGGGCCGCCATTTTTTGATATATCACTGGATCAGTTTTGTGGGGGACGGAGCATCCTGCATGGATTCCAGTATCTGCTCCCGGGACTGGATCAGGCTTTGCCGCAGTTCCATCTTGCGCTGCACGGAGAGTTTGCGGAATTCCGGCTGATGGGTCAGCTCGGTCAGTTGGGACATTTCCCTTTTGATTTTTTCCACCTTGCGCAGCATTTCGCTCTGCGGGGTACAGACCTGTGCACAGGCATCAGCAAGGTCGGAAATCTCCCTGGCCATGGAGCGGAAGCTCCGGGGGTTGATCTCTTTAGCTATCCTGATGCGTTCCTTTGCATTGTGAAGCAGGCCGTTAATCCATCCAATCATAAACTATCCTCGAAAGAGTTGTTAAATTGTCGGCTGGTTGAAGTTCATGTAGAAGCCGAGGATTACCAACAGTAGCACAATGGGCATTACTATTGAAAGCACAACTCTCATGTACGACGTTTTATGTATGTGTTTGTACGCGATTATGGAAATCGCCATGCTGAGCAAAGCACCTATAAAATCGCCTGCAACCGGGATCACGCTGAGAATGATCGGGGCGTAGGAATATGCTGTGGCCCTGAATGTTGCCTGATATCCGCGGTCTCCGGCTCCGAATATCATCAGCATTATGTGGGTGAAACCTATCAACGGGAAGCTGAGTCCGGCCAGCATAAGCGGATAGAGCAGCAGGGAGAACAGTGCTGAAGCAGTTCCTTCCTTAAGGGATTCGGCAATCATCGAATCGCTGACCATTCTGCCCATCTCCGAAGTCATGGAAGTTTCCATGCCGGTGGTGGCCCAGATGAAATTGCAGATTTCCTGAAACTCGGCCAGCAGGATGAAGAATATCAACGGCTTGATGAATCCGGTCAATTCCATGTTGCTGAAGAATGCGCCGGGGGAGAGGAAAATCCTCTTGATGGTCAGGAACAGGCCGGGGAAGAATCCGTATTTCTCCAGATGTTCGAAGGGAACCTCTGAGTAGTCCGAGTCCATGCTGCTGTAGTACTGATCTTCGTCGTCAGTGTTTTTCGGGCGCATGGCATTGAGTTTTGCCCATATGTCGGCCTTTTCTTCGCGAGGTACTTCCGGTTCTTCGCGGACCAATCTCCTTACGGGAGTCTCGTCACGGTCTTCGATCCTGTCTTCAACCTGCTCTTCGGCCTGAATATGCTCATGTCTGAAGGGCTGCTCTTCTTCGTGCGGGATATTGTGTTCCGCCTCAGGCTCGGCAGCATGGTCTTCTTCCCGGTATTGCTGGTAATTGTCATCGCCGTACTGCTGCTGTTCTTCGTAGTAGGCTGCAGGATCGGCCTGTTCGGGCTGCTGCTCGTATTCTCCGTAATATGGAGTGTCCACGGGGGCGGTATCCTGCTCTTCTACAGGAGGGAGTTCCCTGAACTGGAATTTGATTCCGCACTTGGGGCAGGTAGCCAGTTGGGCATTTGCCGGGATTTTATCCTCGGGAATCTCACTGCTGAAATTACACTCGGGACAAGTAACTTTCATATCATATCCTTGGAAATTGTTTGTCGGAATATTTTGGTCAGACCTAATAAATTTTATACTGTTAGGCAATGCCAATTCTTCCCGTTCATGACTACAAATTAAATTCCGGAAGGATTACGGCGTGAACCGGGTCCGTCTGTTCCGGGCAGAGAATGTCTCTGTGCACGTTTGGAAATTCTGCGCCAAGCCTGTGACAGAACGCGCCGCCAGCGGCCAGATTAAAGGATTCCAGCTTGGCTTCGATTCTTTCCCTGCTCTTGAGCAGGTGGGTAAGGTGAATGATTGATACACCGGGAAGTATGCCTGAAGGTCCGGATAATCCTTCAATACGCTCGTGTATGCGGTTCACGAATCTGAGTCGGCCGGTGTTGCGGAAAAAGCGCAGCTGCAGGTCCGGCCAGAGTCCGTAGCCGACCCGTACATGGTTTTCGTCCGGGTAGCAGGTCTCTCGCGGCAGATACCAGCCTTCGCAACCGCTCAGTGACGCTGCACGGCGCAGACTGTCCCAGTTACTGGCATCAAGCCGTTCATCGGCATCAAGGTACACAACCCATTCGCCGGAGCAATTCTTCAGCATGCGGTTGCGCTGTGCTCCGAAATCGGCATCAAGGGGATGGCACATGCTGTTGATCTGCACTCCATCCGGATGGATAAGTTGCGGAAAAGAGTAATTCTGAGGACAGTCCCAGACTATGGAAATTTCCTTAAGCCAGCCGGGTAGTGCCGCAATGAATTCGTTGAGTCCCGGCTCGTCCGGGCTGAGTATGGCGCCGGCGGAAATTGTCGGATAATTATTGACGGTAGGCAGTTCGGCGGTCTTGAGCCCTGAGAAAATGCGTTGCAGAGTGCGATGGTCGTCTTTGGACTTTCCCGTAAGGTCCGGGTTCAATATAAGGTGGCAGTTTTCCGCTTTACGCTCATGCCGCAAGAGCAGCAGGATGGACCAGATAGATGAATCGGTCAGCACTCTGGTGTTTTTTTCAGAGTCAATTATCGTTAAATGGTTTTCGATAAGTTTGCGAACGTGAGCCGGGAACAGGTCGCAGATTATCAGTTCAAGTGCATGGGGCTTTTTCTGAGCGATGGTTTGTGCCAATTGCCCATCCCCAAGCCCGAAAAGGATTACTGTTTCGGCTTTTCTTTTTTCGGCAAAGCACAGGTGGCGTGCAGCGGCTGCTTCGGCATCAGCGGCAGGCAAAAAGTTTTCCGCAGAATCCGCCCCATCAAGTCTGAAGGACATTACCTGTTGCGAATATATTTCAAATGGGTGTTTCATGGTGCGGTTGTCTTCTGTTTCAGCTCCAGCAACTCAACGTAGATGTTTTCGAGTGTCCGCACAATGTCCTGCGCCCGGAACTGTTTCTGCGCCTTTTCTCTTCCATTTTCGCCCATTGTTTTCGCTTCTTCCGGGTGAGTGAGCAGGAAGCGCACGGCTTCAGCGTATTCCCGGGTGTTGCGGGCCACGATACCTGTTCGTCCGTTATCGACAAGTTCAAGTTGGGCGTTGTCGCGCAATCCTTCGCTGGGATGGGTGATTACCGGAAGTCCGGCGGCCATTGCCTCGGCTATGACCAGACCGAAGGATTCCCCGGTATCATTGGCATGGGCCAGAAAGGAGATCGAATTCATGAATCCTGAGATCTCGGCATCGGTGAGAATGGGAGGCAGAAATTGGACCAGCTTAGCCAGCCTGTTCTCCGAAACAAAGTTTATGACTTCCGGTATTCCTCCGATGATGCGGTAGGAGAATGAAGGGAGTACGCCTTCGTCAACCAGAGCCTTAAGGGATGGCAGGAAATCATATGCAAGTCTGGACCATTTGCCTTTGTCGGCTCGTGAGATGCGTCCAAAGGTGTTGGTCGGGAAATTTCTTCCGGCAGGGCAGCTCTCCTGGAAAAAGTCAGTATCCACGGGATTGTACAGGAAGGAGTATTTAGGGGGAACCGCCGGAATGGAATTAATTTTCTCAAATCGTTCGGCGCAGAAGCGGGATACGAAAATATGACGGTCGATCAGTTTTCCGTCCGGACTCGGATCGTGATGCCCGAAGACGTTGGTTTCCACCAGTACCGGAACACCAGCCAGCCTGAATGGTCGCAATGCCCCAGGCTCCGGCCATCCGGCACGGTGCAGGTGGACTATCTGCGGGCGTATCTTACGCAGCAGACCCAGGAGATCTGTGCCGACGTGGGTTTCTATTCCGGCCTTGCGCAGCAGTCTGCCACGCGGCCCGTCATGGGGCGAAAACACGTAGGCCCTGAATCGTGACCGGTCAAGATTGCAGACAAATGTCTGCATCACTTTTTCTGTACCGCCCAGTCCCAGAGACGGGGCAACGTGTAGCACTCTTGTTCTGGTATCCGTCATGATAGAAATAAATGACAGATACGGTCCCGGAAGTAAAGAAATGTAAAGAAGACAGAATAAAAAAGCCCCTGCATTGCAGGGGCCTTGTCTGTGAAAATAGCACAGGAGGATCTGTCTTCTTTATACATTGCCGTATGCGTTGGCGGCCTTCTTCAGCCTCAATGCATTTGGTGCAGGCATTGGCTGGGCGCTTTGCATGGTAACACCGCGGGTGTCTGCAAAGCTGCGGTTGATGTTTACACTACCGCTGCTGGGGGTTGCTGCCGATTCAAGCGGCACGGCGGCCTGTGCTTCGACAGTGGGGATGATTTCCCGGTATGCGGAAGCGATGCCGTCTATGATCTTGATGACGTCGTCGAGCTTCTTGGTGTCCATCTTGAGGTTGGCCTGCAGCAGTTGGGTGTTGCAGAACAGGTAAAGCTGGCTCAGGTTTTCGGCAAGCTCTCCGCCCTTTTCCTTGTTAAGGCTGGAGGTGAGCTCGGAAATGACTTCAATCGCCTTGGAAATAAGGATTCCCTTAGCAGCATAGTCTCTTTCCTCGATCTTGATCTTGGCCTGTTTCATGAACTTGATGGCCGCATCATAAAGCATGATGAGGAGTTCACCCTTGGACGTTGTGTGAATCTGGGTTGACAGATAGGCGTGTGCAGCTCTTTGCATATATAAATCCTCCTGACTTACTGATCGGTAAGGTTGTGTGATAACCTTAGAGGTGAAATTTAATTATTTAAAGTCTAGTTGTTGTTCAACTGGTTTATGCTGGAAACGAGGGATGTTGACTGCCGCTGATACTGGCCGAGCAGAGTGTCGAGCCTTGAGTAGCGATCCTTGAGCATCCTTTCCTTGTTGTCAATGCGGCGTTCTTCCCTCTCGATCTTGCTGTCGATATTCTTCATGATGATGTCGTAGTTGTCCTGAAGAATATTGAGCGGGCCTTCTTCGCTGGTCATATCATCCAGTGCGCTGACCAGTTCCCCGGTCTTACCCAGCTTCAGGTGGACCAGGAGGGCATCCGAAGCACTGCTGTCAGAGTTGCCGTAAACGCCGTCTGCCCGGTTTTCAACCCTTATGGACATACCGGAAGCATCCGTTCCGCCGGAACCGGTTATTTCCCATGTGCTGGAGTTAACCGTTGCTGACTGCCCGTTGATTGTGGCCGAAATCAGCTTTCCACCGGAAACTTCATATTGGACGTTGTAGTCACCCGGCTTGGTTACTCCGGTAATGTGGGACATGTACTGCAGGTTCGGCGTGTCGCTTTCGCCAAGGTAGTTGGCGGAAAATAGTCTCGCAACAGCCATGGGGTCGTCATCAAGGGCCTCATTGAGCTTGTCCGTATCCAGTTCCAGGAGACCCATGCTGGCCCCGCCGGAGTCGGCGTTGGTCATAATGCCAAGCTGTGAAAGGGCGGAGTACTTGTCGCCGGAGTAGTTGCCGCTTCCGTCATCGGTATACCATGAAAAACCTATGCCCCTGCTGGCCATGATGTCCTTCAGCCGCTGTCCGACCAGAAGTTCGACACCATAGTTACCGGTCAGGATGGAACCGTTGGCCGCGTCGCTTGACGTCTCGACGTTGGTCAGATCCTTGATCATCTGGCGTATGGTATTGTTCTGGTCAACGAACTTCTGGACGTTTTCCTTCATGCCTTCGTTGTCGACAGTGATACCTATATTGACGGTCGCGCCTGCGGCGGTGGCCTTTTTCAGGTTTACGGTCACCCCGTCCATGACGTCACTTATTGAGTTCGTGTCGCGTTCAATCCAGTCGGCCGCACCGGGAGGGAATCCGTCAACCTTGATCTGGGCGTTCTGAGCATTCTGGGTTTCAGTAAAGTTTGCGGCGGAAAAGATCATGCCGGTGGTGTTGGAAATAATTACCTGATTGTCCGCACCGAGGTCGAGGCCGTAAATCTGGAGGTGGTAGCTGGTACCGTCGTTGATGGTGGTGGCTCTGATCTTGTCCCTGGTGTCGGCATGGGCGTTGATCATGTTTACAAAACCCTGCAGGGTCGTTCCGGAGGGGACGTTGCTGAGGGTTACGGACTGTCCCTGATAGGAAAAAGTAAATGATCCGGTGGAGGTGAAAAGCACATCGGTTATGTTTGTTGTACCGGATGCAGTAACGTGGATGTCGTTCTGGGCCAACTGGTTGATTTCAATGGCGTGTGATGTAACCAGAGCTGAACTGGTGGCGGATGCGGTAAGCGTGTCCGAGTCCGAGGTGGACACGGCCTTGGTCATGAACTCGTCAAGAGTGTCCATGGACTTTAGGGTGGTCTGCAGGGCCAGCAGAGCCGTATCAAGTTCCTTGAACTTCTCGTTTTTGGTTTCCCAACTTGACTTCCAGCTCTCAAGCCTGTTGATGTGGACGCGTTCAAGCTTGATCAGCCCATCGATCATGGTGCTGAAGTCAGTTCCGGACCCGAGTCCCGCGAAGTTGATATTTCCTGAGGTGTAGTCAGACATAATTATCTCCGGGAATATTTTTCCCTGACAGTTTTTCTCACCTCAAATAATGCAAGGTAGATGCCAAGCTTATTCTGTCCTGTGTTAATAGGAAAAAGCCGGGCCGAATTTCTCGGACCCGGCTTTTCACATTTATCCGACTTTAGTCAGATCGGGGCGTCATGCGGCGTTAGCCGATGAGCTGCATGGCCATTCTGGGCATGCTGTTGGCCTGCGACAGCATTGCTACCGCGGACTGAGTCAGAATCTGGTTGCGGGTGAACTCGGTCATTTCGGTTGCAACGTCAACGTCGGAGATGCGGGATTCCGCAGCCTGTACGTTTTCAGCCTGGATGGACAGGTTGGTGATGGTGTTCTCCAGCCTGTTCTGCAGGGCACCGAGGTTAGCACGGATCTTATCCTTGGATATGATCGCGTTGTTCAGCTTGTCCAGAGACTGCTGAGCCAGTGCCTGAGTGGAAATGGAGTTACCGGCGGCAATTCCGACACCCAGAGCGGAGGCGGTAGAAGTGTTAATGGAAACGTAGTAGTAGTCTTCTGCTGAGTCGTTACCGGTTCCGAAGTGAACCTTGACCGGACCAGTAGAGGTCAAACCGGCACCGCTGTGCGCAGAGTTGGCTCCAGACATGTTACCATTAAGCAGGTGGATTCCGTTAAAGTCAGTTGCGTTGGCAATTCGGGTGATTTCCGAAGCCATGGCCTGATATTCGGAGTCGATGATCAGACGCTGGTCGGAGTTGTAGGTACCGGTTGCGGCCTGAGTTGCCAGTTCCTTCATACGGATGAGCTTTTCATCGATGACGCCCAGAGCGCCGTCTGCGGTCTGGATCATGGAAATAGCATCGTTGGCGTTACGGATACCCTGGTTGAGGGACTTAACATCCGCTCTCATGAGTTCGCGAATTGCAAGACCGGCTGCGTCGTCGGCTGCTGTTCCAACACGAAGACCTGAAGACAGACGACGGGTTGATACACCGAGACTGCTGTAAGAGTCCTGCAGGTTGCGGGACGCATTCATTGCCATCAAGTTGTGGTTAATTACTAAAGACATGCTTTCCTCCTTGAAAGTTCTGCTTGGCTTCCTTGCCAATTACTTGCCTTGTTTACCCAAGGTTCACAAAGCTGACTGGTCCTTCTTTGCCTAACTGATCGTCCGTTGCTTAGATATCTTTAGGCTCGACAGTAAAAAAACATCATATAATGAAAAAAAGGGACCTCCGTTTATGGAGATCCCTTTTAAGTCGGTTAATTTTTATAAAAATTTGCTCAGCGCGGGGTAATGTGGGCTATCCGTTTTTTTGCTTCATCAAGGGGAATACCTCGCTTGCCGGTAATCTCAGCAAGGTTTTCCTCGGCATCTGATCCACGCAGATACATGGGCATGGGCATTTCGCGACCATAGGCGGCGTGGCTGGCAGCCATGATGATGTCTTCAGGTGCCGGGGTGTTGAAGCGTTCAGGCATTACCAGCAGTCCCGGATTATCGGTCAGGAATCCGTCAAAGAAGGTGCTGTTCTTCCTGATTCCCGTTCCGGTGACAGCTGCCTTGTCCTGCCCGTATGAATCAATTACCTGTGCGGCTTCATGCACACTAACAGGCAGGGGCGGGGTTATCGGCTTCGGGGTGATGTCTTCAGGGCCGAGGGGGTCGAATCCCTGCAGATATACCTGCATCCTGCGGGAATGGGTTATTGTCCATACCGGCAGTCCGCTGGTCTGTGCAGCACCTCTGGCCAGCACGGGCAGGTATTCCATGTCCGCGACCAGCCCTTTGTTCTCAGCCGTTATCCCGGACATGATTCCGGCTATGGCGGAAAAGGTCAACCGCAGTCCGGTAAAGCTTCCCGGTCCGGCGGTCAGGGCCAGCCGGGTTATGTCCGAGGGAGTGCACCCGAACAGATTCAAGGAGTCGCGGATGGACGGGATCAGGAAGTTGACCGAGCGTCCCGGGACGATGAGGGATCTGGCCTCAAGCATCCGATATGGTTCGTCTTCATCCTCGCGCATGGCAAGGATTATCTGCAGGGTCTCCTCTGCGCCGTTTACGGCAAGCAGAAGATCCGGTTTTTCTTCAAAAAATGAACTCATTTTGTACTGAGTGTCCTGACAATGTCGTTGAAAATTGCAAAGGCCATGAGGCTGAACAGAAGGAACAGGCCCACCTTGGTGGCCGCCGCCTGCAGCTTTTCGCTGAGCGGTCTGCGCAGCACTGTTTCAAGGCTGTAGAAGAGCAGGTGTCCGCCGTCCAGAACAGGGATGGGCAGCAGGTTGAGGAGACCAAGGTTGATGCTGATGAAGGCGGTGAACTGCAGGAGCTGCAGAATGCCGCGCTCGGACTGCTGCTTGATGGCCTGCGCGATCATGATCGGCCCGCCAATGGAATCCATGGGCACAACCCGCTCAACCATCTTTACTATGCTGGTGCAGATGAGCTGTGTCACGTTCCAGGTCTGCTCCGCTGCTGCTGCGGCTCCGGAAATTCCGTCCAGCTCAACTGTTCTGGTGTCTCCGGATGCGACAATTCCGACCACGGGACGGCGGATTGTTTCTCCGAAGATGTTTTTTAGTTCCTGCACCTGCGGCTTTACGCTGATGTGTTTTTCAACGCCGTTGCGGGAAATGACAAAATCAAGAGTGTCGGAGGTGCTGGATTGTATGGTCTGGGCCAGGTCGGACCAGAAGACGATTTTCTTTCCGTCAATGGAAATGACTTCATCGCCGGTCTGGATGCCTGCCGTGAGAGCGGGGCTGTCCGGCTGCAGCTGACCTACCTGCGGAGCCATGCCCATCTGGCCGTGGCTCATGATGATGCCCCAGAAAATGATCCAGGCCAGTACGAAATTGAAAAACGGGCCTGCCGCAACCACCAGCATGCGGTGCCACGGCGGACGGTTCATGAAAAGTTCTCTTTCCGTGAACCCGCTGTCCTCGGTCATGTCCCGTTCCTCTCCCGCAAGGCTCACGTAGCCGCCAAGCGGAATCAGGGAAAGCCTGTAGTTGGTGGCTCCCCATGTGAATCCGGCAATGCGGGGGCCGAAACCGAGCGAAAAGGTCTTCACCCCGATACCCAGCGCTCGGGCCACAAGAAAGTGTCCGAGTTCATGGAAAAAAATAAGTCCGCCGAGTACCAGAATAAAGTCGATAATCCAAGTCATGTGTATCTCTTAAGTGATGGAGTCCATTACGTCGCGTCTGGTTTTCACGTCGAGTTCCAGAACTGCTCCCGCTTCACTCACGTCGCAACCTGCATGGGCTTCAAGGGCGCGCCCGATGATGGCAGGAATGTCGAGGAAACGTATTTTTTCCTTCAGGAACAGGTCTACCGCCACCTCATTGGCGGCATTGAGCACGATGGGGTGGCTCTGTCCTGCGGAGAATGAGTCTGCCGCATGCTTGAGGCAGGGGAAGACTTCGAGGTCCGGTTTTTCGAATGTAAGGGTTCCGACTTCCGCAAGGTTGAGCTGCTTGAGTTTCAGCGGAACTCGTTTGGGGAAGCACATGCAGAAGGCAATGGGAATCTGCATGTCCGGGATTCCCAGATGACCGAGCTGGGACCCGTCCACGTATTCCACCAGCGAGTGGATGATGGACTGGGGATGCACCACAACATCCACCTGTTCCGGTGGAAGCCCGTACAGATGGCAGGCCTCGATGAACTCCAGCCCCTTGTTCATGAGGGTAGCGGAGTCGATACTGATTTTTGCGCCCATGTCCCAGTTGGGATGGGCAAGGGCCTGCTCACGGGTGACGGTTTCAAGAAATTCTCTGCTCTTTCCGCGGAAGGGACCGCCGGATGCAGTGAGGATCAGCCTGCTTACATCGTCGGCAGCGTGCCCGGCTAGGCCTTGAAAAAGAGCGTTGTGCTCCGAGTCAACGGGCAGGATGGTTGCGCCGGTACGGTGGCAGGCGTCACGGATTATGTGTCCGCCCAGAACCAGTGATTCCTTGTTGGCCAGCGCGATCATTTTGCCTTTTTCCGCTGCAGCAAGAGTAGGCTCGAATCCGGCCGCTCCAACTATGGAAGAAAGCACAAGGGAAGCTTCATCAAGGGACGCAATGGTTATGTATGCTTCAGGGCCGATAAGGATTTCAGGATTGTATCCTGCGGGGAGTAAATCTTTAAGTTCGCTTGCGGCTTCCTCGTTTAATACAGCGAGGTAGGTCGGGCGGTGTGCGGCAGCCTGTTCCGCCAGCAGCCTGGCGTTTCTGGCTCCTGCCAGGGCAACGACCTTGAAGAGGTCGGGGTGCTGTTCAATTACTTTGAGGGTGCTTGTTCCTATGGAACCGGTACTGCCCAGGATGGAAACGGTTCTCGGGAATTCAGGCAGTACGGCAGTGGCCGGCCATGGGGAAATGTATGTCTGCAAGTTGTATTTTTCCGTAAGTTCGGGGCTAGGCGCACCCGGTTAAAAGAATGTATAAAGCTGTCTTGCCAGAATGTATACCGGCAGGGCAAGCACAAGACTGTCGATGCGGTCCAGCACTCCGCCATGTCCGGGAAGGATTTTTCCGGAGTCCTTGATCTGCAGTTTACGTTTTAGTGCGGATTCGAAGAAGTCTCCCATCTGGGAAGCAATATTGAGGGCCGCACCAAGCAGAATCCACAGGGATGCCGGAGCCTTGCCGAATATGAGGCCGAAAATTGTGCAGCAGATGATACAGCCTATGAATCCGCCGATGGACCCGGCCCATGATTTCTTGGGGCTGACCTGAGGCCAGATTTTCTTTTTTCCGAAATAGGTGCCGGAGTAGAATGCGGCAGTGTCGGATGCCGAGGATGAAAGCAGCACCAGCAGAATCTCCCAACTGCTCATGGATGTGAGAAACTGAAGAGTTACCGGAATGTACACGATACCGGCGAACAGAATCAGGCTGTCTTTGTAGGACGCCTCTCTGCCCTTGGAGCTGAACGAAAAAAGAAATCGGAAGTTGAACAGCCAGAACGCTCCGAGCATGATCAGCAGCATCCATACCGGGGAAACCAGTGCAGAGGTCATGATGATTCCCGCTCCGGCAGCCATACCCATGTAGCGGGACAGCCGGTTGGATTTATCCTGCCAGAACATTCCGTAGAATTCATGCAGGGCGACAATGCAGAAGATCGTCAGGGCGCCGATAAGGACTTTTCCACCCATGATAAGGGCGGTGGCCAGGGTGGCGATGAGGAGCAAAGAGGTTACTATCCGTTGTTGAAGGCTGCTTAAGGGCATGAAATCCTCGGTTAGGGTTCCGGAAATATAATTATGGATGTTCGTTCGTTGTTAATCGTGTTTTCTGCCTGTCCCTTGGCTGAGTCCAAGTCCTGATTAGAGCAAGAGCGGTTTGCCTTTTGCGCAGAATTGAATTTGACCTGCAAAAAAACTTCATTTTTATAATTCATTAATGGAAAGCGGGCAAGCTGTCAGTGGATAGTTTTCCACATTAATTCGGGCATAAGTGCAGCCTCAATGCCGGAGGGCGGTCCGGGCCTTCATTTATTGGATATATTGCCCCTGACAAGGTGACGGATGCAGGAATAATGTGTTAAGTCAGAATATCTGGTATGTTATTATGAGTTACATTGAATGCTGATTTGTACAAAGAAATTGCTCCTGTCCTATTTTATCTGTATTGATGAAGTATCTTAAACGGTAATATATTTCCTGCTTCGTTTTCTGGAGGAGTCTGGTTTGCAGAATAATATTGCTGATATGGTCGCTTCCGGTCCCGCTGACGTAGAAGAAATTCTTGATCGCGCGGTTATTAAGTCCGGGAAGGCGGGGTGTCGGCGTGCCTTAGAAAGTGGAACATGCCCGGTGCGGGATGTTGTGCGTGATCTTTTCAGCCGTCAGGTGAGTCTGGTTGACCGTCTGACCGAGATCGGGCTGGCCCTGTCCGGGGAAACACGCCTTGAACGTCTGCTTGAAATGATCGTGGACGAGGCCCGCGTTCTGACCAAGGCCGATGCCGGAACCCTATACATTGTGGACAAGGAAAGCCGCAAACTCGTATTTTCCATCCTTCAGAATGACACTATGAACGTACGCATGGGCGGCACAAGCGGGAACGAGATTACCCTGCCACCGGTCCCCCTTTATGGTCCCGGCAATAAGCCCAACCAGTCTAACGTCTCCTCCTACTGCGCCCTTACAGGGGAAACCGTAAACATTGCCGATGTCTATGAGGCAGAAGGCTTCGACTTTACCGGACCGCGCAAATACGACGCTGCCACCGGATACCGATCCAAGTCCATGCTGGTTATTGCCCTCAAGAACCACGAGCAGGACATTATCGGCGTTCTTCAGCTCCTGAACGCCTTGGATGACGAAGGTCATGTCATCGAATTTTCCGAAAATGTTGTTGATATTATCGGTTCCCTTGCCTCGCAGGCTGCCATTGCGCTGACAAATACTCAGCTCATACAGGGCCTCAAGGATCTGCTGTATTCGGTAATCCAGAGCATTGCAGCCGCCATTGACGCCAAATCCCCCTATACGAACGGCCATATTGAACGGGTGGTGACTCTCACCATGATGATTGCCGAGAAGGTCAACTCCATGACCGAAGGGCGGTTCGCGGATGTGAACTTTACCGATGATGAAATGGAAGAGCTTAAGCTTGCGGCCTGGATGCACGATGTGGGTAAGATTTCAATTCCTGAGCATGTTGTGGATAAGTCCACCAAACTTGAGACGATTTTTGACCGCAGTGAACTGGTTGACACGCGCTTCAGGCTGATTGCCGAGACCCTCAGGACACGGCAGTTGCAGGATACGGTCGAGGCCCTGCGCAACGGGGCAGATGCTGCGGAAATTTCCGGGATAGAGGCCCGTTATGCAGATGTTCTGTCCGGCGTGGAGGAAGACCGTCAGTTCATTCTCGGTTGCAATATCCCCAAAGAATTTATGTCCGATGAGCGCATTGAGCGCGTGAAGGAAATCGCCGCACGCACCTATGAAAGCAACGGGGAGACATTTAACTGGCTTACCGACGATGAGGTCAAAAACCTCTGTATCCGTAAGGGAACCCTGACTGACGAGGAGCGCAAGATAATCGAAAGCCATGCCCGGATCACCCAGGAAATGCTTTCGCGCCTGCCGTTTCCCAAACGTCTTTCCCGTGTTCCCGAATATGCGGCCGGCCACCATGAAAAGCTGGATGGAACCGGCTATCCGAATGCCCTTTCCGAAGACCAGTTGCCGATGCAGGCCCGCATCATGGCTGTAGCCGATATTTTTGAGGCCCTTACCGCTAAGGACAGGCCCTATAAGAAGCCCATGAAGCTGGCTCAGGCCATCAAAATTCTAGGGTTCATGGTCAAGGATCGTCATATTGACCCGGATGTCTGCGAACTGTTCATCGGTTCCGGGCTTCACATGGAGTACGCCAATGCCGAACTTGATCCGTCGCAGATAGAGGACGATTAAACCGTTCCTTCTCAACCAGTTATATAGCCGAAAGGGGGAGTGTCTGAAAAAGTCACTCTCCCTTTTTTTATGTGGGTCTTTTTTAATAGGTGGAAGTTAACCAAGGAAATTATTTGGTATTTTATGGTTCTATATGTTTTGCTGGTAAAAATATTAAATGAACTTAACATATATTTTAAAATTTGTTATATTAAAAATAATATAAATCTTTAGGTGGTTAGTAAAAAGGTGCGCTGTTTATCAGCACTCAGGTAATCTTTTGCTTTTGGAGGGGTCGCATGGCTACCGGAGTTTCTCAAAACAGGGTCTTAAACTGTCTTAAATCACGTAATACCGATTCGGACTGGACAATTGATTCTGCTCGAAATTCCGGAGTGCTTGTACCTGGACCTATTCCGAAGAGTGTGGATTTACGAGAGAATTGGTGGGATGTCGGGGATCAGGGACAGTCTGGAGCGTGTGTTGGGTGGGCTTTGGCCGACTCGGTGCTTAGGTGGCATTTTGTGAAAGCAGGTCGCATTGGGGATGATGAAAAGCTGTCTGTGAGATTTATATGGATGGCATCAAAGGAGTTTGATGACTATGTAACATACCCGACAACATTTATTGAAAGGTCCGGAACCAATCTCAAGGCGGCTTTGATGGTGGCCCGTAAATACGGAATAGTTACGGATTCAGTCTTACCGTTTAGTCTTGGCAGTTTATATCGGGGAAAAGAAACGGATTTTTATTCCATTGCTTCAAGGTTGAGACTTGCCGGGTACTATAACCTGGGCAGGAATTTAGATGATTGGAAAGAGTGGATTTCGAAATGTGGTCCGGTCCTTACTCGTCTTGATGTTGATTCTACATGGCATTCGTTCACGAGCCATTCAGATCAGATGGACTCGTATTATGCAAATACTGCCCAGTACGGTCATGCTGTAGCGTTAGTCGGATATGATGAAAACCGTTTTATAATCAGGAACAGTTGGGGATCTAACAGATGGGGACATGCTGGGTTCGGCTATGCGTCGATGGACTATGTCAAAGAAGCGTTCACCGAGGCTTACGGTGTTTCCATCTGATCAATAATAAAAGTGGTTTATTGGTTCAGGTTATAGCCTGTTATGAATGTTAACTGCTAAGCGTGGAGGGCATATGTTTCAAGTGAGGTTCATCATTGTTTTAGTGTGTTGTCTCAGTTTGCTTGGGTGTGGAGGTAAGAAAGTATCAACAATCGACGTCCGGGCTTTCGTGACTGATTCATGTCCCAGTAAAGACGGGGCAAAACCGCAGGATGGATCGGCAGCACTGGTAGGCGCGATCATTGCTGCTGTTGCTCCTGTCGCTATCGGTAAAACAATCGATTTTATTGGCAATACTCTCTCGAAAGCAGCTGAAGCTGATGAATACATGCTGACCGTGCCTGCCACAGACGGTTATCTGCAAGTTCAGGCAGGTAAACAGATTGTTCTTCCTGAAACCGGTTGTCTGACAGTTGTCGTTGGGGACTTCGGCACCGTTGGTTCGGACGGGCTGGATGGATACAAAAACCAAAAGATTAAGAACTTTCTTAAGAAAATAGGGGTCGCATCCCCACCGAAACTGTATTTTGAATCTCTTATCCAGCGTTCACGTGATGATTCCTCTGTTAAGATGCAGGCGCAGTATTTTGAGTACGGCTCAAACTTAGCGAGTTCATTCAAAAAAGAGAGAGACCTGGCGTTTACCTTCCTTTTACAGCAACCGGGGAACACTGCAACGGAAGCGGCTAAAAGTACTTCTTTTGCAACAGGAACGATGGTGTTTAAGGGAGTCGTGCCGGGTGTAAGGTTGAACGACATAGCTTTGACTGGTAAGACTACAGCGTGGATGTCTGGATTGAAGCTGGAAAAAGGTGTAGATAAGGATGGTTTGCTTCCCTACACCCTCCAGACCGTGATTGTGGAAACCAAAAATGCGGATCCGTTCCTGCAGTTGGCAAGTGGAATCTTTGAAGGTTCCAAAGATGAAGTGAAAAAGGAACTGGTCAAGGTAATAGTTAATCCGGATAAAGCAGAATAGCTTTCCGGAAGCCATGAATGAAAAAGCCCTGCGGATTTGATCAACTCCGCAGGGCTCTCAGTTTTTCGGAGAGAAAGCTACTTTTTCTTCTTATTATTGGCATCCCAGTGCTTGAGCACCGTATCAATGGTCCTGAGTCGGGCAATTTTGCGGGCCAGGTCGATTACTGCCAGCTTGATGAGCCTATCTTTGTCTGGATGCATGTATTCCCCGGTCAGGTTCAGGGCGTATGAGGTGGGCGGGTCGAATTCCACTCCGAGGAAGTCACCGTTTATGTCCACCAGCGCGGTGTACTGTTCGTAATCCTCGTCAAATGATATATCCACCTCGGAAGCCCCAATCACCACGTAGTCCACTAAGTTGTCGCGGGCTATGTCGATGATTTCATCTTCGGTAACGGTCTGCTGCGATGTTGCATAGGACCGTTTGCAGGAATCGAGCAGGAATCCTGTAATCATGCGGTCGCGGTGGGTTTCGAATCCGGCCTCGTTGAATTCCTGCTGCAGGGCCTTGTTGAGGTTGCGGATCAGGTTCTCGCACTCCTGCGGGGAAAGGTTTTCACCTTTTACGCGCGGGACAAGCGAGAATACGATGGTCGGCTTTCCCTTCTTGGAGTAGATCTTGAATCCGTCCTTACCGGCGCATAGTCCTGTGGATGCAAAAACGGCTACCAGCACGATGCTGACCAGTACGGAAAGGGCCGATTTCTTGTTCATGTCATTCTCCTGGACTCGCGGTCGTCTCTAGTCGGGACCGGTTTACCGTTTGCACTGATTCAGGTTGCTCAGGGCATTGATCAGGCTGTTGTAGTAATAAACGTCCGAAACTTTTGTGTGCCGTTTGGCTATGGTGGCATCTACTGATTTGATGCACTTGATTACTTCGCCGCCTCCCTCGATGATGGCTGCGGTAGTGTAGTTGCGTTCAATGTAAGGACCGAGGTCGTTATCCTTGGTTCCGGTCTTGATCAGCATGCTGTAGACGGTCTGAGGTGCCGGCATGCGCATGCTGGTCTGATATACGTTGTCTTTTTCCGAGAACCCTGACTTATCCGCACCCTGCTGAAAGGAGACCCCGAACATGGAGACTGCGGCATGAAGCCCTTTGCGGAAAGCCGGGAGTCTGGACTTGGGAGGAAGTACCAGATGCTCCTCGGACAGGGCCTGTGCGGCCAGCATCTGAGCCAGTGAAACATACTTGGCCTGATTTTCGATGCGCTTTTTGGTCCCGTCGGAAAGGTTGATGTTTTTTATCTCGCAAGTTTTGGTCGAAAACAGATACTCAAGGTCTGCAAGGCAGTTCCCGAGTTCATTCTGGGCATCCGGCTTGAGCCGTTTCTTGTCGGTAAAGAACTGGACTACGGCAGCCCGGATCTGTCCGGCAAGCGGTGTAAGGCTGAAGTTCGGGGTCTTGTCCAGATAGGGCACCGAGACCAGCATGGGAACTGAATAGACCAGTGACTCCGATTGTGCCTGAAAGAGCAGGAAGTTCAGGCCGATATAGACACTGCCTTTGTAGAGTGTCTGCTCGGCTGATCCGAATTCGTCAACGAACGTGACCACGTTGTCCAAGAAGAGCAGAGGGACGAGAATTGATTCCGGGTCGAACTGGGTGTTGAATTCGGCCCGCTTGATGTTCACTCCCTCGTTTTTCGCGGCTGCACGCTTGAGGAATCCAAGAATCCCTTTACGGAGTTCCTTTTTGAATTCCTTGTCGTTGAGTATCTCTTCCAGCTCGTCCTTATGCCTGTCGTCTTCCTTGTTGCGAACTTTTCCGATGGCCGAGGGAATGATGTAGAGTTCCCGAGCCTCGGCTATGGACGCAAAAAGGAGAGCCGCAAGCAGAACCGGAATTATGCAAAGTCTGCGGTCCATGCTGCTACCACTTATGACCCTGGACGGTGTCCTGAGTTTCCTGTTCCTTGATGTCTTCGGTTTTCTGCTTGGAGGTTTCAGTCTCTTCCTTCAGATCCTCTGCAGACTGGTTGACGTCATGCATGGAGGTCTTGGCGGACTCGGCGTGCTTGAATCCGCATCCTGCGAATGCGAGCAGAAGGGCCATGCAGAGGATTGCAATATAAATTTTCTTCATTATAAACTCCTAAAGTGTTTTATCTAGTCTAACATGTCTTCAGCCAGAGCGACAGAGGAAGCTTTCTTTTCCACTTCCGCAAATCCGGATGCAGCCTGACTGGCCAGCTTTTCCTTGAGTCTGCTGCTGAGGGCCAGCTTCTGCTGGAAATACGATTCGAGCATGGTGGTTACCTGCGTGTTCTTGCGTCGCGCAGTCATGATGATCCGGCTGATGTCCTTGCCCTGCTGGGTGATCAGCGCGGAGTTGTTTTCGATGTACTCGTAGTCTGCCTGGAAGTCCTTGAACAGGGTGGTCAGGTTGGTCAGTTCTTCCTGAATCTCAATCAGCCTTGGTATGGCGGTAAGCGCTCCGATGGGGTTGTTCTGGGCGTTGCTGATCTGGCCTACCAGTTCTGCGGTTGCAAGGGCTACGATACCTGCCTGCTTGGTTACTTCCGCGGCAAGGGGGCCGGCTTTTTCATCATAGGCAGTGATTGCCCTGTCGATGCCGACGATGACGTTGTTGGATTTTTCAATGCTCAGGTCATACATGGCATTGGATGCGTGCAGGTTGTTGGAGAACGAATCAATGATGGAATCAAGGTTCTGAATCTGCTGCGCATTGAGGTTGGAGAAGTCTGCAGCTTCCGACTTGATCTGATTTTCCAGCGCGTTGAGCATTTTGCCGTTTTCAGCGATTTTTACGGCAGCGCCTTCAATTGACTCTGTAGGCTCGTAGGAAAGGTCCTGAATGAAGGCCTTGATGGAAATTTTCTTCATTCCGGTTGTGCTGACACCTCGGGCGGTATCTGCTGCTGCCTTGTAGTTGTCGTTCATGGCTGCAACAGTGGCTCCGACCAGAGACTGCAATGCTCTGGTCTCGTTGAGTGCAGTCAGCATCTGTTCGCGGATTTCAACAGTCTTCTGGGCCAGTTCCTTACCCACGCTGACACTCTTGAGAATATCCTTGATGGCATCGTTCTGGCTTTGCGGCTGCACAGCATGCTGCTGTCCGCCCCCGCCAAGGAGCGCGGAAGCAAATGCTCCGAAAAGAGCTGCGCCGACACCACTGTCTGCCGAAGCTTTTTTCTTGGTGGTGGTCGTCTTGCTCTTAGTGCTGGATTTGAAAGAAGACTTCTTTTCCGGCTGGGCGGTAGCAACCTGCTTTCCACTTACGGTTTTTTGAACCGTGGCAGTTCCGTCCTTGCAGGCTACGGTGATGGTCTTAGTCTTGGCTATGGGCGCAAGGGGATCGGCCACACAGATTTCTGAGGCAATCCATCCGTCAAAGTTTTCACCTTTGACCTGATAGAAACCGTTTTCGTATCCGACGATGTCAAACTGACTTTGGGCGGGAAGGTCCAGCGGAGTCCGGCGGCTTTTGTCCGGTGCATCGTATACCGTGGCCTTTTCTTTGTTGAATCCTCTGGTTCCCAGATAGTTTCCGAAGTCCAGAGTGATCAGTTTGTGGTAAACGAATCCGGATGCGCCGGTTCCGTCAGTGCGTTTGACTTTGTACCAGTTGCCGTTTCTGCCGGTTATTTCTATCTGAGTTCCTTCTGCAAGAATATCCACGACGTTTGATTTAGAAGATGAAACTTCACGGACATTGCTTCTGCTCTGGGCTGTTGCAGTAACCAGCGGTGTTATGACCACTGTTTCGGTTCTTACTGCTGTCTGTACTGGGGCCTGTTGCTGAATTGCGGAGTTCTGTTTGGGAACACAGCCTGCAGCAAGGATGCAGGCTGCAATCGACAAGGCAATGCAGCTCCTGAATGTGGAATACATGAAAGACCTCCCTCTGTTCATGCGGTTGCTGTCGGATCCGGCTGTAAAAGATCTCGGATTGAAGTAAGAAATGTGAACTTGGATATCTTTAATCTATCGCACATTTTGTTATTGTCATAAAGAGCTTTGCTAATGTTTTTTTACCTGAATGAGTGAGCGCCCGGTTAACGATTTTATATAGTTATATGCGGGGCTGGCGGAAGAATATTTCCAGCAGTATATCTGGGTGCGCAGGATGTGCTGCAGGACAGCAGGGGGGAGTTCAGGTATGCAGGGTTTGAATCAAAGAAAAAACCGCCCCCGAAAAAATCAGAGGCGGTTCCGTAGGCTTTCGTGATCTAGATTTGATCGCCGGTTTTCCCGAACCGGCGCTGGCGGCGAGCATATTCGGCCAGAGCCTTGTCGAGTTCTTCGGGGGTGAAGTCGGGCCAGTAGACATCAGTGAAGTAGAGTTCCGAATAGGCGGCCTGATAGAGCAGGTAGTTGGAGAGTCTCAGCTCTCCGCTGGTGCGGATTATCAGGTCCGGGTCGGGCTGTCCGGCTGTGTACAGGTAGTCGGACATGGTTTCTTCGGTTATCCGGTCTTCACTTATTCCTTCTGCGACCATTTTTCTGCAGGCCCTGACCAGTTCGTCCCGCCCGGAATAGTTCAGGGCAAGGTTGAGGGTCATGGACTTGCAGTCCTCCGTTTTTTTGATGGTGTGGGCCACAACCTGCTTGACGCCGAAGGGGAACTCAGAGAGTTCCCCCAGTATTTTCAGGCGTATGTCCTGCTCTCGCAGGCTGGTAAGTTCTTTCTTGAGAAATACCGTCAGCAGATCGAAGAGCGTGGCAATCTCGTCTTTTGGTCTGGCCCAGTTCTCCTTGGAGAAGGTGTAGAGGGTCAGGTGTTCGATGCCAAGTTCCCGGCATCTGGTGACGATGTTTTTCGCGGCCTGGGTTCCGGCCTTGTGACCTTCGCTCCTTTTCAGCCCGCGCGCTTTGGCCCACCGTCCATTGCCGTCCATGATAACGGCTAAATGTCGGGGCAGCATCGTACTAGATTTCCATGATTTCCTTTTCTTTCTCGGCGCAGGCAGCATCACACTTCTTGACGTAGTCATCGGTGAGCTTCTGAACGTCGTCCTGTGCCTTGCGCTGTTCGTCCTCGGAGATATCCTTGTCCTTTTCCAGCTTCTTCAGGGTATCGTTCATATCGCGGCGCACGTTGCGGATAGCGATCTTGGACTCTTCGGTGTACTTCTTGGCGATCTTGACCAGCTCTTTGCGGCGTTCCTCGGTAAGGGGAGGAATGATGATGCGCAGGACCTTACCGTCGTTGACCGGGTTGAGACCAAGGTCGGACTGCTGCAGTGCTTTTTCGATAAGGGAGAAAGCACCCCTGTCCCAGGGCTGGATGGCAACGGTACGGGAGTCCGGTACGGAAACGGAAGCCAACTGGTTGATGGGGGTAGGTGTGCCGTAGTAATCTACGGGGATCTTATCCACCAGCGAAGTGGCTGCACGTCCGGTGCGCAGTTTTCCGAAATCGCCTTCCAGGGAGGTCAGCGCGCCTTCCATTCTTTTTTTGCCGTCGGCAAAAACTTCATTAATCATAAAGAATTATCCTCCGTGAACAATTGTTCCGATCTTTTCACCCCTGACAACCCGCTCGATGTTGCCTTTCTCAAAGAGGTTGAAGACAATGATGGGCATATTGTTGTCCATGGCCAGTGAAGTGGCGGTGGAGTCCATTACGCCCAGTCTCTTTTCGAGAGTTTCAATGTAGGTGATAGATTCAAATTTTACTGCATCGTCGTGCTTCATGGGGTCTTTGTCGTAGACTCCGTCAACCTTGGTCGCCTTGATGATCGCCTCGGTCTTAAGCTCCATGGCCCTGAGTGCTGCGGCGGTGTCGGTAGTGAAGTAGGGGTTACCGGTTCCTGCAGCACAGATTACCACCCGGCCCTTTTCAAGGTGACGGACGGCTCTGCGGCGGATGTAAGGCTCGGCAACGGCCTGCATGGGAATTGCGGACATTACGCGGGTATCGCAACCGAGTTTTTCAAGAGCGTCCTGAACTGCCAGAGCGTTCATGATGGTTGCGAGCATTCCCATGTAGTCGGCGGAAGCACGGTCCATGCCCTTTGCAGAATCGGACATGCCGCGAAAAATGTTACCGCCACCGATGACCAGAGCGACTTCCAGACCTTTCTTTACCACCTCTGCAATCTCGCCGGCAAACTGGCTGATTGCTGCAGGCTTGATACCGAACTGCTGATCTCCGGCCAGTGCCTCACCGCTGAGTTTGATCATTACCCGTGAATAGTGCAACTTGTCCATACTTTCCCCTGTTTTTTAAGCGGATCTTGTCCGGTTGTTGGTGCTGGGCTTTTATCCGGATGTGTTTCTTCTGGCGCTTGCGGGAATCTGATCCGCCATCCGGTGTTTTCAAATAAACAGTTGTTCCGTTTCCGTGCAGTTCGTCCACGTTAGCAGATATTACCGCATACTGCTAACCCGTGGGGGAACTTCGGCTGCAACCGAAATTTGCCCCTTAAAAAGCCCAAATCCAAAAACGGGCATTCCGTATTGAATTTGAGCTTTGAAAAATTCATCTTCGAAATTCACCGACAACACAGGAGGCTTCATGCCGTTCCCGATTCAGTGTCTTTCGTTCAGATCCTGTTCGGATGGTATAGTGATTTCGTCGTTTCAACTATAGTCCCTGGTACAGGTTTGGTCCGCTTGTTAAAAATTGGACAAAAAAAACGGGCCTTGCGGCCCGTTTTCGGTGACGTCTTATTCTTCGTCTTTAGTTTCGTCTGCTGCAGCTTCCGCGAGGTTGATGCGAGCGAAGCGACCGACCTGCATGTTCTCACCGAGAACTGCGATGGTCTCGTTGACGAGATCTTTAATGGTCTTTTTGTCGTCTTTAATGAAGACCTGCTCGAGAAGGCAGACTTCCTTGTAGTATTTCTGAATGCGGCCTTCAACGATCTTTTCAGCGATGTTTTCGGGCTTGCCTTCAGCAATAGCCTGCTGCTTGTAGATTTCTCTTTCTTTCTCGAGAAGATCCTGGGGCAGTTCTTCAGGGCGTACGCAAACAGGGTTGGTTGCTGCAACCTGCATTGCCAGATCTTTGGCGAGCTGAATGAACTGCTCAGCCTTGGCAACGAAGTCGGTTTCACACTTGAGCTCAACCATGGTGGCGAGCTTGCCGTTGCTGTGCATGTAGGTGCCTACGAGACCTTCGCTGGTAGCGCGACCGGCCTTTTTAGCAGCCTTGGCAAGACCTTTCTCACGCAGGTAGGTGATTGCTTTTTCTTCGTCACCGCCGCATTCAGCGAGTGCCTTTTTGCAATCCATCATTCCTACGCCGGTTCTTTCACGCAGGGCCTTAACCATCTGTGCGGTAATAGCCATGATTATTCTGCCTCCTGAGGAGTTTCTTCAGCTTCTACTGCTTTCTCGGTAGCCTTGGTTTCTTCAGCTGCCATTACCTTGTCTTCTTTGCGGCGTGCAGCGCCTTCGAGACAGGCATCAGCCATGTGAGCTGCAAAGAGTTTGATGGCGCGGATGGCATCGTCGTTACCGGGAATAATGTAGTCAACCATATCGGGATCGCAGTTGGAGTCTACTACTGCAACTACGGGGATACCAAGCTTGCGGCATTCCTGAATAGCAATCTGCTCACGCTTGGGGTCGATGACGAAAGCGGCAGCGGGGGAACCGTTCATATCTTTGATACCGCCCAGAGCGAGGTTAAGTTTCTTAACTTCGCGACCCATCATTACGATTTCCTTTTTGGGGAAACGGTTGATGGTACCGTCTTCGAACATATCTTCAAGCTTTTTGAGGCGATCGATGCTTTTCTTGATGGTCTGGAAGTTGGTGAGGGTTCCACCCATCCAGCGGTGGGTCACGTGGTACATGTCCGCGCGGCCTGCTTCAGCAGCGATGGCTTCCTGAGCCTGACGCTTGGTGCCGATGAAAAGGATTTTGCCGCCGTTGGCAACGGTGTCAGCAATGAAGTCGTGAGCTTTACGGAAAAGCTTAACGGTCTGCTGCAGGTCCATGATATGGATGCCGTTGCGTGCGCCGAAGATGAAGGGGCGCATTTTGGGGTTCCAGCGACGGGTCTGGTGACCGAAGTGAACACCGGTCTCCAGCATTTGTTTCATAGTTACGTATGCCATGATTTCCTCCTGGGTTTTTCCTCCATTCCGGCGGATACGAACCCGCAACCGTTGCGGGCACCCTAAAAAAGCCGGAATGTGTGAATTTGGCTACGCACCATTACAGGTAAATTGATTCGAAATCAACCCCTCAGTGCCAGCCTTTGAAAAATAATTTTGACCCGTGCTGCTGCCGTTTTTCGATATTCTTCCGGTATCCCTGAAGCTTCAGCGAAATATTGCCGGCCTGTGCCCGGTTACTGCACGATTGTTTTCAGTGATTCCTCGGAGAGAGCCTTGTTGCTCAGCGTGCCGATTCCTTCTATCTCGACTTCAACCGTATCCCCGTCCTTGAGGGTTCCGATTCCCTTGGGGGTTCCGGTCATGATCACGTCGCCGGGATTGAGGGTCATGATGGTGGAAATATAGCTGACCAGCTCGTGCGGGGTGCGCATCATGTCCGAGGTATTGCCTTCCTGGCGGACCACTCCATTTACCATGGTCCGGAGACCCAGCGCGGAAGTGTCCAGCTCGGTTTCAATGCACGGTCCGATGGGTGCGAAAGTATCAAACCCCTTGGCGCGGGTGAAGAGCTTGTCCTTGCGCTGGAAGTCCCTTGCGGTGACATCGTTGGCGCAGGTGTAGCCGAAGATCAGCGGAGCCACCATTTCCGGCGGTACATTTTTTATGGGCTGGCCGACGATGACCGCCAGTTCCCCTTCATAGTCCACCTGCTGTGAAATGGAGGGCATTATTATGGCATCGTTGTTGCCGATGACCGCTGAGGACGGTTTGAGGAAGATCATGGGATCCTCTTCCATGTCCATGTTCAGCTCTCTGGCGTGCTCCTTGTAGTTCAGTCCGACGCAGACGATCTTGGACGGGACTACTATGGGCAGGATCAGGCATTCGTTGAGGGGGATCGGTCCTTCTCCCGTCTGCCCGGCTATGAGGCTCTTGAAGTGGTCGCCCTCAAGGGTTGCGTAAAAAACGTTCTCTCCATGCTTGATCCGAAATACTTTCATCTGCACTCCCGCGTTTCATTGAGCATCACAAAGGTCCATACCACAAATACAGGAAAATCATAACCGGTTTTTCGTCTCTTCCGTCACCTTGTTTATATCTGTATTAGATCATGCATTTTTCACATTTGGCGTCGATGTCGCTTTCCTCATCACCGGTGATGGAAATCACCAGCGGTATGACCACCGGATCCCTGCCGAGCACCTTGCGGAAGAAACGGCGCAGTGCGGAACGGATGCGTTCCTTGAGTTTGCTGGTCTGTCCGGGAGGAATGTTTTCATAGACGTCAAGCACGATGCATTTGGCATCCTCAAGCAGGTGTGAATACTGCTGCTCGAAAACGAATCCCTTGGAGGTCACTTCAGGGCCGCGCAGGATTTCGCCGGAATTGAAATCAACCACGAGGGCAACGATAACAAGGCCTTCTCCGGCCAGAAGCTGGCGTTCCTTGAGAACTGTCTGACCTACATCGCCGACACCTTTCCCGTCCACGAGGGTGCACTGTACAGGTACATTCTCCTCAAAGCGGATGCCGTGCAGCAGGAAGGTTACCGGTTCCCCGTCTTCGATGACCAGAGCCCGCTCCGGTGCCACGCCTGTTTCAACGGCAAGCCGGGCGTGTTTGATCAGGTGCCGGTATTCGCCGTGCACGGGGATGAAATATTTGGGCCGCACTGTTTCAAGCATGGTGCGCAGCTCTTCGCGATGGGCGTGTCCGGATGCGTGGATGCCCTGTACCTTTTCATAAAGAACTTCTGCGCCGAGCTTGTAGAGCCGGTTGATGACTTTGGTAATGGCCTTGGTGTTTCCGGGTATGAACCGCGAGGACATGAGCACGAGGTCGCCTTCCTTGATGGAAAGCTGACGGTGGTCCCCGGTGGAAAGCCGCGAGAGCGAGGCCAGTGATTCCCCCTGTGAACCGGTCACCAGCAGAACGATTTCATCGTCGCGGTAATCGGGAAGGTCTTCAAGTTCGATGATGTTGCGGCCCGGAACGCGCAGTTTGCCCATCTCGCGGGCAAGTTCGATGTTGCGGGCCAGCGACTTGCCGCTGATGCCCACCACACGTCCGGTTTCATCGGCGAGGTCGAATATTTCCTGCATGCGCTGGATGTGGCTGGAGAAGAGTGTCACCAGAATGCGACCTTCGGCTTCTTCGAAGATGTCGCGCATGGAGCTTTTGATTTCACGCTCGGTGAGGGCGTAACCGTCCTGCTCAATGTTGGTGGAGTCCGAAAACAGCAGGGTCACGCCCTGTTCGGAAAACTTGCGGATGGCTTCAAGGTCTGTTGCGTGCCCGCCGAGGGGGTTGCGGTCAATCTTGAAATCTCCGGTGTGGACCACGCGGCCCACCGGGGTTTCAACGCCAAGCGCGTAACCGTCGATGATGGAATGGCAGACCGGGAAAAAGTTGAAGGTCATGTCGCCCAGCGTCAGCCGCTCGTATGGTTTCACCTCGCGCAGGTCCACATAGGCTTCAAGGTTGTGTTCACGCAGCTTGTTTTCAACAAGGCCGAGGGTGAATGCCGAACCGTAGACCGGTACATCTATATAAGGAAGCAGCCAGGGCAGTGCGCCGATATGGTCTTCATGCCCGTGGGTGAGCACGATGCCCTTGAGCTTGTTCTTAAGGGTAAGAATATGGTCGAAGCGCGGGATGGCAATATCAACGCCGAAAAGAGCGTCGTCTGGAAAAATAAGCCCGCAGTCGATGATTGCGACTGCCTCTGCAGTGCTGAGCACCATGCAGTTCAGTCCGATTTCGCCCAACCCCCCGAGAGGGCAGACCGTAAGCTGCGCATCAGGCATTTTTCAGCTCCGCATAGGCTTTACCCATAACTTCTTCAAGCTGTTCCTTGAGTTTGTTGCGGTCGCGGACTGAGTATTCGGAAATATCAATGGGCGGGAGAGCCTTGATCTTGATTTCCTGGAAGGGATTCATCCACAGGCTGTGTTTGGCGCAGACCTTGTTTATGCCGTACATGACCACCGGAGCGATGGGCTTCTGGCATTTCAGGGCCAGTACCATTCCGCCGGTCTTGAAGGGCATGAGCCCGTCTTCCTGCGGTGCGGGGTTGCGGGTTCCTTCGGGAAAGATAAGGGGCGAGTTGCCTCTGTTGGCAACGTCAATGGCGTTCTGGATATCGCGCATGCCCTGACGTCTGTTTTCCCGGTCAATTGAAATGTGGTTCCCGGCAGTCATGGCGTGGCCGAAGACCGGGAAGTCGAAAAGTGATTTTTTGGCTACGAATTTGAACTGCCACGGGGCGAGGTGTTTGAAGAGCAGGGGGATGTCGTAAAAGCTCTGGTGGTTGACCATGAATACGTAGGTCTGTTTTTCATCAAGTGCGCTGAGA
This sequence comes from Maridesulfovibrio sp. FT414, assembly GCF_050916235.1. GTDB lineage: Bacteria > Desulfobacterota > Desulfovibrionia > Desulfovibrionales > Desulfovibrionaceae > Maridesulfovibrio. The sequence continues at coordinate 3,311,396 of NZ_CP104854.1, forward strand.
TCAACGGAATCCTTGCTTGCGCAGAGCCATACAACAAGGCGGCCCCAGTTGCGTTCACACCAGTGGCTGGAGGTCTGGTTGCGGCCTACAATGGCTACCACGGAAAAGAAGATGGTGGCAGGGAAAAATACCAGATAGAAAAAAAGGGTTCTTAACAGGCTCACGGTTTTATTCATTTGGTTAAATGTTTCGGGTAAATATCAGTTAAACGGTTTTCCATGAAATCGTTTGTTTCTTTTTTGCGTATCGCGCAGGGAAATCCGTTCATGTATTCATTTTAAGTCAAAAACAACCAATTAAGTAGTTTAATTTCTCCCGGTAAACAAGGGGGCAAGGTAAAATAATGAAAATAGGGCGTGGGCGGTTTTCAGCGGACTGTTAAGCCTGAGACTTTTGAGAGGCTGAGGAAGAAGTGCAGAGCAGCGGCATTACGCCGGAAGCGAATGGAGATGTGATGGAAGGTTATGATCTTACGGAGCGAAAAATCTGTGTGATGAAAGCCCGGCAGGAGAGAGGCAGTAGGCACTGCTAAGCTGTGGGAGCGGCTGAAACATGCCGCAGTCATCTCGTTTGACTGCAGGACAAAGAAAAATATAGGAATTATTTTTTAACGGACAAAGGCCGGAACATGTGTCCCGGCCTTCTGGTCTGTTTATGATGATTTTGATGGTCTAGACAAGGTCAAACCGGTCGAGATTCATCACTTTGTCCCATGCCTTGACGAAGTCGGCTACGAATTTTTCGCCGGAATCCTCGCAGCCGTAAACTTCGGCAATGGCCCGGAGCTGGGAGTTGGCACCGAAGATAAGGTCGATGCGGCTGCCGGTCCACTTGAGTTCCCCGCTTGAGCGGTCACGGCCTTCAAACAGATCGGCTTCCTCTCCGGTCGGTTTCCATGCTGTGGACATGTCGAGCAGGTTAAGGAAGAAGTCGTTGCTGAGTGTTTCAGGCCTGTCAGTGAAGACTCCGTGCCGGGACTGGTCGTAGTTTGCTCCTAGAACCCGCAGTCCACCGATCAGCACGGTCATTTCCGGTGCGGTCAGGGTCATCAACTGGGCCTTGTCGATGAGCAGTTCTTCAACCGTCACCGCAAATTTAGCCTTCTGGTAGTTGCGGAATCCGTCCGCTGCCGGTTCGAGCACCGCAAATGACTGTACATCGGTCTGCTCCTGCGAAGCATCGGTACGGCCGGGAGCAAAGGGAACGGTCACTTCGTATCCGGCTCTCTTTGCGGCCTGTTCTACTGCGGCGCAACCGGCCAGTACGATCAGGTCGGCCATGGAGACTTTCTTTCCACCGGATTGCTCAGTGTTGAATTCCTTCTGTATGATCTCAAGAGATTTCAACACTGCGGTCAGTTGCAAGGGCTGGTTGACTTCCCAGTCTTTTTGCGGGGCCAGCCTGATGCGTGCACCGTTGGCCCCGCCGCGTTTGTCCGAACCGCGGAAGGTGGATGCGGAAGCCCATGCGGTGGATACAAGCTGTGCTATGGTGAGTCCCGAACCCATGATTCTGGTCTTGAGTGCAGCAATGTCTCCTGCATCGATAAGTTTGTGATCCACTGCCGGAACGGGGTCCTGCCAGATGAGTTCCTCTTCAGGAACCATAGGGCCGAGGTAACGTGAACGCGGGCCCATGTCGCGGTGGGTCAGCTTGAACCATGCCCGTGCAAAGGCCTCCGCCAGTTCAGCGGGATTTTCGTGATACCGTTTGGAGATCGGCCCGTAGATCGGGTCCATACGCATGGCAAGATCCGCAGTGGTCATCATGGGGGCATGCGTTTTGTCTGGATCGTGGGCATCCGGTACGGTTTTACGTGCTTCAGGATCGGAGGGAATCCACTGGGATGCCCCGGCGGGACTTTTTACCAGAACCCAGTCATACCGGAAGAGGGTGTCGAAATAGCTGTTGTCCCATTTTATGGGAGTGGGTGTCCATGCGCCTTCGATGCCGCTGGATATGGTGTCACCGCCCTTGCCGCTGCCGTGGCGGCTTTTCCAGCCGAGACCCTGTTCTTCCAGCGGTGCTCCTTCCGGTTCGGGGCCGACCAGTGCCGCGTCACCTGCTCCGTGGCATTTTCCGAAAGTATGACCGCCGGCCACAAGTGCCACGGTTTCTTCGTCATTCATGGCCATGCGCGCAAAGGTGGTGCGGATGTCTCTTCCGGATGCCACTGCGTTGGGTTCGCCGTTGGGACCTTCCGGGTTGACATAGATAAGCCCCATCTGCACAGCTGCCAGCGGGTTGTCCAGCTTTCGGTCGCCCTTGTAGCGGGTGTCGCCGAGCCAGGTGTCCTCATCACCCCAGTAGATGTCCTCCTCAGGTTCCCACACGTCTTCGCGTCCTCCGGCAAAGCCGAAGGGGTTCAGCCCCATGGATTCAATGGCGCACGTTCCGGCGAAGACCATGAGGTCGGCCCAGGATATCCTGCGTCCGTATTTCTGTTTGATGGGCCAGAGCAGCCTGCGGGCCTTGTCGAGGTTCACGTTATCCGGCCAGCTGTTCAGGGGGGCAAGTCGCTGACTGCCGGACCCTGCTCCGCCGCGGCCGTCTCCGATCCTGTATGTTCCGGCACTGTGCCAGGCCATGCGGATGAACAGAGGGCCGTAATGTCCGTAGTCGGCAGGCCACCAGTCCTGAGAATCGGTCATCAGTTCAAAAAGATCTTTTTTCAGGGCTTCAAGGTCAAGTTTCTTGAACTCTTCAGCATAGTTGAATTTTTCGTCCATGGGGTTGGACTTGGCGGAATGCTGGTGCAGGATGCTCAGGTTCAGCTGGTTAGGCCACCAGTCCCGGTTGGAAGTACCGCTTCCGGCCACCTGACTGGATGATCTTCCGGTTACCGGGCATTTCTTTTCATCATTCATTACATGATCCTCCCGTGTCGGTCTTGCTCAGTATTATGGGCTTATTACGATGAGCAGGCTGTAGTTATGGGATTTTGGTTATAGACACATATCACGGGATTGGTGTTTCAGTCACGCCAAAACAGGAATTGTTATGTGAAGATGTCACACAGTATTCCCGGAATACAAATGCAAAAAGGCCGGAACAATCGTTCCGGCCCTTGTTTGTCTATCTTATAATGAAGGAGAGCTATTCTTCCCTGCTCAGTTTATATCCTTCAATGACCTTATCAGCGATGGGCGGCGGGCATTCCTCATAGTGGGACATTTCCATGGTGAAGGTTCCCTGTCCGCCGGTCATGGAGCGCAGGTCCGGTGCGTACTTGAGGATTTCGGACATGGGCACGTGGGCTTTCACCTCTGTTACTCCTGCGGTGGAGTCAGAGCCGAGCACCTTGCCGCGGCGGCTGGAAAGGTCGCCGATTATGTCGCCCATGAATTCGTCGGGAACTTCAACGACCACGTTCATCAGCGGTTCAAGCAGGGTTACCCCGGCCTGTTCGCAGGCCTTCTTGAAGGCCATGGACCCGGCAACCTTGAAGGCCATTTCGGAGGAGTCCACCGTGTGGTAGGAGCCGTCATAGAGGGTGACCTTGAAGTCGATAATGGGGGAGCCGGACAGGTAGCCTCTGGCTGCCGCTTCCTGAACACCCTTGTCGACTGCGGGGATGTACTGCTTGGGGATTACGCCGCCGACAATGCTGTTGACGAATTCGTATCCTGCTCCCTTGGGCATGGGTTCAAGCTTGATCCAGCAGTCGCCGAACTGTCCGCGCCCGCCGGACTGTTTCTTGAAACGGCCCTGTACTTCTGCGGAGCCCCTGATGGTTTCTCGGTAGGGAACCTTGGGGGCGTTAAGAACGATTTCGGCCTTGTAGCGGCGTCTGGCCTTTTCAACGGAGATTTCAATGTGGTTCTGGCCCATGCCGGAAAGCAGGATGTCGCCGGTCTCCTCGTCGCGGGAGAGGCTGAGGTTGACGTCCTCGGCGAGCAGTTTCTGGATGGCCTGGAATACCTTGTCCTCGTCGCCTTTTTCTGCCGGGGAGAGGGCGAAGGTGATAAGCTGCGGGGCAAGCTGCGGCTTTTTGAGTGTGAATTGAGCCTTGTCGTCGCAGAGGGTGTCGCCGGTGAAGGTTTCCTTGAGCTTGGCAAGGGTGATGATTGCGCCGGGACCGACTTCTCCCTTGACGGGTTTCTGGTCCTTGCCTACACGCATGAGCATGTTGCCGAGGCGTTCTTTTGCACCGGTGTTGGTGTTGGTCAGGCTCAGGTCGCCGGAGACTTTGCCGGAAAGGACGCGGCAGATGGTCAGCTGGCCTGCAAACGGGTCGGCAAGGGTCTTGAATACAAAGCAGGCTGCGGGGCCGTCGAGGGAAGATTCGCGGGTTGCACCGTCTTCGCCCTGCCATGCGCTGTGTTCCAGCGGTCCGGGCAGGTAGGTCTGGATTGCGTCAAGAAGGAAGCTGCCGCCTTTGTTTTCCATGGCGGAACCTATGCAGACCGGGAAAAGGGTACGGCTCTTAACGCCGGAGGACAGTCCCTGTGCTATTTCCTCGGGAGTGAGTTCGCCTTCCTCGAGGTATTTTTCCATGAGGTTTTCATCACTTTCAGCAATGTTTTCAATCATGGTTTCGCGCAGGACTTCGATTTCGTCTGCGATGTCAGCGGGGATATCGCCCTTGGAGACCTTACCGTCCGCTTCGAACATGTAGGCCTCGCCGGAGAGCATATCAACCACGCCTTTGAAATTTTCCTTGCTTCCGATAGGATACTGGAGCAGTACAGGGCTGATACCGAGAGAATGGTTGATGCTGTTGAATGCGGCGTCGAAATCCGCACGGTCTCGGTCCATTTTGTTGAGGTAGATGATTGCGGGAAGTTCCGCCTTGGCCACTGCTGCCCACGCTTTACGGGAAAGGGGTTTGACTCCGTCCACGGCATCAATGGTAAAAACGACGCCGTCGGACGCTGCTAGAGAGTAGGGCAGGTCCCCGCAGAAGTTTGCATCACCCGGAGTGTCGATAAGATAATGGTCGTTCTTGTTCCACTTGTAACCGGCGAAACCGGACTGGATGGAACCGCGGCGTTTGATTTCTTCAGGCTCGGTATCAAGGGCGGTGGTTCCTTCCTCGATTTTACCGAGCCTGTCTATGACGCCGGCATTGAAAAGAATCATCTCGGCGGTGGAGGTTTTACCGCAACCGCCGTGGCCTACAAGTGCAAAAGTCCTTTGTTTTTGTAAATTTTCTGACATTCAACAACTCCGTTTCTTATGAATGTTCCAGCCGGACCCTTCAGCCCCGGCATACAGGTCTAAAGGTGCAACTTATAATTCTTCCTAATAATCCCTATAGGTATACCCCTGCTAACATGTCAAGCGTAGATAAAATATTTAATTTCGTGCACAACTGATTGTTGAGCATGAGCTTTTTCATTTTGACGAGGTTTTAGAAATTGAAAGAATCGACCATTCACAGCCTTGATCCGGCTGAAATACTGTGTTCCGGGCCGTGGCTCCTGTATCCTGCGACCCCTGTGGAGAAGATTATTCCCTCAATCGGGCGAAACGGACAACTTGCTCCGGTTCTGCTGGTGGAAAAGGACGGTAAAATACAGCTCGTTGCAGGCAGGGCAAGGGTTGAGGCTGCCCGTAAACTAGGGAAAAAGGTCTCAGCCGTGTTTGTAGACGCTCCCGATGATATTTCATGTGCGATTGCACACATTGATGAAAACTTTGCACGAACTGCGGATGAATCTGTAAAGTGTGCCTCTTTCCGTTTTTTTGCCGAGCGCATGGATAAAAAGGATATTCCGGCTCTGCTGGGACCGGTTTTTTCCATCAGGCCCAAGTCGCGGGATATGGAATTCTGGATGGGCTGGCTTGACCTTGAAACGGAGTTTGATCCACTGCTTGCCGCCGGGAACATACCCCTTGCTGCAGTGGCCGTTCTTGGCAGTATTTCGGCTGCTGACCGGGCTGCCGCCAGGCCGTTTTTCGAGCAGATCAGCTGGTCGCGTTCCAATGCAGTGAATTTCCTGACCTGGCTGTATGAAACCGCGCGCCGTGACAGCACCCCTGTGGCGGAACTGCTCGGCGGAAGCGACTTCTCTCTGTCTATGGGGAATGAATCCCCCAAGGATGCTGTGGCCCGTCTTTGCAGGGCTGCGAAGCTGTTGCGCTACCCGAACCTGAGCAGGCTTGAAAAAGCGCACTCTGCAATTGCCTCCGAGATCTGTGCCGGAACCCGCTGGAAGGTGGAGCCGGTTGGGAGTTTCGAGACCGGAGAGGTGCTCCTTCAGACCCGTTTCAAGTCCCGTGAAATGCTTGAGAAGGCCCTCGCCGATCTCAAAACCATTGCCGGATACGAGGGCTGGGAAACTGTTTTCGATCTCGGCCGTGACAAGCAGGACGGGGAGAGCTGATGTCCGGAAAATTCGTATTGCCAGCGCATCTGGCCGGGCTGGAGAAAATTTACATCGACCGCGGTATGGAAAGCACCCCGCTTGCAGCCAGAGTGCTTTCCCGGCTGGATGACCTGCCGGTGGAGATCGTTGATCCCGAGAATTTTCCGCATACCGAGGCCGGTGGCAAGCAGGCTCTGTATCTCAAGGAATACAAGGGGAAGTTCCTGCGCTTCTGTCCCGGCACGCGTTATTACCACTGCTGCGGGTACCGGATTATCCATATCGGCGAGAACTGTCCCATGTCCTGCTCCTACTGCATTCTGCAGGCATATTTTCAGGACAAACTGCTCAAGGTCTGGGTTAACCAGAACGACCTTTTCGACGAGCTTGGCAAGGCCTTTTCCGCTGATCTGTCCACCCGTTACCGCGTCGGTACCGGGGAGTTTACTGATTCCCTGGCCCTTGAAGCCGTAACCGGGTACAGCCGCGATCTCGTGGAATTTCTTGGTGATTATCCCAATGTCTGCCTTGAGCTCAAATCCAAGGTAATTGACCTTTCATGGATGGATGTGGTCAAGCGGACCGACCGGATTCTGCCCGCATGGTCTTTGAATGCCCCGTTCGTCAACGAGCATGAGGAGTTCGGGGTTTCCACGCTGCGTGAGCGTCTTGAAGCGGCCCGCACCTGTGCCGAGGCCGGTTTCCGGGTGTGTCTGCACTTCGATCCCATCATACGTTTTGAAGGGTGGCGCGAGGGGTACGCTGAGACCATCGACATGATTTTCGATTATCTCAAACCGGAGCAGATAGCCTACCTTAGCCTCGGGTCGTTCCGGCATATGCCGCACCTGAAGCCGATCATTGAAAGGAACTTCCCGGAGACCACCTACATCTACGACGAGTTCATCGTCGGCAATGACAACAAAATGCGCTTGCTGCGTCCTTTGCGGGTGCGGCAGTTCAAGTTCATGGTCAACCGGCTGCGCAGGCACGGCATGGACAAGCAGCTTTATTTCTGTATGGAATCCACCGAGAACTGGCAGGATGTGTTCGGTTACACGCCAAAAGAACTCGGAGGACTCGGCAAGCATTTGATGAAGCAGGCTTTCGGAGAGTAGGAGGTGCCTCTGGACTACCCATCCCCTATCTCCAAAACGCGCTGATATGCTTCGCTGGAAGCATGATTAAATGTCTTTTTTTCTCCAGCCGCAGTATTTCTGAGATATTGCGGCTTTTTTATATGCAATATTTTGCTTCTACTTGTGTGTTATTTTGCACTTTGTTGAGTTCTGCAGGCTGGATATTATTTTTAACTGCCATGTTTTACACGCTAATTTGCGATGGCACGCAATATGTATCTCAGTAAGTAAAAAGAGTAGAGAGGTGTGCTATGGAAATTTTGAGTGCAATTGGCAGTTGGTGTGGGGGCCTGTCTTACGGTCATGGTGCGGGGTATGGCATGAGCAGCTGGATGCCTTTTCATTTCGGAGGCATACTTCAGCTCGTCGTGATCGGGCTGATTATTTATTTTACTGTACGCATGTTCCGCAGCCCTGCATCCGGCCACGAAACGTCTTCCGCTTATGATATCCTCAGGAATCGTTACGCTTCAGGTGAAATAGATGAACAGACCTATAGGCGTATGAAGGATGAATTGAAGTAGCCTGGCGATTTTCGTTTTGCGTGTTATTGCAGAATGATTCGTTTGTTATCAAACGGTCTGGGTAGACTATGGTGTGTTTAATCCACTCTAGCCTCGCAGAGCCGCCTGAGGCATACTTTGATTGGACATGGCGACAGTGGAACAGACCCTTTTTTGCAAAAAAGGGTTCATCCCTCTGGTAGCCGAAGGCATCTTGGTGTAATAACTCGACTAAAGGGGGACTATACCGATGTCTTTACAAGATTATAAAACCCGTGTTGACCGCCTCCAGAAGGGGCTTGGCAAGGCCTTTGCCGAGAACCCGTTTGTCCTGAATATTCCGGGTAAATCCATCGCTCTTAAGGTGGACCCTTATTACTATGTGGCTTTTGAACCGGCTTTTACCGAGAATCTTAGCCGGTTCGGGGTCATGCTTCAGAAAAATGTGCGCGACACTCTGGTTCGCACCGGGAATCTTGTCACCGATCAGGAATCCCGAAATCCCATCATCAAGATCCGCATGAAGTGGAATGACCGCATGTATGTCATGCCGGTCTGTTTTGTCGAATCCGGTTTTATTGATCAGGCCCTGAAGATGTACGGCGGCGTGACAGGGGAAATCGGACTGTCCGAAATACGTATACTTGAAGTCGAGCGCGAAAGGCTGGAGAAGTTTTTCGGCGAACGGACTCTTTTGAAGAGTGTGGCGTTTGTGGAGTAGTTTCAGGGCGTAATATTCAACTGGTGCAGTAAAAAAGTCGCAGTGGCTTAACGTACTGCGGTTTTAGTCTTTTCTCGTGGAAGTATTTCTGGTTGGCAATAAGGAAAAGCCCGTCGGAGTTTGCACTCCGGCGGGCTTTTTATCAGCTATGGAAAAATTATCTTAATGGCGGGTCTGGCTCTTGGGGCAGGTTTCCTCAAGGTAACAGACATCGCAACCGCCGGAATAGGGGAAGGGGGTGAAAACGGCGTACTGGCGGTTTACGGTTCCTTCCTGATTCCAGGTCAGTCCGAGGGATTCGAAAGCTGCGAGGGCTGCTTCACCCGGTTTGGGGAGCGGTGCGCATTTGCCTTCCTCCAGTTCGGGCAGCAGGGACTGGGCGGCAGACATTACGAGAGTGATGGCAAGGTTGTGGTGTGCGAGTCCCTCTGTTGGGGTTGCCTGCCAGATTTCCTCAACGGCGTTTTCAACTTCCTCTTCAAGGTAGAGCAGCAGGAAGTCGGTGCCTTTTCCGCCTTCGGGCTGTTGCAGCTTGTAGACCTTGAGGTGCGGCATCCATTCGTTCCAGTACTTTTCAAGGCTTTCCATGAGGGAATGCTCAATGCGGGTAGAGCCGTTCAGCTCGGCGAAGTAAAAAATATTGAATTCCGGCTTGGCTTCCATTTCCACGATTTTAAGGGCACTCATATTTAAATCTCCTGACTTGTGTTCTTGTTCGAAGACCCTTTCTTTACATGCATAAGCGCAATGGCTCAAGCCTAAAAAAGGCCCGGAAAAACTGTATGTTCCGGGCCGTTGTCGCATTTGGTGCGCTGGATGGAAAATTATCTAATGTGTGTGGTCGTGCATGTCGCCTTCAGAATGGGCATGGTTGTCATCTGCGCAGTGGGCTTCGTGGGTGTGGATGTGATCGTGCTCGTGTGCGCTTTCATGCGTGTGTGAGTGGGAGTGAGAATGATCGTGGGAATGGGTATGGACGTGAGTGTGTTCATGCGCGTGGGTTGTGCCGTCCGCATGGGTGTGTTCATGAATATGGGAATGGTCGTGAGCATGGTCGTGGCTGTGTACCGCACCGGTTGCGTGGCTGTGGGCATGCTGATGGGCTCTGTGTTCGTTGTTGGTTCCGCAATTACAGGTCTTGCACATTGTATTCTCCTTTTGGTTATGAAAGTTGATCTGATTCTTTGATTTGCTGTATATTACCACGTTATTCCGGGCAGTCGTCAAGTCGGCACAGAAAAAACATTATATCCCACTTGGTTGTACGGATGAATAATTCGGATACATTCTGTGCGTTTTTATGCGGATGAGTCGTTGTTGAGCAGTGAAGGCGGGTATATTGTGTTATCGACCGTGCCCTGTTTTGAGAGTCGTGTGCAGGGGCTGGTGCGGAATGGAAAAAGTCCCCGGAAGCTTTAAGGCTTCCGGGGACTTTAATAGTCTGTGTGATTCAGTGCCGCTTAGATTTTGCAGGCGGTTCTGAGATCTTCTATAGCGTCGGTTCTTTCCCAGGTGAAGTCGGGGTTGTTGCGGCCGAAGTGACCGTAACAAGCTGACGACTTGTAGATGGGGCGACGGAGGTCCAGACGCTTGGAGATGTAGTAGGGACGCAGGTCGAAAACTTCCTTGACTGCCTTGGTCAGTACTTCGTCGTCCACCTGTCCTGTTCCGTGGGAGGTAGCCAGAACGGATACGGGCTCAGCAACACCGATTGCGTATGCAACCTGAACTTCTGCACGCTCGGCAAGCCCGGCGGCTACGATGTTCTTGGCGATGTAACGGGCCATGTATGCACCGGAACGGTCAACTTTGGAGGGGTCCTTTCCGGAGAAAGCGCCGCCGCCGTGGTTGCCCATGCCGCCGTAGGTGTCGTTGATGATCTTACGGCCGGTAAGACCGCAGTCACCCATGGGGCCGCCGATAACGAAACGACCGGTGGTGTTGATGTAGATCTTGGTTGCTTCGTCAACCATGTCTGCAGGCAGGGTTGCGAGGATTACTTCGCGCTTGATGTCTTCGTAGATCTGAGCCTGTTCAATGCCGTCATCGTGCTGTGCAGCAATAACAACGTCGGCGATGCGTACGGGCTTGCCGTTGAAGTATTCAAAGGAAACTTCGGTCTTTCCATCGGGGCGCAGGTAGGCAAGAGTTTTGTTCTTACGTACTTCTGCAAGTTTCTTGGAAAGTTTGTGGGACCAGTAGATGGGAGCGGGCATAAGGGTGTCGGTTTCAGTACATGCGAAACCGAACATCATGCCCTGGTCACCGGCGCCCTGGCTTTCGGGTGCATCACGGTCAACGCCCTGTGCGATGTCAACGGACTGCTTGTCGATGGAAGAGATAACTGCGCAGGTATCTGCGTCAAAGCCCATGTCGGAGTGTACGTATCCGATTTCACGGATGGTGTCGCGCACAATGGCGGGGAAATCAGCGTATCCGGCGGTGGTGATTTCACCGGCGATGAAAGCCATACCTGTGGTTACCAGTGTTTCACAAGCGACGCGGGAGTTGGGGTCCTGCGCAAGCAGGCAGTCAAGAATTGCGTCGGAAATCTGGTCGGCGACTTTGTCGGGATGACCTTCGGTTACGGATTCAGAGGTAAAAAAGTACTTGCCTTTGCTGCTGATCATTAAATGTTCCTCCTGAGGTGATTGAAAAGGGGGACGGAGCCATTCTCCATCAACACCCTGAAATATATAGCTTGTTTCAGCTATATAAATAAATTGACATATAAGAATGAGGCTACATTACACCTTTATGAGAAGATTGTCTATCAATCTTGCCTTTCCGACATGCACTGCAACGGCACAAAGTGCAGGGCCCTCAATTATGTCCAGATTTTCTATGCTCCCCGGGTGCACTATTTCGATGTAATCGACCCTGCTTCCGGGAATCTCGCGGCTGTAGAAGGCTGCCAGCTCTTCTTTCAGCTCTGCTGCGTTGTTTTTGCCTTTATCGACAGCATCGCGCATCTGCCTTAGGCCCTGCTGGATCATGGGGGCCTTTTTCTTCTCATCCTCGGTAAGGTAGACGTTGCGTGAACTCAGGGCCAACCCGGACTCTTCTCGGACAATGGGGTGTCCCTGCACGTCCACGGGGATGTTCAGGTCACGGACCATTCTCTTGATGATCGCCAACTGCTGCCAGTCCTTTTCACCGAACACGGCCACGTGCGGCTGGGCGGTCATGAAAAGCTTGGTTACCACGGTAGCCACGCCCCGGAAATGCACAGGACGTGATTTGCCGCACAGGTTGGCGGCGAGGTCGGGAACTTCCACCCATGTTGAGTGGTCTTCATAATACATGTCATCGCGGGTGGGGGTGAAAAGGATGTCCACCCCGTGTTCCTCGGCGAGTTTTGCGTCCCGCTCAAGGTTATGCGGGTAGGCGTCGAGGTCTTCGTTGGGTCCGAATTGGGTGGGGTTAACGAACAGGCTGACGATGACCACGTCGGCCTGCCTGCGGGCTGCGTCCATGAGGCTCAGGTGTCCTTCGTGGAAAAAGCCCATGGTCGGTACCAGAGCGACTTTTTTCCCTTCTGCCCTGAGCATGAGCGAAAGGGTCTGAAGTTCCTGCGGGTTGTTTATAATTTCCATGTCGTATTACCGTAATGGCGTTTTGGTTTCGGTTTGCAGTTGATAGGAAGATGGAAAAATCCGTACTCCCATTATCCTGCCCTGTCCATAACACAGCAGCTATTTCAATGCTACGCCATACCCGGACTTGGTTAGCAGGTATTTCAGCTTTTCACCGACCTTCGCACCAGGAATATCCCGCTCACAACCATGGCGCATCCTGCCAACTGGCCGGGTTCAGGTGTTTCGCCTAGAATGACGATTCCCATGCACAGGGCAACGACAGGTGGAAGGTAGGATACGGATGAGGTTGCAACCGCTCCTATGGATTGGATAAGCCCGTAGTATATCACGTAGGCGAACCCGGAACCCAGCACACCCAGCCCGACAGCAACACTTGCGGCAACTGTCCATGAATCCGTTATTCCAGTAATGCCGGTCCAGTCGGTCAGCGGGGCATAGAATACGGCTGCCAGCAGCATCTGGAGCGCGGCAAGGCTGATGGCGGCAACTCCGGTATCAACCAGATTTTTGCGGGCATAGACGAAGGCACTTGCGTAACCTATACCGCCCAGAAGCATATATCCCGCTCCGTTCAAGGTGCCTGAACCAAGGTTGTTCCATGGGTGAACAATGAATATGATTCCGCCGAAGCTGAGCAGGATGCCGAGCAGCTTCGGTCCAGAGATTCTTTCTTCCGGCAGGGTCAGTGCTGCGAGCATAGCGGTCAGCAGCGGAACTGTGCCGCTCAGGACTCCGGCGATGCCGGAGTTGAGTCTGCTTGTTCCTTCCATGAAACAGTGGAATGTCAGGATGTTGGCGAAGAGCGCTATCATAGCTACGTGCATAAGTAGTTTCTTTCTGCTCTGAATTGCCCTGAATACTTCCGGTAGGAAAGGTGAAAGGACCAGTGCTCCGAAGACAAGGCGCAGCCAGACAATCTGGGTTGAGCCTAGGGAGGCTGAACCGATTTTCATGAAAATGAAGTTGGCGCCCCAGAGCAGTCCAAGAATGGCGAGCCACAAAAATGGGGCTCTGTTGAATGACTTTTCAAGTGAAAACATAGAATCCTCCTGTAATTTCAAGAAGATTCTATGCCATGCTGCGAGCGTTTATCTTGCAGATTCTTGCTCAGTTTTCGAAACTGTCCGGGTGTAACTCCCACCACAGCCTTGAACCGGTTTGTAAAATGGCTCTGATCGACGAATCCGGTCTCCGCTGCAATGTCTACAAGGGGCATGTCGGTGCAGAGAAGCTGCTTTGCCGCGCCTATACGGCGGCAGAGCTGATAAACATGAGGAGGGATGCCTGTCTGGGAACTGAAGGAGCGTACAAAATGGAACTGGCTCATACAGGCGACTTCTGCAAGCTCGTCCAGCGTGACGGGGGTATCATAGAAGGCGTCAAGGTATTCGCGAGCCCGGGAAATGCCCGGAGTGTTCTTTTTACCGGTTTTGAGTTTCGGTTTTTCCGAGCCGTAGCGGAGTATGAATCTGGCCAGGGTACTGTTCAGCAGGGTCTGCTTTGCCAGCGGGGTGGCATAAGCGGATTCGAGCGCTTCATGCAGGTTGAGGAAAAGTCGGCTTATGTAGTTGTCTTTGTACACGTTGCGGGTGAAATACGGGGTCCTCGCGGAACGTTCTCCGAGTTCTTCCGTCACACGGGCAAGCACTGACGGATGGGGATAAATGACTTTGTAGCTCCAGCCAGCTCCGGTTGCCGCATGCCCTGTATGCACCTCTTCCGGGTTGATTACGCAGGTTGTGTTTTCGGGAAAAATTTCATGGCTGCCCCGAAGACGCACACGCTGTGCGCCAGACTGAATCACTCCGATGACGAACTCCTCATGGGCGTGAGGGGCGAATCTATGGGAGTAATAGGTGGCGGTGAGACATTCCAGACCTTCAAGGTCCGGGTCTAGCCAGTATCTGGCTGAATCCTTCATTCTATGTCCGGCATGCTTTCGCGGTTTGTCTCAGGTGGTGCTGGATCGTTTTTACTTGTCCACCTGTTAAGAATAGTCACAAGTGGTGAAGAGTCCACCCTGTTTTTTAGATGGAAAATTTCACGGATTGTAACAGGCGAAATAATGTCTTCTTGTCTTAAACGGTTATAATATGTTAATCGGATGTTGAGGCATGATATTTGTCATAGGGTTGATATTCTATATTGTCTGGAGTTGTCTGTGGAATGTTCACTTAAAAAGATCAGTTGTCTGGTTGCTGCGTTTGTATCGGCCATGATTGTGGTCTGGTTTTTTGTCCCCAAGCCGGAACTTGTTGTTTCCATTATCGTGAGGATGTTAGCGTTTGGGGTGGCTGTGTTTGTTTCCGTCAAATACAGGGAGTGGAAGGTGCTGTTTCTGGCGGCCATGTTTCTGCTCATGGCCCTCAGGCAGGTGCTGACCCTGCTTATCTGGACCGGAGTGATGGACCGTAATGTCATGACCAGTGCCTTGAGTGAGCTGCCCGGTTTCATTGTTACAATTCTTTCACTGGTGTCCATCATATACATCGGCCTGCTGCTCTCCGGGAAAGTGAAACTGATTGAAATGCAGGAAAACAATATCAGAACCCTGAACAGCCTGCTCCCCATCTGTTCCAATTGCCGCAGGATTAAAAACGATGAAGGATACTGGCAGGAACTTGAGGCATACATCGAAGCGAACACGGACTCCCAGTTCAGTCATGGACTCTGTCGGGAGTGTTCTGATGAGCTGTACGGCGGGCAGCCGTGGTACGAGAAGAGTAAGAAGCGGCGCGGCTGGTAACTAGGTTCCTTCCTGCCTATAGCTCACGTAGCTGTGAGCCCGTTCTAAATCCTCACCCGTAAGATGCACAGGACATCATTCACATAATGCTTGTCCCTCTTGTATTCCCGGTACCCTTCAGAATGGGCGCAGCCTACTGCAAAAAGGTTGCCGTCTTCCTCAACAAGCTTGACGGTTGACTCGCCTTCCTTGAGGTTTCTGAAGTCGCTGTCCAGTTGGATGCTTTCGCCGACTCTGCGGTCCGGGCTGGTGGTCGAGATGATCTTTCCGCCCGGTTCCACGAACATTCCTTCCGCGCCTTCCATGATCTGCCCGTTGCTGTCTCGGGGAAGCACATCGTTCAGCATGTCCTTGAACTGGGGCTCGGAGTCGAAGACAATTCCAATTCCGCCGAGTACGTCAGACGGGTTTTCGAGGGCGGTTATGGATGCATTGTATATGTAGGTATGGCGCGACTGTCCTGCGTTTGCGTACAGCTCGGTGGCGAGGAAGTCGGAAACACAGTAGTGCTGCGAGTTCTTGATCTTCAGCGCCTGGGATACATAACCGGCATTGAGGGCACTACCTTCCTTTGCATAGTCTTCAGGATTGGAGCAGGCGAGTATTCTTCCCTTGCGATCATATACGAACAGGTTGGTGTAAACCGTGTAAAGGTTGTTGATGTAGCCGAGAATCCTGCGCATGTGGTCGCGGTCCACATGGTCGATTTCATGCTGCTCTAGTATTTTCCTGAAGTCGGGAGTCAGGGCCCACCAGCGGCAGTCGTTGGCGCGTTCGTAAAGGTTGCGGTCCATTATGTCGATTGCCAGTCCGGCAAGGAACTGGGTTTCATGCAGTCTTGACGCTGTAACCAGTTTCAGCAGTCCGTCGGTGGAGTGCTGAAACACGCTCTGGACCTGGTCGCCGATCTTTTTGATCTCATTGAGAATGTGGGGCAGGGCTCTGCCTTCCATCTGCTCGACGATGTTATGCTCGATGCACTTCTTGGCAGCCATGATCTCGCCGTTCTGCACTACGAGTTCAAGGTCGGAGAGCACGTTTTCCGAAGCATCCTCAACGTGGGTCAATCTTGCGGAGAAGTGGGCTTTTCCGCGGATTGAATCTGCATCAAGGTCTTCCCCGCTGTTGCCGGAGAAGGCTATATCCAGTCTTTTCAATGCATATCCGTACCACGGAAGCCCGAAAAAGCCCTGATACCCCTTGGTCTCAACGGTCTTGGCGATGTAGCTTGTTCCATTGATGCCGACAATCTGGAAATCCACCTTCCGGTTCATTGGGTATCTTCTGCCTGCGGGGGCAGTCCTTTCATCGCTGGAAGCAATGGCAGTGCCGTTCTCGTCCAGCACCATGAGGATGGTCTCTGTGGATAGTTTTGCGAGATTGCTGAATATGCCGGCCATCTCTCCGGCGAAATCGAAATGCAGGCAGAGCACACCCAGAGTCTGGCCTGTCTTCTGGGATTTGATTGCCTGCGAGTAGATGAGCACCTTGCCTGCTCCCGGAGCAAGATCGCTTTCCCTGAATGTTTCCACATAGTCGGCGGTCTTGAGGGTCTTATCGATCAGCGGGTCAGAGGAGCGTGATATCCGGTTGTTCCGGTCAAGGTGCGCACAGACCCGGCCACGGGTATCAAGTACGAGTATTTCGTTGTACACCGTGTACTTGGCCTGATACTCCCGCAGCCTTTCCTCGATCTCCGCAACATCATGGGCGGAACGTTCAGGTGCGGCGAGGAAACGGATCAGTTCCTCGTCGGTTGCCAGAAATCCTACATCCGCAGTCCTTTCGAACAGGTTTCTCTTGAGTATATCGATGACAACCTGAGCAGCCCCGGAAATTTCCTGAACCACCTTACCGGTGTTTTCAGTGATCAGGATTTCAATGAGGTTCTGTTTGAGGTCTGAAAAGTTGTCCTGAGTCTTTATGATGAAGTCGATAAGGGTCTGGGCGATGCGGTTGCAGTTGATCTTGCCGGTCATGGTCGCCATGGTCCACTGCCTGTCCAGGCGGGAAAGGCGGTTAACGCAACCGGAAGTGTCCGGCATTGACTGCAAAAGCAGGTTTGAGTGTTTTTCGATCAGTAGGGGATCCATCTCTTTCTCTCTTTAACTGTCTATTCTCTTTGAGCTGAGTTATTAATTTTCAAAAATGTAGCATGCTCATAGTATGAAAGTTCGCTTGTGTATAGCATTTTTCAATTGTGTAATTTTTTGCCGTACACAAATGAAGTTTTGCGTTTGGTGTTGCAAAATGTAGACCGCAAGGGGCTAAAAAGCGCTGTCCTTATGTTGAGGCAAGAAATGACGCGGGTATGCAGTTGTTATTAACGAGTCTTTATTCTGGTTCAGGTTGCGCTGTTTCAGTCTTACTAATTGAAATATGTACATAATTTACAAAAATGGAATATTGGCATCGACGGTGTGGAATTTGTGCCGGGAGGGACTATTTCTCCAATATCCGTCCCTACCTGCTTGTATTGAATCCTTATGCGGGTTATGTCCCAATCCATGCATAAGGATAACCTATTTAAAGAAGGCATCAGCCTGACCCCTCAGGATCTGATCCGCTACGAACACACGCTCAAGGACCTGATTCGGGAATTTCTTCCCTTTGAATCATACAGCCTTTTCTTCCCGCGTCCTCCAAAGGGGCAGTTCAGGGCGGAGCTTACTTTTGAATTCAATCCGGCAAACGGGCAGCTGAACCTTCCTTTGCAGTTGCGCGGCAGACCCATGTGCTATTTCATCGCCCGCGGGGTGCAGATTGAAGACCACGAAGCCGTTGCTCCCTATCTGGAGGGACTGGCTTCCTCCGTGCTTGAGAAGATGCTGCTTTACAAGGGCTCCATTACCGATTCCCTGACCGGGATGGCTACCCGTGACTACTTCATGTCCAAGCTGGTCAAAGAGCTGGACCTGATCCAGAACTGCATGATGCCGACCACCGGCGGCTGCAAGGACCCGGGTATTCCCACCTTCAGCGGATCTGTTGGCGTGGTGCTGCTTGATATGGACAATTTTCAGCGCATCAATGATCGCTACGGATACCAACTGGGCGATAACATCATCGCCGATGTTGCGGCCCGTATCAGCAAGGCTGTTTTCGAGTCTGTTGTCTGTGCAAGAGTTTTCGATGACAAGTTCGCTTTCCTCATCCCTGACGGACGGCCCAAGGCCTGTGCCCGGCTTGCCGAGGAGCTGCGTGCGCTTGTCGAGTCCGTCCCGGTGGAGGATCCTGTTACCGGTGATCTGATCCGGATAAGTGCAAGTGCAGGTTATGCCAACTATCCGCAGTCCCTTTCAGGACCGCATTTCAAGCGCTCAGCCGGGGAGCAGGCCCGTGTTCTCATGCGCAAGGCCGCAAAGGCCGTCGCCACTGCCAAGGATTACGGGCGCAACTGCGTTTTTGCCTATTCCGACATTCTCAAGAAGGGCGGCAAGGTTCTGGAAGTGCTGCCGCTGCAGCGTCTGGCACTGAGTATCGGCCAGAGCGTCGATGCCCGTGAGGGCGGACGTTTTCTGGTCTGGTCCCCGGATTATCAGTCCGGCACGCACGCCCGGATTACCGAGGATGAGCGTATTTCCGGCTCCTACCCGACCATGTACAAGGCCGAGGTGGTCATCATCGAGGTACAGGAGGATATCGCCTTTGCTGAAATCCTGCATCTGAGCGACCCGGCATGGCCGGTCACCGAGGGCGACCGGCTGACCATGCTCAACGAGAAGGACAGCTTTTTCGATGCCCAGTCGGGGCCCGAGGCTTCTACCGGGCCGCAGCGCGACATTGTTACCGGGCTTTACAATTACAAGGAATTCATCGGTCGCTACAGCCGCATGCGCCAGAATATGGACCGCTTTTCCGTGGCCGTGCTGAGGCTGGCCTCCAACCCGGCCGAGAACAGGGGCAATTTCCAGAAGCTTACCGATGCGCAGGTGCAGAAGGTTTCCTCGCGCGCTGAAACATTTTTCGACGAGTCCTGCATGGGCGGCCGCTACAGCCTGAACAGCCTGATCTATTTCTTCCCGCACGAGGAGTCCGATGCGGTTATGGAAAAGATCCTCCGCCTTGTGCGCGAGTGTTCCGCTGATTTTGAAATAGAGCTGGCAGCCGGGGTGGCATCCTTCCCGTTCCTCAACTACCGGCGCAGTGAAATTCTGGACAACTGCCGCAAGGGACTCGACCATTCACTCATGCTCGAAAAGCCCATGGTGGCCCAGTTCGATTCAGTCTCGCTCAACATTTCCGCCGACCGTCTTTACGTGGACGGCGACATCTACGGGGCCATCGAGGAATTCCGGTTGGCACTGCTGGCCGATTCGGACAACATTCTTGCCCGCAACTCGCTTGGTATCTGTTACGCCCAGGTAGGCAAGCCGGAGCAGGCCCGCAAGCAGTTTGAGGAAGTTCTCGCCATCATGCCGAGGAACATCATGGCCCTTTACAACCTCGGCTGGACCTGCCAGATGCTCGGCAACCGCGACAAGGCCCGCGAAGCTTACGAGAAATGTCTGGAACTTGAGCCGGAGAACGTATTTTCCCTTGTGCGCCTCGGTGTGCTGGCCGAGCAGGATCTCGGACTGGACGAGGCCGAAAAGTACTACCTGCGCGCAGCGGAACTGAAAGGCGGTGATTCCCTGACCATGCGTCATCTGGCGCGCATCTCCCATGCCCGCAAGGATGTGAATAAGGCCCGCGAATATCTGCATCAGGCCCTTAACGCCAACCACAACGATGCCGCAGCCATGAACATGCTGGCCCGTATTTACCTTGAAAGCGGTGAAGACCCGCAGATCGCGGAAGTGCTGGCCCGTCAGAGCGCGGCTCTGAAGCCCGGAAAAGACCAGTTCTGGGAAACACTGGCCATGGCTCTTGAAGTACAGGAAAAGCACGAGGAAGCCGCACAGGTCCGGGCCAGATTTTAGTTTACTGGTTGGAGGGTAGGCGTCCGGCGGCTTTGCGAGGCTGATTTTGATGCGCTACGTGCTTTTGATGATTTGATTTCGCCTCCTTAGTTTAATGTCGTTGATATTAAGTTGGATTTGGACGTGGTTGGCCTTGTTTTTTTGACTGGCTAAAACCTGACAAAGAACTTCGGCTTATTAAGCAGGCAGGCCGGGGAAGTTGAAGGATGTGTTCAACCGGGGCAAAGGTTCAGCTGTGGCCAGATTTATTGTTTCATTATACCTGATAATCTGCGGAACATTGCTGTTCGGTATGATCATTCCTTTCGAGGGGGAGCGCGAATTTTCGCCGAGCATGCGCCAGCAGGTTCAGCAGCGGGTCAGGGTTTCCGGTGAAGAGCGCAAGCCAGTTACTCCGCTGTTCAAGCAGGTTGCAGAAGAATTTTCTTTGCAGCCTGAAATACTTTACGCCATAGCTGACCATGAATCCGGCTACAACCCGTGGGCCTTGAACATTGAAGGTCACAGCATTTATCCGAAGACGCGGGAAGAGGCCCTGAGCATAATTGAAAAGAACCGCAGGAAAAGTTTCGACGTGGGCCTCATGCAGGTCAATTCCTACTGGATCGGCAAGTTTGATCTCAGTGTGAAGGAAGCTCTTGAGCCTGAAGAGAATCTGCGCCTCGGTGCATGGATTCTGCGCTACTGTCTTGATAAATACGGAAACAACTGGAAGGCCATAGGGGCCTATCACACCGGTTCACCGCGAAACCTGCCGGAAAGGTCGAGGGCCTATGCCGTGAAGGTGATGAAAAAATATCAGCAACTTCTGGACAAAGCGGACGGCAATAAGAAATGATCATTTCCAGTTATCAATATAGGCGCGGTACATGAGTAGTATGAACAAACACGACTACGTAGTTTTTGATATAGACGGCACAAGCATGGCGATCCCCTCTGTTCTGGTGGATAAGGTGGAGCGCGCGGTGCTGCTTACTCCTGTGCCGGAGGCTCCGTCGCCGGTTCTTGGTGTGGTCAGCGACGGTGGTGATATTGTGCCGGTTCTGGGGCTGCGTGCCCGGCTTGGGCTGCAGGAACGTAACGTACGGCTTTCAGACAGGCTTTTATTCAGCCGTTGCGGTGGCCGTCGTGTGGCCGTGCTTGCCGACAGCGTTGGCGCAGTGGTGGAGATAATTCCGGAAAAGGCCCGGGGGATGCAGGACATATGGCCCGGAGTGCTGTTCCTGAAATCCATTGCCGGCTTGGGCGGGGATGTGGTCCTGATGCAGGACATGGACGCCGTGCTCAGCTCGGAGCAGGAGTTCCGTCTGGATGAGGCACTGCGTCTGATGCAGGAGCAGGACGCGGAGGGCATTTCCGTAAATGATTGATTCCCTTTCCGATGAGAAGATCCAGCAGCTTGCCGATATGGTACGGGATAAATACGGGCTGGATTTTGCTCAGGACCGCTGGCGCGACCTGCGCCGGGTAGTTGAAAATTTCAGTTCCGAGTGCGGCAGGTTCAGCTGTGCCGGGGAATGTCTAGATTACATTGTTTCTCCTCATGCCGCCCTCCGCGACCTTGAACTTTTCATCAACAGCCTGACCATCGGCGAGACCTATTTTTTTCGTGACCCGCAGGCCCTTGATGTGCTGGAGCGCGAAGTGCTGCGCAAAAAGAGCGGACTGGGCAGCGGCATGGGCGGAGCAGTGCGCATCTGGTCCATGGCCTGCGCCACAGGCGAAGAGCCTTACACCATGGCCATGATCTGCCGCCGCTCCAACGTTCGCAGCGAGATATTCGGCACGGACATTGACAGCAGGGCTCTGGTTAGAGCGCGGGAAGGTCACTACCGCAAATGGTCATTCCGGTCGGATTCGACCGCATTCCGGGATATGTATTTCAGCCGAACGGGCGGTAATGATTTTCTGCTGGATAAATCCGTAAGGGATATGGTCAGCCTGTCGAGGTTCAACCTTGTGGGCGATGAGGTCCCTTCTTCGCTTACGCAGATGGATATTATCCTCTGCCGTAATGTACTTATGTATTTTTCAGCCTCAGGAGTCGACAGGGTTCTGGATAAGATCTGGTCCAGCCTCAGCCCAGACGGAGTTCTGCTGGTCACTCCCAGCGAGTCCGGGCTGATCCTGACCCGCGGCAGGTTTGAACCGGTCAGCTACGGTCCGGTCATGCTTTTCAGGAAAAACGAAAAGTATGTACCCGGAGTTTTTCCCTCCCCGGATATATCCGATGCCATTGAAAGCGGGCATGAGCATGACGGTGCTGGATTTTTCGAAAATCAGGGAAGTTTGTCAGGTCTGGATACTGATGATAGCGTGTACCCACCCTCGGAAATTCGGGGGGGCGTGGAAGTCCGTTTGGTACAGGAAAGTCCGCAGGAGTACGGTGCTGAAGATGCAGAAGACGTTTCAGCTCAGCCGGAGGATGGGGGCGGTGATCTGCTTTCGACTGCTGTGGCACTGCGTGAGCAGGGTGATGCCGCAGGAGCCATGAACCTTCTCAGAAAGGGACTTGAAGGGGATCTTGACCGTGCAGGCAGGGCGGCAGTGCTCTTCGCCATGGCCGGTATAAAGGCCGATACCGGGCTGCTTGATGAGGCGGCCGGATGCTGCGAGCGCTCCATTGAACTGGACAGGGTTGCTCCGGAACCGCATTTCCTGCTGGGCCAGATAAGAATGCTGCAGGGGCGTTTCGACGAAGCTGTTTCCGAGCTGCGCAACGCGGTTTTTCTTAATCCGGCATTTATAATGGCCCATGTAATGCTTGGAAGCATATACATGGAAAATTATGATATTCCCGCTGCAGCCAGACATTACCGCACCGCCATGCAGGAGTTGCAGTCGTTGGACCGGGCGGAAACCGTCCCGCATTCTGACGGGACATCGGTGGATGGGCTGATGGGCATGATCATGGTCGTGCAGCGTAATCTTTTTTAGAGGCCGGAAGTTAACATGGAAGAGATCGGAGCCGTTGAATTCGTTCGCAGGGAAAGTGACCGGGAGCTTCTGCGCAGGCGGGCGGAGCAGCTTGCCCGCAAGGTCGCCGATGCCGGGGAGCACCATGGCAGTCATGCCACAGACTACGTGAAGTTTACCATGGGCAGGGATTCGTACGGCATTGAAACTGTCCACATCAAAGAGGTGCTGGAACCGGAGGACATTGTACCGGTTCCCTGTACACCGGATTATCTGGTCGGAGTAGTCAGTGTACGCGGGCATATCTGGGCTGTTATCGACCTCTGCCGTTTCTGGGGCAAAGGAGCGGCGGTGAGCGGTTCCAGAGCGAAAATAGTGCTTCTTGCTGGCGGAGAAAACGAATTCGCACTCGTGGTTGATGAGGTCAGCGATGTTGTTCCGGTGTATGACTACGAACAGAAAGCCATGGCGGAAGGACATGATGCTGTTGCCCGTTATGCATCAGCCGTGACCGAAGACCGCATGATTCTGCTGCGGGGCCGGTCCCTGCTGGAAGAGAGTGCGTTCGTTATCAACGAGTTTGTCGGAAATATCTAAGGTGGACGGCCATGAATGATGCAGAGTTGAAGAAAAGGCTTCTTGCGGCTTTCCGGGGTGAAAGTACGGAACGTCTGCGGGTGTTGTCCTCCGATTTCCTCAAGCTTGATCAGGGCGCACCGGAAGATGAGGCCCACCGCCTGATCGAGTCGTCCTACCGGGAACTTCACAGTCTCAAGGGTGCGGCCCGTGCTGTGGGCCTTGGTGCTGTAGAACGATTCTGTCAGGTTTTTGAATCATTTTTTTCGGAACTCAAGAATAAGAACCTGCTGCCTCCCAAGAATGTCTGTGCGGCCATGCTTGGCTGGCTGGATGTGCTGGAAGAACTCATGTCCCGGGAGGATGAGTCCGATTCATCTCTTTCCAATCCTTCTTTTGCCGTAGCCCTTTCGCAGATGCAGGAGCTGACCTCCTACGGGGTTGCCGTTGCAAGTGCTGATTTCTTTGCTTCGCCGGAGCTGGTCGGAAAGACTGGAGGTCCTTATGCCGGAGGTGCGGCGGTTGCCACAGGCTCGGAAGGCGGTGATCCGTGCTGTTCCACCGAAGAGGTCCCGGAGGACGTTGCTGACGAAACTGCAGCCGCTGCGGCTCAGTCCGGTCTGGTGGCCCACGGGCTTGAGGACGCATGTCGGGCTGCCGGTGAGGCTGTGCAGAAGAATGGCAGGAGTGAAGGCCTGCCGGGAAACCGGGCAGCCCTGAATGATTCGGTACGGATCAGCTCGTCCTTTCTGACCGGGTTGCTGCTGCGCACGGAAGAACTTATTTCGTCCCGCAATTCTCAAAGGGCGAGAGCCCGCGAGGTTCTGGACCTTGAGAAGATTTTTTCCGGCTACCATACGTTTTTTCAGGAGCTGCATGAACAGCAACAGCATTCCGCCGATGAGGAAGAGCTCGCAGTTTATGCGGACATGGGCAGTCGCCTTGATTCCTTTTCGCGCAGGCTTTCCCAGCTTTCGTCAGATGTACAGAAGGATCAGTGGGAACTTTCGTCAAAAGTGGGTTCCCTGCTGGGCGACTTCAAAAATTCCATGCTCCTGCCGTTTTCTTCCATGACGGAGATGTTTCCGCGGGTGGTGCGCACCCTTGCAGCAGAACACGGAAAGCAGTGTGAGCTGAACGTTTCCGGGGAAAGCGTCCGCATTGACCGGCGTATTCTTGAAATGCTTCATGACCCGCTTATGCACATGGTCAGGAACTCAGTTGATCATGGTATCGAGCCTCCTGCTGAACGTGCGGCGGCCGGCAAGGCGACGATGGGACATATTTCTTTTTCCATCACCCAGACGGACAGGGATGTGGTCAAGATTGTCTACGCCGATGACGGGCGTGGAGTGGACTGCGATAAACTCCGCGCACGGTCGGTGGTGCAGGGGCTTTTTTCCGAAGAGGAGGCCGGGCGCATGGACCGGCGTTCCATTCTGGATCTGGTGTTTGTGTCCGGCATATCAACCAGTGACATAATCACCGATATATCGGGACGCGGGCTGGGAATGGCCATTGTCCGGGACAAGATTGAATCCCTTGGCGGCAGTGTTGTTGTGGCAAGTCCGGATGGGCGTGGTTTCAGGCTGGTGATGAATATCCCGGTGGCCCTGACATCGTTTCGGGGAATAGTTGTGGAGTCCGGCGGAAGTGTATTTGTTGTTCCCAAGGCCGGGGTGCGCAAGGTTCTGCTGGCTAGGCAGGATGATATTGCCACTGCCGGGGGACGCGAGACCATTGTTTATTCGGGACGTCCGATTCCGCTGGTGAGTCTTACGGATATTCTGGAACTCAGTTCGGCTGATACGGAGAAGAAGTCATTCCCGGTGCTGATCATGGGCAAGGGGCGCAAGACTGTCGGTATCAGTATGGAAGACCTGCTTGGGGAACAGGATGTAATGGCCAAGAGCATGGGGCCTATGCTGAAACGGGTGCGCAATGTTTCGGGAATATCCATGCTGGGCAGCGGAAGGCTTGCTCCTATTCTGCATGGACCGGATATGGTCCGCACGGCCCTTGGCATCAGTTCAGGGCACAGGCGTCAGGCTTTCACCCACCTGATCGGGGTGCGTGAAAGGAAAACCGTACTGGTGGCCGAGGATTCAATTACTTCCCGCATGTTGCTCAAAAATGTGCTGGAGGCCGCAGGGTACAATGTCCATACTGCCGTTGACGGCCGTGATGCCCTGAATATGATCCGGCAGGAACTGCCGGATATTCTTGTTTCTGATGTGGAAATGCCGCACATGGACGGATTTACGCTAACCGCCTCTGTAAGGAAGATGGCTCAGGGAGGACGGCTGCCGATAGTACTGGTGACCTCGCTTGGGTCTCAGGAAGACCGGGAGCGCGGAGTGGAGGCAGGGGCGGATGCATATATTATCAAGTCAAGTTTTGACCAGGGAACCCTGCTTGACGTGATCGGCAGGTTGATCGGTTAAATGCGGATGGACCGGATTCTCATATTTTTGTCAGTGTATCTACGGGGTAAATGTGATTAGGGTCTTGATTGTTGATGATTCCGCTGTGGTGCGGGAGCTTTTTACTGAAATGTTCGGACGTGAGCCGGACTTTGAAGTTGTCGGCTGTGCCGAGGACGGGGCTACGGCCTTGGACATGGTCCGCAAGTTTGCGCCCGATGTTGTTACCATGGATGTTAACCTGCCTGATTGTGACGGTTTTTCGGTTACCAGAACGATAATGGAGCAGTGTCCGGTACCCATTGTAATCGTGAGCTCCTTCTACAGTTCATCGGACGCCGAGTTGGGGTTCAGGCTTCTGGATACCGGCGCGCTGGCATTCCATGACAAGCCGGTGTTCGGTGGGGCTGATTTTAAGGAGCGCATGGCCGAAATCATCATGACCGTGCGGCTGATGTCCGAGGTCCGGGTGGTCAGGCGTAGAAGCCGGTTCCGGAGAACTGATTCGTGGAAGGAGGAACCGCAGGTCAAGCGGGTGGAATACAAAGGTGACAAGGGGCAGGTCGTATGCATAGGGGCATCGACTGGCGGCCCTCAGGCGATCAAGCGGGTGCTGCAGGATCTTCCGGTTGGAATAGGGGTGCCTGTTCTGGTGGTGCAGCACATGTCCGGGGGATTTATCGAAGGCATGGTAAACTGGCTCAAGGACAATACCGGGCATGACATCCGTATCGCCCGATCCGGGGAAAGATTTGAGCCGGGGACTATTTATTTTGCGCCGGAAGGATTTCATATGGAGATTTCCTCCCAGATGACTGCTGTTCTGACCGATGCCCCCCCTGTTAACGGAATAAGACCCACTGTTTCAGCCCTGTTCGCTTCTGTGGCCCGCAATCTCGGCCGTGGATGCATCGGTGTGCTTCTTACAGGTATGGGGCGCGACGGGGCAGACGAGCTGCTTGAAATCCGCAGAAGCGGCGGTTACACCATTGTTCAGGACGAGGAAACGTCCATTGTTTTCGGTATGCCCGGTGAGGCTATGAAAATCGGGGCTGC
Organism: Maridesulfovibrio sp. FT414; assembly: GCF_050916235.1. GTDB lineage: Bacteria > Desulfobacterota > Desulfovibrionia > Desulfovibrionales > Desulfovibrionaceae > Maridesulfovibrio. Next base: position 3,338,308 of record NZ_CP104854.1, read on the forward strand.
CGTATCCGTGCTGCCCCTGGATCGTATCGGGGCGGAAATTGTCAGTGTTGTTTGCGGCGGGGCTGGAGGTTAAGAGTGCTGAACAGACATATTCTTGTGGTGGAGGACAGCCTTACGCAGGCTGTTAAACTGGAATTTTTCCTGCACAGCAAAGGCTTTATTGTTTCATTGGCTGCAACTGCGGAGCAGGCCCTTGAAATAATGGACAAGAAGAAAATCGATCTTGTCATAAGCGACATCATCATGCCCGGTATGGACGGGTATGAGCTTTGCGAAAAGATAAGGGGGAATTCCCGTTACGAAACCGTTCCTGTCATTCTGCTGACAAGTCTGTCCGATCCCGGTGACATCATAAAAGGCCTCAAGAGCGGGGCGACAAATTTTGTGACCAAGCCTTACGATGAGGCGCTGCTGCTGGGGCGCATCATGTCTGTTCTGAAGCCGGGCGCCCTGCACGGCGGACAGCCGGTTACACAGGAAGTCGATTTTGAATTTCATGGTGAAAAGCATGTGCTCAAGGCCGACTTCAGTCAGGTCTTTCACCTGCTGCTGGCCACCTACGAGAATACGCTGCTTCAGTCCCGCCAACTTGATTCCGCCCACCGCAAACTTGTTTCACGCGAAGAACAGCTCAGTTCGGTTCTTGCCTCCATGGCCGCCAAGATTGCTGTTTTGGACCCGAAGCTCAAGCTCATCGCTGCCAATGAATCGTGGCGGGAACTGTTCATGCCCGGTTGCAGTGAAGCGGAAATCGAAGGCGTGGATTTCGGGGAGGCCGTTTCCGCGTCCGGTTGTCTTTCCGGATCACCTGATGCCATGCTTGAGGGAGTGCGTTCGGTTATCAGCGGGGAGATGGATAAGTTTTCGTACGAGTATTCTCTTGATCGCAGGGGCAGATCATCCGGGGCATGGTATCTGCTTGAGGTTACTCCCATGCGCGGGAAATCCGGGGGTGCGGTTGCTTCCTTTATCGAGATAACAGACCGTAAGAACATGGAGCGCGAACTCATCGAAGCCCGTGACGCCGCTGAGCAGGCCAACCGCTTCAAGTCCCGATTTCTTGCTTCCATGAGTCATGAAATCCGTACTCCGCTCAACGCGGTCATCGGCATGACCGACCTGACCCTGCGCTCAGAACTCACCCAGGAGCAGGTGGACAACCTTGAAATAGTGCGCCTCTCGGCAGCCCAGCTGATGACCCTGATCAACGATATTCTTGATCTTTCCAAGGTTGAAGCGCGCATGCTGAAGCTGGAGAAAAAGGATTTCAGCCTAAGCGAAGCCCTGTATGCCGTTGTGAAAAGTATGGAGCAGCAGGCTCGTGACAAGCGTCTGGTACTCAGCCTGGATATTGATGACGATGTTCCTGAAGTTGTCTGTGGTGATGAGGGGCGGCTCAAGCAGATTCTGTACAACCTTGTGGGCAATTCGCTCAAGTTTACCGATCAGGGTGGAATTTTCGTTCAGGTCTCTGTGCTGGATGGAAACGGTCACTCGGGGCAGGTCATGCTGCAGGTGGCGGTGCGTGATACCGGTATTGGCATTCCCGAAGAAAAACAGGCCCTTATTTTTGAAAGTTTCCGGCAGGCTGACGATACTACAACCCGCAAATTCGGGGGAACCGGACTCGGGCTGGCAATTTCCCGTGAGCTGGTGGAAATGATGGATGGCGGAATCAGTGTGCGCAGTTCCGAAGGATACGGCAGTGTCTTCACGTTCACAGTTATCCTGCAGCCCGGAGATCCGGCACGGGTCATTTCAGACCACCGCGAAAAGAACAGGAATGGCTCAGCCGATGCTCAGGGCTGTTTCAGAATCCTTCTGGTTGAGGACAATCCGATCAACGTGAAGGTTGCCACCAGTCTGCTCAGGAAAATGGGGCACACGGTGGAGGTTGCCGGAAACGGGGTGGAGGCCATAAGTCTTCTGCCGAATATTTCCGTGGACCTGATACTGATGGATATTGAAATGCCCGAAATGGACGGCTTTGATGCTTCGCGCAATATCCGTATGGGCATTGCCGGTGAATCCAACCGGAATATCCCCATTATCGCCATGTCGGCCCATGCCATGGCCGGGATCAAGGAAAAGTGTACGAAGTCCGGAATGAACGACTATATTGCCAAGCCGGTGCAGTATCAGGCATTGCAGAACATCATTCAGGACACACTGAAAAACTTCAGCCCTGCGCCGGTGGTAAAGCCTGTCGAGCCGGTAGTGAGAGTGTCAGTGCTGGACCGCGAGAAGGCGGATGACATGTACCACGGAGATTCAGCCCTTTATTCCGAGCTGTGCACCATGTTTCTTACTGACGTGGAAACGGAAATCCAAAGCTTTGACCTTGCATGGCGATCTGAAGACCGGGATACTGCAAGAAGGATAGCCCATACCCTCAAGAGCAGTTGCGCGGCGATCTGCGCCCCCCACGCAAGGGAAGTTGCCATGAAGCTTGAAAAAGCCGTGCTTGCCGATGACCCGGAAGCAGTACGCGGATGCCTTGACCGGTTCAGGACGGAATCGGAAATGATACGCGCTGAACTTGCAGTACAGTAACTTTGGTGAAAGTTTTCTTCCTGTTCATTCAGTCTGCCGAGCGATTTAAGTGTGCCTGAAAATACAGTCAATTTTATCTTCAATACCACATTTGAAAATTTGAACGGTTTGTTCCCGCTTCCAAGTATAACCTGACCCGGCAGGATTAAAAAGACCGGCGGATGGAAAAAATATCCAATCTCCAATTTAAGACAAAAAAACTGAAACCCACGAACTTGAAAGAACGTGGGTTTCTGTTTTTTGATTGCGAGTCGGTATCTGTTCGGGAGCAGTCCCGTTGTCAATGGCCGATTACTTAAGGGCAACCTCAAAGGCCGCGTTGACTATCTTGGCCGCTTCTTCCTGGATGGCTACAAGGTGAGCCAGTCCTTTGAAGGATTCGGCGTAGATCTTGTAAATTGATTCAGTTCCGGAGGGACGCGCAGCAAACCAGCCGTTTTCAGTGACCACCTTCAGGCCGCCGATTGCTTCTCCGTTGCCGGGGGCGGCGGTGAGTCGTTCTTCGATCTTTTCTCCGGCCAGAGTTCTTGCCTGGACCATGTCCGGGGTGAGGATGCTGAAGGCTTTCTTCTGTTCTTCAGTGGCCGGGGTATCGATGCGTTTGTAGACCGGGCTGCCGAAATCCCTTTCAAGGGCGGTGTAGTGCTCGCCGGGGTCCTTGCCGGTAATGGCGGTGATCTCGGCGGCCAGCAGGTTCATGATGATGCCGTCCTTGTCAGTTGTCCACACTGTTCCGTCCTTGCGCAGGAAGGAGGCACCGGCACTTTCCTCTCCGCCGAAGCCGCAGGTTCCGGCAAAGAGCGGGTCAACGAACCATTTGAACCCGACCGGTACTTCCATGAGCGGATGACCTATGGACCTGGCCACCCTGTCGATCATGGAGCTGGAGACAAGGGTCTTGCCCACAGCCAGATCCGGACGCCATTGCGGTCTGTTCTTGAACAGGTACTCAATGGCTACGGACAGGTAGTGGTTTGGGTTCATCAGCCCGCGGCTTTTGGTGACAATACCGTGGCGGTCAGTGTCCGGGTCGTTGGCGAATGAAATGTCGAATTTATCCTTGAGCTCTATGAGTCCGGCCATGGCGTAGGGGGAGGAGCAGTCCATGCGGATCTTGCCGTCCTTGTCCACGTGCATGAAGGCGTACATGGGATCGAGCTTCTTATTCACCACGCTCAGGTTCAGCTTGTACCTTTCAGCAATGGGCTCCCAGAAATCAATGGCTGCTCCGCCAAGGGGATCAACACCGATGGAAAGGCCTGCGGACGCGATTGCCTGCATGTCCACGATGTTCTCAAGGTCGTTGATGTACGGAGTGGCGAAATCGTAATCGCGGGTGGTGTCAGCCTTTAGGGCGCGGCTCATGGGGATGCGTTTAACATCCTTGAGTCCGTTTTTGAGTATTTCATTGGCCCTGTTCTGGATGGTGCTGGTTACCGATGTCCCGGCCGGACCTCCGCTGGGGGGATTGTATTTGAATCCGCCGTCACGGGGAGGGTTGTGCGATGGAGTGATGACTACGCCATCGGCGAACGCATCCCTGCGGACCCGGTTGTAGGTCAGGATTGCGTGGGAGATGGCCGGGGTCGGGGTGTAGCCTTTATCGTTGATCAGCACTGTTACACCGTTGGCGGCGAAGACTTCCAGTGCGGAAATGTGGGCCGGTTCGGAAAGGGCATGTGGGTCTTTGCCCATATACAGGGGACCGGTGTAGCCCATGGATTTTCTGTATTCGCAGATGGATTGGGCTATGGCAAGTATGTGGTCCTCGTTGAAAGATCCGTCGAGTGAAGACCCGCGGTGCCCGGAAGTCCCGAATGAAACGAGCTGTGAGTCAACGGACGGGTCCGGTTTGATCGAGTAATAGGCCGATACCAGTTTGGGTATGTTTTCAAGTATTTCTGCCGGTGCCGGCTTTCCTGCAAGTGCGCTGAGTGACATCTAGTCCTCCGGTTTTTTATGTACAAGTGGAGAATATCAAAGAAATGTAAAAAAACAATAGCAGCCGGATTCTTTTTCAGTGATTGTTTTCCGGCTTTATGCACTCGGATTCGATACAGGTAACAGGTAGAGGCTCCCTTTGTCCATAAAACCGGTACCCGCCGGGGGTGGAAATGTGGACAAAAATACTTACTTAATACGGTATGATAAGTGGGATAATTAAAGGGGTTGATTGCTTCGGGGATTAAGCTCAGAGAGATGTCGCCCTTGTCTTTCCGTTTATTTCAGTGGCGGACAGGGAGCCTGTGAGGGCGGGTTTCATGTTGCAGTTGCTTTTATTAAGTGCTTGCGGGTGAAGGCAAGTATTTACGTTCTTGATAGTTGTATTTAGCTGTCGGAATGATAAGATGTAAGCAACCAGTTAAATCATGTGATTATTTATTTGAAAATTTACCTGCGGTTACGTCGGGAGGATTATATGTTTGAGGCAGTATCTGTTAAAGAGGTTGAACTTCTTACTCTTGCCGGGGGCATAGGTGTTCTTGGTTTTGTTTTCTGGAACAGGACAGTGCTGCGGCTGGTTCCTGACTCCGGACTCCTTCTAGCCTCATATTGCTGTTTCCTCCTTGCCTGGACTTTTACTGTCGTTGAATCGCTTGTGTTTGGTGACATCCTGAACCTTTGTGAGCATGCCATGTATGCCCTTGGCAGCATACTGCTTTGCTGGTGGTGCTGCAGTACTGCAGCCATAAGAGGGGGCGGAAGTGAATAGCCTTGTCGTCGTACTTGATTTTATTGCGCTTGGCGGCATCCTTTGCGGACTTGTTGTCTGCTTCCTCGCCGTGCGCAGAAATGTTTCCCGGCAGACTGTAAATGCATTTATTGTGCTCCTGCTTTCCCTTTCGGTTTATGACTTGTTTTTGACTGTGGAGTGGCTTGGTATAAGCACTGAATTTGATTTTCTGGAAGATTATATAGGGGCGTTACAGCCATTATGCTGGCTTTTTGCCTTTTACGTTGCTGCCCAGTCGGTCATGACTCAGGATCTGGCGGAAAGTGAACGCAGATTTTCCTATGCAATGGACGCAACAAGCGATGGGATGTGGGACTGGAATGTCTCATCGGGTAAAGTTTTTTTCAGTCCGCACTGGTACAGTATGCTGGGATATTCGCGGGCGGAGCTGCCAGATACATATGCCGTATGGAAAACCCTGCTGCACCCGGATGACGCCGATAATTTCGAGCGGATTGTACGTGGTAATTTGGAGCGGGATTACCCCTTTTCGATTGAAGTCAGGCTCAATACCAAAAACGGCGATTGGCTGTGGGTGCTGGTCAGGGGAAAGGTTGTGGAACGGACCACAAAAGATGATGCGCGGCGTGTAGTAGGAACGCAGGTCGATATCAGCCGGCGCAAGGGGCGCGAACTCCAGATCCGGCGCTTGCAGCAGTACCTTTCAAGTATAATCAATTCGATGCCTTCCGTGCTTATCGGCGTGGATTCGGAATTTAAGGTCACATTATGGAATTCAAGGGCGGCTTCGGAGACAGGGGTATCGCAGGATGATGCCCTGCACAAGCCGTTGAACCTTGTTTTTCCGCGTCTGGACAAGGATTACAAACTTATAGGTCAGGCAGGTCAGAATGGGGTTGTCCTCAGGGACAGCCATCGGCTGGTGGTCAATAACGGCAAGGAATTTCGAGAGGATCTTACGGTATATCCCTTGCGTACCGCTGATCTTGAAGGAACTATAATTCAATTGGATGATGTGACTGAGAAGCTTCAGATGGAGGAAATGATAATTCAGTCGGAGAAAATGCTCTCCCTCGGAGGACTTGCTGCCGGTATGGCGCATGAAATCAACTCTCCGTTGAGTGGAATTGTGGCTTCGGCCGGCAATCTGAGGCGAAGGCTGCTTGAGGACTTGAAAAGTAACAATGAGATCGCCGAGGAATGCAGTCTCCTGCTGGAAAATATCCACTGCTATATGAACAGACGTGGCATTCCGGGCATGATTGATTCCATTTCCGAGGCCAGCCTCCGTACATCCAAGCTGATTCACAACATGCTGAGTTTCAGCCGCAAAAGCGCACGGACGATTGAGCCAACCTGTCTGATGGATTTGATGGACAGAACATATGAGCTGGTGCTCAGCAGTCATCACAAATCAAAGTTAGGGCTTGAAGGTGTGGAGGTTCAGCGCGCGTATACATTTGATATGCCGCTGGTTGAATGCGATGCCAGCATGATACAGCAGGTGCTGTTCAATGTACTCAGTAACGGTCTTGAAGCCATGGCTGACAAGAATTATGAAAGTGGAAATCCCTGCTTCAAGTTGAATCTCCACAAGGATGACGGGTACGGGGTGATCGAAATTGAAGACAACGGCCCGGGAATGCAGCCTGAAGTCATGCAGAATATATTCAACGCCTTCTTTACCACAAAGGATATCGGGAAAGGAACCGGTCTTGGATTGTCCATTTCATATTTTATCGTGACCGAACTGCACAACGGAACCATGGAGGTATTCTCTTCCCCGGGTGAGTTTTCGCGTTTTGTAATCAGGTTGCCTTTGCATAGCGAGACGAAGAGCGTCAGAACAGATGCATACTCGGCCTCGGCCTGAGAAATATTTGCCGATAAAGGTGATGCAGTAGAGCTGTTTTATACTGAAAACAGTTCAGGCTTTTGCGGATAAGTTGTTTCTCTGAATTGATTTTAGGCGTTTATCTTGGTGGGATTATGAATATAATCTGATTTTTTGGTTCGTTTAAAGCTCAAGTTAAGTCGTTTACATCGGAATATTAAAGATGAATTCATGGTTCAGGTGTGTTCCGTAAAGAAAGCAGAAACCGGTCACAAGCGCGATCAGTGAGAAGATTATTTCCCGTATTTCTGCTTTTTGCGGTCTGGTTACCATCTGGTAAAGCTGCACGGGCAGGGCCAGTCCCCGCAGTGAGAATATGGAGCCGATAATTACCAGTATGGGCCCTAGAAAGGGCATGCGGCTGATTTCACCTGCCCCGGAAAAGGCGTAGACTCCGAACATGGCGATGATGCTTGCTATGAATGCGGTTACCAGCGTCGGGATGATGGAATTCTTCTCCGCAAGTGTGCTCAGGTCTTCACCTGCACCGAAATAGCGGTAGGCCCGCGGGCCGACGACGATTATAGCCACGTGCAGCAGTGCGATGAGGAAGCAGACTGTTCCTCCGAAATTGAGCAGGGTCACGGAATCGTACATTTGCGCCAATTGTCCTAGGGGTAACGTGGTTTCCGGGCCTGGAGTTCAATGTATCCGTCCACCCCGAGTTTCTGCATTATCCGGTTGTTCTTCTCCCAGCGGGCGAGCAGTGGTTCTGGAAGACCGGTTCTGCCGCATCCGGGAAATTCTTCGCATTCGAAACAAAATTCAATATTCCGTTCTTTCACGCAGTCTGAAACATTGCACTGGGGCAGACAGGTGCGGTTTTCTGAACGGCATCCGTCACAGGACGGATTGGACAGAGAGTCCAAAAGCTCCCGGAACTGCGGGTAGCTGTTCATGGCCGGATTGAAAGAAGCCAGTCTCCCGGCATAGTTATGGAAATTTGCACCGAGTGTATCTGCGATAATCCGTGCATGTTCAGCAACATTACCTGCTGAACAGCCAACGCAACGAGAGCAGTCAAGTCCGCAGGGGGCAATGAGTTTTCGGGAGATTTCGTGGTCAGGAGACATTGTTAATAACCTCGACAACAATTGGGTTTTCGGTACTGATACATGGCGGGCTATGGTTGGTTTTAGCAAAATATAAACCAGAACCGTATAAATTACGAGCGTATCACTTCCTGAAAAAACAGGTGGTTGAAAAATAATATTCGCAGTTGAAGGTAAGAGGGTATCGTCTGATACTGTCTATACAGTATTTATGCGTCAGATATGCGCCGATGTGTCGGTTGATTGGCTGTGCAGTTTTTTGTGGCGGTGGGCAGAAGTGAAGAGGGGGGCAACCCATCAAATGAAAGGCCCGTAATATCCTGTGGGATATTGCGGGCCTTGAAATCATCAGGCCGGAACTGCCGTGTTGAGCGGTTGTTCCTAGCGGTGCTGTTCAAGTTCCTTGAGGAACTCGGCGGAAACGTCAAAACCGGTTTCTATTGCCTTGTCTACGCATTCAATGGCTTTTTTGTAATCTTCTTTTTCAACGTAGCAGAGTGCGAGGTTATTCCATGCGGGGCCGAAGTTATCAGCCAGCTTGAGGGCCTTTTCGCATACTTCGATGCAGTCATCGAGTTCGCCTTCGCTGAAGTAGGCTGCACCGAGGGTGGAGAGGGCCTGTACGAAATTGGGATCATACTTGATGGCACGCTTCAGGGATTTGATGGCCTTGTCGGTGTCACCTTTTTCCATGTAGATGTAGCCGATGTTGCCCCAGGGTACCGCAAAGAAGGGACGCTGCTGGGTAGCGGTGATGTTGTAGCGCAGGCAGCCGTCGAGGTCTCCGCGCTGCAGTGCGATACCACCGAGCTGTACGTATGCTTCAGCCATCTTGGGGGATTCGTCGATGGCAGCGAGGAATTCACGCTCGGCTTCCATGAAGTCCCTTTTGGACAGGAAGGCCACACCAAGGTTGTAGCGGGTGTTGCTGCAGTTGGGGCTGGCTTCTTTTTTCTTCTTAAGGTCGGCGATGTAGTCGTCGATATTGTCAAATTTCTGCATTGGAAAAAACCTCGTATATTTTCAAAAAGTTCTGTTTCTGTTCCGGGTGAACTGGCCGGGGCCGGGCATTAAGGGCGCTTACCCTCTCTGTTGAGCAGTTCATTGTACCATACACAAAAATCGAAAATGGGACGGACTTTCTCGAAGTTCATGACCAGCATGACGCCGAATTCCGCAGCTGCCTGCGCGTATTCGGAGTTGCGGCTGGCCTTTACTTCACGGATGAATTCTTCACAGAGTTTCTGGGAAGTTCTTCCGGTAATGTCCTCACGCAGATCAATGGGATCGAAAGGTTTCTGGAACGGGTCCCACTCTTCGTAGCCGATCCTGTCGACAAACCTGCGCCGGCGCGGCGAAAGCTTCTCGTACATGTACCGTTTCTGTTCTTCAATCTGTTCCGGGGTCAGGTTGTCCACTGGATGTCTCCTTATTAACGCTGACCGACGGCTAGTCTTTGGCCATTACGCCGAGTTCGACGGAGTAGTTGCAGCTGGCGCAGGCTGATTTGTCCTGATCACAGCTGGTGCAGGCTTCAGAGGGGGCTGCTGCCGGGGCTTTGGGTTTGGGAGCTTCTCCGGTTTTTGCGCCGAGGTATTCCGGGGTGTAGTCGGTAACCAGAGCCATGGATACAGGCACCAGAACTTCAGGCAGCTCACGCAGTCTGGAGTTGATGGATGCGGCCAGTTCTTCGCTCAGTTCCATGAGCTTGGACTGGAGAGTGTCCATATTGATGGTCGGGTAGGCCTTCCCCGGTGCGAATCCGGACTTCTGACAGGAATGAGCCTGTCCTCCGATGTTCATGGGCACTCCGTAGATACGGCAGGTCAGGGGTCTTGCCTCGTAGAGGGCACAGAGGTTTTCGTCCTTGAGCAGCGGGCAGCGCACGCGGGCCATGGAGACTTCTTTGAGAATTTCGGATGCGGGGGTTCCAGCCTGGCTGGCCTTGTAGGCACGTCTTTTGATCTTGTGAACCTGACGGTCGGCAACATCGGCCCGATGCATGATTTCGGAGCGTTCCATGCCGCGGTATTTGTCATTGAACTTGTGGTTCACATAGATGGCTTCGATGAGGGTCAGGTCGAAGAGGGCGTGACAGCAGTCGCTGCAGCCTTTACCACACTTGATACCGTCGTCGGTCTGTTCGGATATTTTATTGAAAGCCTTGTCCACCTCGGCGACAAGTGCTTCATATTTTTCAAAAATTTCTTTGAACTCCAAGGTAAAACCTCCGTATGCAATATATGGTCAGAGAGTCTGGCGCGAAAAAAAGCGTAAACTCGTATAAATTAAGTCGTATAGTTCAGCAGTCAATCGTCTGCGTGAAAATACTTGTCGGTTTAGGCCGTGCGCACCGGGGATGATGGGCACGAAGCGTCTCATTGTCCCGGACCGTGCCGTCCGGGGGCGAATAGACTTGGGGCGAGAGAGTGGAGGGGCGAAAAAGAAATCTGGCTCCGGCGGGGTCTTTTCTGCTCAAAAATGCAGGCGTCAATTAAAGCGCAGGCGGGAATCCGGTAAAACCATGATCCCCGCCCTTAAGCTTCTCTACAAAGAAGAACTTTTTACTGCTCTTCGATGGTGATAGCGTCCTGCTCGCAAACTTCGATGCAGGATTCGCAGCCGAGACATTCGTCTTCGTTAACTGCAACTGCTTTGCCGTCCTGAAGTTCGTAAACTTCGGTAGGACATACATCAACACATTCGCCGTCGCCGTTGCATTTGTCGGTATCAATAGTGATAACGTAGCTCATGGTGTTACCCTCCAAAAAGATTGATTTTTCAGCCTCTGATCGTCTGCGTCCACTGGGCCATGGGGCAACGCAGTTTGTGACAATAAGGTCCGGCCGGACAATCCCGGCCTCTACCCCGACACAGGGCTATTGGAATTGGGATATATAGAAGCCCTGTCCATGTCAAGAACGCAGGCTTTAAAAATGAAAGAAAGCTTCCTCTGGCTGACGGTTTCTTATGCTCTGAATTTAAATATCATTTAATAAAGATCGCAGTTTTGAGGGCCGTAGCTGATGACTTTGGCGGAGCATTTATTTAAGAGGGTTGTGTATCAGTAATTCAAATGACCGGAAGGTCTTCAGGAGTAGGCATGCTGACAAAAGAACAGCTTGAAAAATATGTAGATGCCCTGTGGTGGGGACTTACAACTTCCCGCACCAAGCCTTACCAGAAAGGCGATGTGATCATGGTCCGTTATGAGGTGGAAGCCCTGCCGCTGGCCGAAGCCGTATTCAAACGACTCATCGAAGAGGGCATGAACCCTGTGCCGCGCCTTGTTCTTACCCCGGAAATGGAAAAGGTTTTCTACGGCAGCGGAAACGACAGCCAGCTTGAATTCATCACACCTGGCGACAAGGAATTCACTGAAGGCCTTAACGGGCTCATCGTGCTGCTTGCACCTTCCTCCCTGACTCATCTGGCCGGGGTTGATCCTTCTCGCATGGGCAAGTGTGCGGTTTCCCGCAAGTTCCTGCGTGACATCATGGAAGGACGCGAGCAGAAGGGCGAGCTGGGCTGGACTCTCTGCTCCTACCCCACCAAGGCTCTTGCCGAGTCCGCAGGGCTGTCCATGGAAGATTTTACTGCTCAGATCGTTAAAGCCTGCTACCTTGACGAAGAAGATCCGGCAGCATGCTGGCGGGGTGTTTTCGAGAAAGCCGGAGAAGTCAAAAGCTGGCTCAACGGGCTGGGAATCGTGTCCTACCGGGTGGTCACCGATGATATGGACCTGACCGTCAAGCATGGAGAGCTGCGCCAGTGGATCGGTGTTTCCGGGCACAATATTCCCAGTTTTGAACTGTTCATTTCCCCTGACTGGCGCGGGACTTCCGGTGTTTATTACGCGGACCAGCCTTCATTCCGTTCCGGCAACTATGTGGAAGGTGTCCGTCTGGTCTTCAAGGACGGTGAGGCTACCGAGGTCAGCGCTAAGGAAGGCGAGGAGTTCGTCAGAAAACAGCTTTCCATGGATGAGGGTGCTGCACGTCTCGGCGAGTTTTCCCTTACCGACCGTCGCTTCTCACGCATTGACAAGTTCATGGCCAACACCCTCTACGACGAGAACTACGGCGGAGAGTTCGGTAACTGCCACGTAGCCGTGGGAGCTTCCTACGCCGACACCTATGCCGGAGATCAGGAAGAGCTTGATGCGAAGCGCAAGGAAGAACTCGGCTACAACACTTCCGCGCTGCATTGGGATCTGGTCAACACTCAGGACAAGACCGTCTACGCAAAACTGAAGGACGGTAGTGAAGTTGTGATCTATAAGTCCGGGGAATTCCAGATTTAATTCGTATGCCTCCGGCGGCTTAAACCCTTTTGTTAGGGCTTCGCCACAGCAGACGGCAAATTGGCATTGAGTTGGGTTTGTTAAAAACACCTGTTAATTAAATGTCTTGATAGTCATTTAATGTGTATGCCAGTGAAGCAAATCGTAATCCGTTGCAAATTGATACTGTGGATGAAAAGGCTTACGTTCAAAGTAACGTAAGCCTTTTTTTGCGACAGGATGTTTTATCTGGAGAGACAATGGACAATAAGCTTTATACCGATTTTGCGCATGAGTATGCCGAGAAGATTCAAAGCAATGTTTATAACGCCCTTTATGAGCGGCCTTCTCTGCTGGCACTATTGCCGTGCCTCAAGGGAAAGAAGGTGCTGGATCTGGGGTGCGGCTCCGGCGAGTATTCCGGATATTTTCTGGAACAGGGTGCGGATGTGACTGCACTTGATATTTCGGTGGAGATGCTCGAAATCATGCGTGAGCGTTTCGGAGATCGGTTGAAATGTTATGAGCATGATTTTTCCTTAGGGTTGCCGCATGAGGAGGATGATTCTTTTGATGTGGTCGTCAGTCCATTGGCTATCCATTATGTTGAAGATCTGAGGAGGCTGTTTTCGGAAATTGGTCGCGTGCTGAAAAGGGGCGGGCAGTTCGTTTTTTCCACACATCATCCCATGCAGGATTTCAGTTCTTCCGTTTCCGGCAATTATTTTGAGACTGAATTGCTGACACAGGAATGGGGCGTGATCGGCAGGCCGGTTCAGGTATCGTTTTATCGCAGGTCGCTTGAGCAGTTGATAGCCCCGATTGTGGAGACCGGTCTTGTTGTGACCGGACTCAGTGAGGGAATCCCCCATAAGGACATTGAGCGGATTGATCCCGCAGTATATGAGCGGCTTTCTACACGACCTCTGTTTCTCTTTGTAAGGTGTGCAAAGATCGGGACTGAACGATAGAATCTGTCTTGACTGCTGAATGAAAAATCCCCGGCAGGAAACCTTGCCGGGGATTTTTGTTGATAACATCTGTAGGGCGAACTTAAAAGTAGTTGGCATCCGCCATTCTTTGCAAGCCATAAACTGAAACTAATAGGGATTCCAAAGGGCCGCGGGCCCTTTGGCTGCCGGAGGCGAAATCAGATCGCCAAAAGCGCAAAGCGCATCAAAATCAGCCCCGCATGGCCGTCGGAGGCATTAAAACTTCACGTACAGTCTTACTCCGGACATGTAGAATCTGTTTTTGGGTTCCACCACATCTGCGTTGCTGCCTCCGTAGCGTACGTTATCCGTCTTGGACTTGTCGAAATTCCAGTAGCGGAAATACGGTTCAAGCCCGAGTGCGTAGCCGTCGAAATCGCGTTCGATGAAGGCCGAGATGCGCATGCCGCGCCCGGATGCGAACTTCTGGTCGTTGTTTGCATCTTCATAGGACGATCCCACCTGTGAGAGCTTGCTTTTGACGTTACCGGTCAGCAGCAGGTCTCCTTCCAGAGTACCGCCGATGGACCAGCCATCGTCCATATGGGTGATGACATTTACGCCGATGGGCATGTAGTACTGGTTGATGTACCGTTCATATCCGCCGGTAGCTTTGATCTTGTCATACCAGTGGCGCATGCCGATGCCGATGTATGGGGTGACTCCGGTCTTTCCGTAATCGAATCCCATGCCCACGAGAGCCCGGCCGCTGATGAAATAGTCGTCGGTATCGCACTTGAGTTTTGTGCCGTCACTGTACTGCCCGTCATAGCGCATGGAGCCCAGCACGCCTTCAAGTTCGGCGGAGGTCATGATGTTGTATTCGGTGAAGTATCCGGTCCAGCTGCCGAAGCCGCCGTTGAGGACACCCTTTTCATGCATCACGTCCGGTTCGTCGTAATACATGTACATTCCCTGATACCCGACCTTGAACTCGCTGGCAGGGAAGAGTTCATTTTCACCGGCAAAGGCGGTGCAGGAGAAAAACAGCAGCAGTCCAGTGACGAGGATGATTAATTTTTCTTTAAACATGAGTGCATGAACATTTCGATTAGAGATTCAGATTCATTGGCAATATCAACTTCCTTGGGGAAGAATAGGGTGTACTGGGCCAGTCCGAGCAGGAGGGAGAAGTACTGGGCAGCGGCTATATCAGGCTTGATTTCATCTCTGAAAACCCCTTCCTTGCGGCCCTGCTCGATAATCACTTCTGCACGTTTGATGAATTTATACTCGTATTCCCTGAACTTCATTTTGAAAGGCATGAGTTCTTCCGACCATTCGGTTTTGTTGAACATGATGCCGAATGCTGCCCTGAAGTTTTCATCACCGCCCGCATGGCTGATCCAGACCTGCATGAGGCTGGAAAGCATTTCCTGCGGGGGCAGTTTTTCCTCGAACTTGCTGAAAAGAAGGTCGCGCACAGGCATGAACGCGTAGTCGAAGAGTTTTTCGAACAGGTCTATTTTATTCTTGAAGTGCCAGTAAACAGCCCCGCGGGTAACTCCTGCATCTTCTGCGATGTCCTGAAGGGTGGTTTTTGCATAGCCTTTGTCGTTGAATACCTTGAAAGCCGAGGCCAGCAGTGCCTGCCGGGTTTTTTCAGCTTCTTCCTTGGTCTTTCTAGCCATATTCAGTCCTGCTTTAGTAAATTGGATTTGTTTTTATGAACCTTGTGCAATTCTATCTTATTACAGGCAGACAGAGGTAAAGTCCAGTTGTGTATGTAAAGGTGATTTTCTGACGGAAGCACGAGGCGTGCGGACACGGAAGAAAAGTGAAAGCCCCGTACAGTGCTGCACGGGGCTTTTATTTGTTCTGATCGCCTAGAACCTGACGGGCAGGGTCTTTTCGAGGGCTTCGAGTACTTTTTTGTGTTCTTTGTCCACCGCTTTGTCGGTCAGGGTTTTCTGGCCGTGGCGGTAGGTGATGCGGAAGGAGAGGTTGCGTTCCTTGTCCTGTGCTTCGGGGACAAAGACGTTTACCAGTTCCACGGATTCAATCAGGGGCAGCTTGAGATCAAGGATTGCCTGCTTGATGGTTTCCGAATGCAGGGAAACGGGACCGATAACGGTCACGTCGCGTCTGGAGGGCGGGAATACCGGCAGTGCTGTGAACTTGATCTTGTGGGCCATGACCAGTTCACGCAGCAGGTCTGCGTTAAGGTCGGCCAGCCACACTTCCTTTCTGGCGTGGTACTTGTCGGCGATTACCGGCTTGACCATGCCCATGAAACCGATTTCCTGTTCTCCGACGGAGATACTTACGCAGGGCTCGAGGTAGCTGTGTTCGTCTACCAGCTTGAAGGTTGCATCGCCGAGTTTGAGGTCGGCAAGCAGGTGTTCAACGAGGCCTTTCACGTCGAGGTAATCGGCATCGCCCTGTTCGTTGGGCCATTCTGCATCAGAGCGCGGACCGGTGACCAGCACGCCGAGGCGGGACTGCTCGCGGGTCTCGGTATCGGATTCGAGATCCTTGATGAATTTCTTGGCGATCTCGAAAATGCGGATGTGGGTGTTGCCCTGTGCGATGTTGTGACGCACGGTGTTGAGCAGGCCGGGGGCCAGCTCGGTACGCATGACGTTCTGATCTTCGCTCAGGGGGTTGGCGATGTTTACGCGACCTTCTTTGGGCAGGCCCAGCAGGTCGAGGTCATCGTCGCCCACGAAGCTGTAGTTGATGGCTTCGTGCAGACCCACGCCGCGTCCCCAGTTCTTGATGCGGCGGTAGAACCCGTAAGGGGTATCTGCAATAACGGACGCATCAAAGGTCTTGGAGATACGGGGCAGCACGGACGGAATCTTGTCCATGCCGAAATAGCGGGCAACTTCCTCGTACAGATCGGCCTCGCGTTCGAGGTCAAGTCTGTAGGAGGGAGTGGAAACCTTCCAGCAGTCTGCATCGGAATCATCAACAGCCAGTCCCATGAGGGAGAAGGCTTTTTTGCTGAACTCGGGAGCTAGATCAAGGCCGAGGAATCCGTTGCAGCGTGCGTGACGGTAATTGTGTGTGCGGTTTGCCCAGGGTTTGGGCTCGTTCTTGGCCACGCCGGAAACTACTTTGGCACCGGACAGTTCGCTCATGAGCTGGGCGGCACGGTCCATGGCAAAGGTGTTCAGCTGCTGGTCCACGCCGCGTTCGAAGCGGTAGGATGCTTCGGAGGGCAGGGCCAGACGGCGGGCGGTTTTGCGGATGCTTCCGGGTTTGAAAACTGCTGATTCGAGCACCACATTGGTGGAGCCGTCGTGAATCTCGGAGTTCATGCCGCCCATGACACCGGCCAGCGCAACAGGACGTTCGGCATCCCAGATGAGCAGGTCGTTGCCGGTCAGTTTGCGTTCATGTTCGTCGAGAGTGGTGAACTTCATTCCGTCGGAAGCGAGGCCCACGCGGATCTTTCCGCCTTTGAGCAGGTCTGCGTCAAAGGAGTGCAGGGGCTGGCCCAGCTCGAAAAGGATGTAGTTGGTCACGTCAACGATGTTGCTGATAGGACGTACGCCCACGGACAGCAGGCGGTAGCGCATCCAGTCCGGGGACGGGGCTATTTTTGCGCCCTGCAGGATTCTGGCCTGATAGAGCGGGCAGAGTTCGGGATCGTCGATCTCAATCTTCAGCATGTCCGCTGCGTTGCCGCCGGACTCAACCAGATTCAGTCTCGGCATGGTCAGGGGCAGGTCGAAAGCAAGGGCGGCTTCACGGGCAATACCCAGCATGGACAGGCAGTCGGCGCGGTTGGGGGTTACACCCAGTTCCAGAACTGTGTCTTCCATGTTCAGGGCCTTGGTGAGTTTCGTGCCGGGCTTGAGCCCTTCGGGAAGTACCATGATGCCTTCGTGTCCGTCTGAAAGCTCCAGTTCGCGCTCGGAACAGATCATGCCGTGGGACTTGACGCCGCGCAGTTTGGCCTTCTTGATTTCCATGCCTCCGGGCATGGTTACGCCCACCTTGGCAACCGGGACATTCTGGCCTCTGGCAACGTTGGGAGCGCCGCAGACGATGTCGAGCAGCTCGCTTTCGCCTACGTCAACCTTACATACGGACAGTTTTTCGGCTTCGGGGTGCCTGTCGCATTCCACTACATGGCCTACGACGATATTTTTTATCGCTTCAAAAGGATTCGAAATTTCTTCCAGCTCAAGGCCGAGCATGGTCAGCCTGTCGCCAAGCTCCTGAACTTCGCCCTCGTAGGGGACGAAATCCCGCAGCCATTGCATGCTTAAAAGCATTTGAGCCTCCAGCAGTCTTTAACTCACTGCGTAATATTTATATTTATCTGAAAGCATACAGTTTAATGGATTGAAGTTTCGGCGATCCTGCCGGGGCATTTTGATATTTTATGACCTAAATGCCTCCGGCGGCCCTCCGGGAGCCAAAGAAACTTTTTGGAAAAAGTTTCTCTGGACACTTCAAAAACTTTTAATAGGCTTCGCCCGTTTTTGCGTCAAATTGTCCGGGATTGAATTGGCGAAAGATGTTGTCGGAGCCGTTCTGAAAGGGAGGTGCAAATCACTTCCACGCACATTGTGCGGATCATCAGGAGCGGAAGCCCGGTGGGGATTCCAAAGGGCCTTGGTCCTTTGGTCCCGCTGAAGGCGCCCGCCGGGAGGCTCGCCGAAGGCATCTTTTATCAAAATACGCGAGAGCGCATCAAGTCAGCCCTGTCGGGCTGCCGGAGTTCATCAACGTCGGTTGCGGCGAATCTATCAGGAAAACTGTTCGAGGAACCGGATATCGTTTTCAAAGAACATGCGCAGGTCTCCGATGCCGTATTTGAGCATGGCCACGCGTTCGATGCCGAGTCCGAATGCGAAACCGGAGTACTTTTCGGTGTCGTAATCTACTGCTTTCATTACGTTGGGGTCCATCATGCCGCAGCCGAGGATTTCCACCCAACCGGTCTGCTTGCATACGCGGCAGGGTTTGCCGTCGATGGTTCCCTTACCACCGCACAGAACGCAGGAGATATCCACTTCCGCGCTGGGCTCGGTAAAGGGGAAGAAGCTGGGGCGGAAGCGCACATCGGTTTTGGGTCCGAAGAGCTGGTGGACGAAAGCGGTAAGTGTGCCGCGCAGGTCCGCCATGCTGACATTCCGGTCGACCAGGAATCCTTCGATCTGGTGGAACATGGGGGTGTGGGTCAGGTCGGAGTCCCTGCGGTACACCTTGCCCGGAGCGATTGCCGCCAGCGGAGGAGTCCTGTCCTTCATTGTGCGGATCTGCAGGGGGGAGGTGTGGGTGCGCAGCAGGATGGAGTCGGAGATGTAGAGAGTGTCCTGCATGTCGCGCGCGGGGTGTTCCGGCGGAATGTTCAGTGCTTCAAAGTTGTACCAGTCGTTTTCGACTTCGGGTCCGGTCACGACTTCGAAACCCAGTCCGATGAAGACGTCACAGATTTCGTCCATGACGAGAGTCACCGGGTGCAGCGAGCCTTCAGCGGGCTTGCGGCCGGGCATGGTAGGGTCGAAACGGGACAGGCTCTCAGCGATTGCGGCTTTTTCAAGCGCGCTCTGCTTTCCCTCGATGAGCTCGGTGAGAGCGGCCTTTACCTCGTTGGCTTTTTTACCTGCGACAGGTTTGTCTTCATTGGAAAGGGAGGGCAGACCGGACATGATTTTGGCAACTCGGCCTTTGCGGCCGAGCATGTCGATCTTGATGTCTTCCATCTGAGACAAAGAAGAAGCCTGATCCAGGCGAGCTTCGCACTCCGGGACCAGGCCTTCAAGTTCCTGTAACAGGGACTTTACGTCCGACATTTAGCTTACCTGAGCTTTTGCAATCTCAACCACTTTGGCGAATGCAGGAGCATCGTATACAGCCAGATCGGCGAGAACTTTGCGGTTCAGGATAACGCCTGCAGTGGACAGTCCGTGAATGAGACGGCTGTAGGACATGCCGTTGAGGCGTGCAGCAGCGTTAATACGCTGAATCCAGAGGTTGCGCATCTGACGTTTGCGCTGTTTACGGCCTACGTAGGCCATGCAGAGCGAGCGTTCAACACGCTCTCTGGCGGTACGGTAAAGGGTAGATCCGGAGCCACGGAAACCCTTGGCCATCTTCAAATATTTTTTATGACGCCTCTTAGCGGCAATACCACGTTTTACTCTCATTGTATTCCTCCAGGAATCTTCTAAAACCAGCCACGAACGTAGTTCCGCAGACTGGAGTGTTCAATTATTGTTGTTTGTTAAGCGGCAGATTAGGAGTAGGGCAGCATCCGTCTAACCTGGCCCATGTTGGCACTGTCGACGGTAGAGCTCTGACCGAGTCTGCTTTTGCGCTTAGAGTTCTTCTTGGTCAGGATGTGACGCAGACCCTGCTTGCGGCGTTTGAATTTGCCGCTACCGGTCTTGGTGAAACGCTTGGCTGCGCACCTTCTGGTTTTCATCTTAGGCATTTTATCCTCCTTGGGAAATACCGGCCTTGGAAGGCCGGAAAAAACCTTTATTTTTTAATGGGAGCCAGCATCATATTCATGGTGCGGCCTTCAGTCCTGGGGGCCTGCTCCAATTTGGAGATATCCTGAGTTTCCTCTTTGACCCGCTCCAGAACCGCCAATCCTCTATCCTTGTGGACTATTTCACGTCCCCTGAAGAAAATCGTGACTTTGCACCTGTCGCCGCCTTCAAGGAACCGGCGGATGTGCTTGAGCTTGGTCTGGTAATCGTGCTCGTCTGTCTTGGGGCGAAACTTGACTTCCTTGATCTGGATTACAGTCTGTTTCTTCTTGGCTTCCTGCTTGCGCTTCTGCTGCTGATATTTGAACTTGCCATAGTCCATTATCTTGCAAACAGGCGGATCAGCCTTTTCTGCAACCTCTACCAGATCAAGTCCCCGTTCGTGGGCTATCTCAAGGGCCTGTTTAGTCGGGATAACTCCCAACTGGTTACCCTCGTCGTCAATAACCCTGACTTGAGGAACTCGAATGCGCTCGTTTCGGCGGGCACCGTCATCCCGTTGGGGACGCCTACCGTCTCTCTGAAAAGATATAGCTCATGCCTCCGCGTTTGAAAGGTTCGTCAATGGCGGTCGAAATAAGCTCTGCCGCTTCTTCAAGAGACTTGAGACCGGGGTCTTCCCCGTCGCGGGCCCTTACGTTGACCGATTCCGCTGCGACTTCTTTGTCGCCAATTACCAACATGAACGGGATTTTTTCAAGCTGGGCTTCCCGTACTTTGTAGCCCAGTTTCTCATTGCGATCGTCGACCTCGGCACGAATGCCTTTTTCCTGCATAAACTGCAAGACTTTTTGTGCAAATTCGTTTTGCGCGTCGGTAACGGTGAGAATCTTTGCCTGAACAGGGGACAGCCAGGCAGGCAGTGCGCCACCGGTGTGTTCAAGCAGAACACCGATGAAGCGTTCGATGGATCCGAGGATGACCCGGTGCAACATTACAGGTCTGTGACGTTCACCATCTTCGCCCACATAGCTTAAGTCGAACCTATCTGGCAAGGTAAAATCACACTGGATTGTAGCACATTGCCAGCGACGTTCAAGTGCATCTTTAATGATGATGTCGATTTTCGGACCGTAAAAAGCTCCGTCGCCTTCATTGATCGAGTATTCCATACCCATTTCATTGAGCGCATCAGTGAGTGCGTTGGTTGCCCTTTCCCAATCCTCGTCAGAACCGATCGCCTTTTCGGGCTTGGTGCTGATTTCGGCTTCATACTCAAATCCGAACAGTCCCATCACATCGCCGACGAATTTCGCAACTCCGATAATTTCGTCCCTGAGCTGGTCAGGACGGCAGATGAGGTGCGCATCATCCTGAGTGAAGGAGCGCACGCGCAGCAGGCCGTGAAGAACACCGGACTTTTCGTGGCGGTGAACCACACCCAGCTCAAAATAGCGCTGGGGCAGGTCGCGGTAGCTGCGCAGTCTGGATTTGAATACCAACATGTGAGAGAGGCAGTTCATGGGCTTGATGCCGTAGGACTGCTCATCGATCTCAGTGAAATACATGTTTTCGCGGTAGTTGTCATAATGGCCGGATTTTTCCCAGAGTTCCCTCTTGAGAATCAGCGGGCCCTGTACGAACTGGTAGCCGCGTTTGAGGTGTTCCTTGCGTTCGAAATCCTCAATGATCGCCCTGATCAGCGCGCCTTTGGGATGCCAGATGGTCATGCCTGCGCCCACATCGGGGTGAATGGAGAAAAGGTCCAGTTGGGTGCCGAGTTTGCGGTGGTCGCGTTTCTTGGCTTCCTCAATCTGGTCGAGATGCTTCTTCAGCGCTTTGGGATCAGCGAATGCTGTTCCGTAGATGCGCTGGAGCTGCTGGCGTTTCTCATCTCCGCGCCAGTATGCACCGGCAACGGAAAGCAGTTTGAAGGCCTTGATCATGCCGGTGCGGGCAACGTGGGGCCCGCGGCAGAGGTCGGTAAAGCCGCCGTTGGTGTAAATGGAAACCGTTTCGGCACCGAGGTCGTTGATCAGCTCGACCTTGTAGGATTCGCCCATGTCCTCGAATTTCTTGAGGGCGTCTGCGCTGGAAAGCACTTCGCAGGAAAATTCCTCGTCGGCACCTACGCGGCGCAGCATTTCGGCTTCGATGGCCTCCAGGTCTTCAGGGGTGAAGGGGCGTTCGTAATCGAAGTCATAGTAGAAGCCGCTGGCGATGGAAGGGCCGATGGTAACCTTGGCAGTGGGGAAGAGCTTCTTCACCGCTTCAGCCATAAGGTGCGCGGTGGAGTGGCGAATGACTTCAAGGCCTTCCTTGGAATCACCCATTACCGGCTCGAGTTCGGTACAGTCGGCAGGCACGGTAGCGGTCAGGTCAAGAAGGGTATCGCCGCATTTGGCTACTACAACGTTCTTGAACTGCTTTTTGGACAAGGCCTCTTTGAGAACCTCGCCGCAAAGCGCACCCTGCTGAACCTCAAGTTCTTTACCTGCAACTTGCATATCCACTCTCTCTTTGCGGAAAAAAATTAGTCCTGCCTTTTACGGCAAGAAATAGGATCAAACTGCCTGAAAAACGTGGGCAAACATTTGTGTTCAACTGCCCGTGATAATTGAATTCAGGATTTGAAATGCATTCAGACAACAAAAAAAGCGCGCAATAAATTTACTGCACGAAAGGCGGTTTTTTTAACTGACTATATATAAGAAGTCAAGCCGTGCGCGGTATTGCGGGGGGATTAATTGCAAATATTTGATTTTGATTTTTCGTGCAGAATGATAGTTGGATTATCGCGGGATATCATGGTTACCGCAGAATTACGTGTGTTGGAAAGATACGTAATTCTGCGGCTGGAGTAGCACGTTTTTGGGTGTGTTAATCAACCTATGGAATCTTGCCTTCGTGCCGTAGTTGGGCAAATTTTGCGGCAATATTGCGGTTTATTACCGGTGCAAGTAGTTTCATAGTTATAGGTTGTAATCTCTCGTCTGTCAGTTCTTTTGCCAGTGGTTTCAGCTTTAAATATTTTTGGCCGGTTTCAGTTTTGTAGAAGTCGCTGATTTCCTTCAGTTCCTTTTCTGAAAATATTTCTGCATATACAGAGGCCATAATAGCATTACGTTCCTTCTGAAATTCAGGATCCTGCCAGCTTTCCAAAAGGGCTTCCTTTAATGCCTGGCTCAGAACATCTCTGTATGGGGCTGTTTTGGGGTTGGCTTCAAAAATTTGAGCTCCCATAACGTTAGTCATTTTTCCTATTAAATCCATATCCTCATATAAGTCATTTGTGTACTTTATTACTTCATATGCTGCTTTTGTGCTGGCGTGATTACTGTTTTGTGCTGATACATTCAACGCGAACGCAGTGATTGCGCTAATTGCAAGTAGGGTTGTCAATACCGTTTTTTCATTTGTTCCTCTTTGAATCAGGTATATTATTTAACTTTTGTCAACTTTATAACGTTATTCATCTTTGGGTAAAATTCCTTTTCCCTGCAAATTTTTAACCTTGGCATCAAGGATTTCATTAAAATCCGATGCAAACATTTCCTTGAATATACGTGTTGCTTTTTCTTCAGTCCTTCTCGCGATGATGGGCTGCTTCTTTAAGAATTTCCTACCCGTGTCGGTTTTGTAAAATGTTATCATTTCCTGTCGTTCTTTGCAGGTGAATTCTTCCGCATAAACTTCTGCAAACATGTACTGCAGTTTCTCTAAATTTTTTTGAGCATAAAACGTCTCTTTCATGGATTCTTTGAATGCTTTAATAAAAGGCTCCCTGTATTCAGCCAGCTTGGGATCGTTTTTTATGCTGGCTTCAGCCGAGAGTGTTGCGACATATTCGAACGTGGAGAAGACGACATCAATATCAATTGATAGGCTAACCAACTCCATTGCCAGGTCCATTTCAGTCTTGTTTTTATCCTCAGCCATGGCTGCTTGAGATGTTAGGGTCAGTAATATTAATATGTTGATTAAAGATTTTTTCAGATAATTCATCATAGCCCCTTAATTGGAAGTTTAGTTATATTTGCGATTAAATTATATTGTTGTTTTATGTTTATATTTAATAATGTCAAAGTTTTTTCGTTTCTCAGATGCTTGAACTGGCTGGATCAGTGTAAATAAAAAAACTCAGGATACGTTCTCGCATCCTGAGCTTTAAGCAATGTTCCTTTTGCCGGAAGAAATTATTTTACCTGCATTGCGAAAGCAGCCCTGTCTTCTGTTTCGTTGAAGCCGAGCAGCTCAAATCCGCCATTATCCGAGCCGCAGTCGAGCAGCTTTACG
Source organism: Maridesulfovibrio sp. FT414 (assembly GCF_050916235.1). Classification (GTDB taxonomy): domain Bacteria; phylum Desulfobacterota; class Desulfovibrionia; order Desulfovibrionales; family Desulfovibrionaceae; genus Maridesulfovibrio. Next base: position 3,362,467 of record NZ_CP104854.1, read on the forward strand.
CTGTTGCCCTCGAACACCTCGGAGAGGAAGGCTATGCGGATGGATTTGACCTTGTTCTGATCAAAGCCGATGGTGCGCAGACCGTCGAGTGACCAGCGCAGGTATTCAGTGTTGTTGACGTGCCCGTTGGCATCAAGCGAGCTGTAGCCTACTTTCAGGGAGCGCATTTCATTCAACGGTGTTCCGGGACGCAGTCTCTTTATCTCGTCGGAGAAGACGCAACGGTCCAGTGCATGCAAGTTCAGCTTCTGGTCTATGGCAGCAGGTTTCCGGGTTTGGGAATCCAGCACCATCCATTCCGAAGAGGCACGCACTATCTCGCGACCGTTTTCGTCACATCCGGAAAAATCACGGTAGGCCCGCAGTTTTTTGGCTCCCCGCGACCAGGTGGTCAGGGAGAAGGTCTTTTCGCGCAGGGGCAGCTCTTCCACCTCGATGCGCATGGAGGTCAGCACCCAGAAACATCCGAGTTTTGCCATATCTTCGATGCCGAAACCTAGGCTGTCCGCGTGGGCTGTGGCCGCTTCCTGCAGCCGGCACATGAGCCAGTGGCAGTGCATGCGGTCATCCGGGCCGGTTTCGTAGGCCGGAACCGTGTTGCTGATCAGCAGGGCATTGTCGGCCATCTTACCACTTCCTTCCGAGGTCTAGCGGGCTCTTGCGGCGCATCATGATCTGCTTGGTGTCCTCTTCAGCGGCGAAACGCTGGTAAACGCCCAGCGCCCACATGGGGAAGTACTGGGAGTAACCGTGGTAGCGCAGGTAGAATACGCGCGGGAATCCGGTTCCGGTGAAATGTTTTTCGTCCCAACTGCCGTCTTCCTTCTGGGTGTCCAGCAGGTAGCGCACGCCGCGGCTGACCGCCTTGGAGTGGACGCGGCCTGCGGCCATGAGTCCCAGCAGGGCCCATGCGGTCTGGGAGGCGGTGGAGTCGCCGAGTCCGGCGTAGTTCTTATCGTTGTAGCTCATGCAGGTTTCGCCCCAGCCCCCGTCCTTGTTCTGGTGCTTTTCAAACCATTCCACGGCCTTGCAGACGTAGGAGGAATTCATGTCTTCCCCGGCCTGCCGCAGCCCGCAAAGCACGGACCATGTTCCGTAGATGTAGTTCACGCCCCAGCGGCCGAACCATGAGCCGTCGTCTTCCTGTTCCTTCTTGAGGAACTCGATGCCCTCTTTGATGGGCCGGAAGCTCTTGTCATAACCAATCACGCCCAGCAGTTCGATTACGCGCGCGGTAAGGTCGGAGGTCGGCGGGTCGAGCAGTGCACCGTGATCCGCAAAGGGGATGTCATTCAGGTACTCGGCACAGTTGTCAATGTCGAAAGCGGCCCAGCCTCCGTTGGAGGACTGCATGCCGATGAGCCAGTTTACACCCTTGATGAAATTCTCACGGTTGCTTTCATCATCCAGCACCCCGGCGCGGCAGAAGGCCATGAGCACCATGGCGGTGTCGTCGAGGTCGGGATAGAAGGTGTTTTCGAACTGGAAGGCCCAGCCTCCGCCTTCAAGTTTGGGCGCCTTGGAGATCCAGTCCCCGCGGAAGAAAATCTGCTGGTCCCAGAGCCATTTGACGGCCTGCTGAGTGCACTGGCTGTTCTGGTCCTCGCCCGCTTCCATCATGGCCGAAAGGGCCAGACAGGTATCCCAGATGGGTGAGTTGCATGGCTGGCACATGGCCTGCTCAAGGTTGTCGGCAGTGCCCTGTTCCGGGGAGATGTCCAGTTCCGGGGCGGCGGAAAGTTCCGCACCGCCGGTGATGACGGTGTGTTCCCACGGAGATTTTTCGGGCACGTGAAATTTATCGACCATGAGGTCGTCAACAGCCTGCAGGCCGCGGGCGAAATCCGGGTCGGATTCATCGTAGCCGAGCAGGTGCAGGGCAGTGACTGCATTGGCCATTGCCGGGAAAATCGCGCCTATACCGCCACGCCCGGACATGTGTTCGCGTGTCCAATCCTCAGCAAATTTCAGCGCCTTGCTGTTTATGGGCCTTGGAATGAGATGCATGGTCCGCTTGAGGATGCGGTCGAGCAGGATGAACGCGTTCTTGCGCCAGCCCCTGTCGCGGTACTTATCTATATGGATATGATCCTCCGCCGGTTTGCAGAAGAGTTCGGGGACCGCTTCTTCGGGGCGCAGGCGGCAGACCGGGCGCTTGGCGTAGATGATCAGCAGCGGATAGATGACCGAGCGGGACCAGTAGGACACCTTGTCCAGATGGAAGAAGAACCATTTGGGCAGCAGCACGATCTCAATGGGCATTGCCGGGGGGCAGTGCCAGGGAATCTGTCCGAAGGTTGCAAGGCAGATGCGGGTGAACACGTTGGAAGTTTCCGCGCCGCCCTTGGCGAGGATGATGCGCCGGGCGCGGACCATGTGTTCGGCTTCCTTGTTGTCGCCGAGCATCTTGAGCGCCATGTAGGCCTTGACCGAGGCGCTGATGTTCATGGGACCGTCTTCGTCGTGCAGCGGCCAGCCGCCATCGGGCATCTGCTTGGCGCGGATGTAATTTCCGAGGCGTTCGGCAAGGCCCTTGTCAATCTTGCGGCCGAGAAATCTGTTGAACATGATGTATTCGGACGGGATGGTCACGTCCGCTTCCAGTGCGAATACCCAGTAGCCGTCCGGGGCCTGCAGGGAACGGAATCTTTTCATGAGCCTTTTGAGGGCATCCTTAGGCTGGAGGAGCGATACAACCTGATTGCGCTTGGTTTTCTTCGTCTTGATGGCGCTGCTTTTGTTCATTTTGAAGTTCCTTATATTGTATGCGGATAATTTATCCGTTTCGCTCGGAAAAATCAGTTTCAGTAGGGCAGTCAGCCGATGGAGTCAACTGCGGAGTCTATGACCTGCTTCTTGAGCTTGTCCACCGGGCCCCATACAAAGGCGGGGTAGGTGATGAGCAGGGAGGTCAGCCCGTGGGTCGCGGCCATTACCGCATGGGCGGCGACCAGCACATCCTCTTCCGTTGCATTCTTGGGCATGCATTTGCGGACGCAGTTGTTGATGCGGTCGTACATGGTGCGTCCGAGCGGGTTGTGCTTGAAGTGCGAGTCGTGGTCATGCCAGAGGTCGCTTTCCATCATGAATCCGACACGGTATGCGTTGGGATTTTTAAGGCCCATGTCCACCAAAGTGTAAAGAATCTGCTTCAAGGCTTCCTGCGGGGATGTAACCGCCGTGAGTATCCTGTTTATGTGCTGCAGGAAATCGCGGTAGGTCTCCTCGGTAAGGCAGAGGAACAGCTCCTTCTTGTCCTTGAAGTGGTGATAGATGGTGGTAGGCGAATAACCGATGGTGGTCGCCAGTTTGCGCATGGAAACCTGCGCGTAGCCGTGCTCGGCAAACAGCTTGCGCGCTGCGTCTAGAATGAGCAGGCGCAGCGGCTGGTGTGGGGCGTCCAATGTTTTTGTGCTTGCAGTCATGTTGATGTCTCCGCTGCTTAACGGTGTTAAGCTGAAAAAGCGTTCTGTCATGAATGTATAGGACTGTCAACCTCATGCGCTTTTTTAGAGTGGATGTTAAGCTCGTCCGAAGTGGATCGGCACAAATTTATGAGGCTGGTGCAGGTTTCAGGCTGGCGGAGAGGGCGGAAAAGGTTGAAAAAATGCTTGCAATCGGATTTCTTGTTGTTTATTAATTCTCGCCTCGGACGGAGAAACAGTGTATGTTTCACAAGTCCAGTCACCGACACGCGTGGCCCCGTAGCTCAGTAGGATAGAGCACAGGATTCCTAATCCTGGTGCCGCAGGTTCGATTCCTGCCGGGGTCACCATCTAGTACAAAACTAGTATAATATTAAAGGGTTAACGGGTCTACACCGAACAAAGGGGCAGAAGCCCGACTGATCAAATTTCCAACCGTTGATTCAAATCTCGACTACCCGCACAAAACCCGCACACGCAGCCGATAGTTTTCAAAGTTTCTAAACCCGTATGCCCGCCTCTGGATAAGCTTCATCTTGCGATGAAATCCTTCGGTTGTTCCGTTGCTTTTGCCGTAGCGAAACATTCGAGCCACTTCCTCTTTCCAACTGTTCAGAGTTCTGCCCAGCGTTCTAAGCGGAGCAAAAGGACTCTGCTGAAGTTGATTGATTTTATCAAGCAATTCGAAAATGTATTTTTTGCAACTACTACCATTTTGTGCCCTGATCCTGAGCAAATCGTTAAGCTCATGGCAGAAATGGTAAATACTTTCGATAGCCGGTTGTACCTCAAAATATTTGGATAAAAGATCTTTCCTTTTATCGGTTAAACGGTCCTGCCGACACAGCATGGCCCGCATAATTCCACCTCGACCATATGAAATATTTTCTTCATCGATCAGCTTGCATGTCTTGGTGAAATGCTGGTTTACCAGCCGAATAACGTGGAAACGATCCGAGACAATTCGAGCATTCGGAAACCAAGTTTTGACCATATGCCGATAAGCAGAATTCATATCGATGCAGACTACTTTTACCTTACTCCGTCCTTTAAGATTCCTGAGAAAAGGGAGTAATTCAGCAGCACTACGGCCCATAGCTATGTCAAAAATCTTGTTGTTTGCAAGGTCGCAAAACGTTGTTGAAAAACCGACTTTACGGGTGAAACGATGTTCATCAATTCCGAGATAACGAGGACATTTCCAGTTGCTGCGTTGCCGGGCTTTCAGGTCGATGACCTGATGATAAAATCGCTCCACGCTGGAAACGCCGATCCCGTTTTCGCGGGCAATTGTCTTGTTACATGAGCCGTTGTTGTACTGCCGAAAAACTTCGTGTTTAAGCAACTCTGTTGAACGGCTCCACTTCTTGATTCCGTCCATGTGGGTGTTGTAATAGCGACCTCAACCCATGCAGTGATGCTTGTGGCATTTTACTCGCAAAATCGATGCTCGGCCGTTATGCGGGATGCTCTTGATGAATCGTTGGAATGTATCCTTGATACGAAAAGAAGAACTTCTGCATCGCGGGCAAACGGGCTTACCCGTCCATGCTACCTCAAGAATTATAGGAAAATACGAAACCACCTTTTTGATTGCAAAATCGGGAAGACCTATTAAAATCCGATCCATAAATTGACCTCTTTTCTGTGGTAGGAAATTTGGTCATTTATAGGGCATATCGAGTCGGTTCGGTATGCCTTTCTTTTTGTCAGGATTCTTCATCGCCCCTTTCTTTGAGGTAGAGCCGGGTTAACTCATTTTCAGAGTTAACCCTTTTCTGCGTTTATTTGCGGTTTTTTTGGGCTGCTGCCAACCTTTGGTGCCAACAGGAGTGGATGAGTGACATTGTATTGTTGTTATAATTGAGGTGTGTTTAATGTTTGCTATCTTTGTACTGAAAATTCTTTTTCAAGGTCAGATAGTTTGAAAAGTCTTAAGTCAACTGAGGCGGGGAGTTCTTTTATTCTCTCAAAATATTTATGGAGTAGAGTTTGCGGGTATTCTTCTTCAGTTACAATTGCAAGAATGAATTTAGCCTTTTTCTTGGTAGTATCATCCAAATAAGAAATACCTTTCTCCATAGCCCGGATTGAATCGTTTAAACGGTTCATAGTACTTTTACGAGCATATTTAACTTCTATAAATTTGATCCCATCTGGAGAAGTTATAGCACCATCAAAAACAAAGCGTGGGTTTTTATTAATAACTATTTCTCTTTGGGTCACTCCATTGAATTCTTGTTGTAGTTTCGCAAAAACTAGTTCTTCAGCAAGTAAGTACGTGGCACGAATATCGTTTTTGATTATTCTTTCATATGATATTGCGGTATATTTCTTTTCTTTTTTGCTTAGTTTTTTGAATTCTTCACTAGCCATTGCGTCAATTTCATCATTGTTCTTATTGAATGTATCTTCTGGGCTGGCAGTCTCAAATGATTTTACGAAATTATTTTCATCTTTATAGTCTGACGGTGCATATAATACTTTGTGATTTAAATTTAGTGTCGCAAAGAATATTACAACCAATGTAAAAGGGAAGATCATTAAAAACCATACATATAGCTCTTGTATATTCGGAGCTATAAATGGCAAGATTCCTGTTCCGCTTATTTCAGCAACACCAGCAAATATCGCAATTATTGTTAACTGATTTTTTACAGTTCCGAATTTTTCAACCATTTTACTTCCAATTTTATTGGTAATGTTATTGTTAGAATTATGTGTTTTTTTATTTGGTTATCGCTGCAATTTTTAAAAATCTTCTCCTAGAACACCAATAAAATGATATGCCAAGTTAGGGTCATCAATGTTTTTGGCTATTATCAAACACCTCTTAACTGATCCGAGTTTCAAGCCTTCAGAGGCTGCATTTGCTATAAACTCGTCCCTGAGATGTGAGTTTTGATGCACGTAAGTAATATAGCAAAATGCGGTTTGGGATTCTTTATATGGTAGCATTGTAACTGTGTTATGATGGGGTGTTCTTCTCCAGTTCTTGGCTGTGTTTTTTGTGATTTTATCAACCATTTTGCTAAATTTAGCTTGCTCGTTTGGTGGTGTTTCATTCAGCATTACCCCTATTTCAACCCATCGTTTGTTTTTTTTCTTCTCGATCTGGTTAAGTATTGCTGAAAATAACGGTGATATTTGCGGTTGTGGTTTTGCTATTTGGATGCCTGCGTCAAGTGATGAATAATACTTGTCTATAGGTTCAGAGAGTCCACTTATATATAAGTTCATATCTCCTTTAAAACTTTCTACGTGTAGTAACGTAGTCAAGTATAATCCGAGTAAATCTAATTCATCGCCTTGGTAGTTTGTTGTCTGCTCAACCATTTCTCTCATTTCTATATAGTGGATGATCTGAACAGGATGTTCAAGCAGGTCAAATAGCGTTTCAAAATCGGCTAAACATAGAGTTGGACATGGCGAAAAATCATCAGGAAGCCATCCTGTGTCTTTTAATTCATAAATATTGCTTTGTAGAGCGTTAAAATTCTCAAGTGTAACTGAAATTCTAATTACTTTCTTTATGTCGTTTAGATCGACTGGTAGCTTGGTTCTTATCGGGTCTTCAATGCTGGGGTTATTGATTAAGTAGTTTAGCTTTTTCTTGAGCCTGTTGGATTGAATGTTGGGTGAAATAAGAAGTTCATTAATATGCTTATGAAGTCTTTCAGGTGCTCCTCGTAATGCAGGAAGGCTAATTTTCCCAGATTTTGCTTCTACAATTATTGCATATGAGTCAATGAAAGTAATGATGTCAGTTTCATATTCATCTTCTTCGTTGTCATATTTCCATTTTAAGCTGGAAATTGTGTTTGATTCAGGAAAACGTCTTTTGATTATTTCGTCTGTTTTTTCTTCTAAATATTCTGCCCTTCTTTTGCTGATGTCGGTTTTGATGTTCTTGCTTATAAAGTCATTTAATGCTGGAAGAATAAAGCTAAAGAAAACCTGAGGAAGAACGCAAAAATAAGTTCCATTCCCATAGTTAATGATTGGTCTACTCCAAACAGGATTGCCCAACATTATAAAATCTGTTTTATATTCATGTAATTCTCCAAGCTTGATTGAAAAATTATCGAGTATTTTTTCTGCTACTGCGTGATCTATTTCTAGCTCAGTTGCAATAGTCTTGACGTCAAATTCGAATGATTCTTGTAGTGATTGTTCGAAATGTGAAAATAATAAAAATAGTAAATTCCTTCGTGAAATACTTCCAAGTGGAAATTTGTCTATAAAATTTTGTGCCTCTTCTTTATCTTCACCAACCAGTGAATAGTACTCTCGAATTAAGTCATTTTTGTTCTTAATTTTATTGAGAATTGAAAATATTCTTAGCTGTTCAGATGTTACCGCTTCTGAGCGTTTGATTAAATGCAAAAATAAATTGATGATATCTTTTGTGTCTAAGTTTAATTTTTTACGTAAGGCTTTGTCGTATTTTGAATATAGCTCTGTCGAAATGTCTTTTACTTGCGAGAAGAATCCCCAATTACGTACAACCTTAGTGTTTCCTGTTATTTTTTGCTTAAGTAAGAGTATTTCTTTTTCTTCATCAGGGATATCTGAATTGATTTGGTCAATTCCTCTTGTTGCATCGGCCTGAATTAATTCTTCTAGGGTATCAAGTACTTTTTGGATAATTTCCGGGTTTGGGTAATCTGTTCCGAATTTATCAATAGACTCTTGGAGTACAAGTGCTTGAAAGTATTCAACATGTGCTTGACCTATGTTGAGCTTAGGTTCTGTGGATTGCACTCCATCGTCGCCAACTCCTGTAGTCAATGCATGAGCTGAGAGTATTGAAAGAATATGTAATGAATTGTAGGTGCTTATTATTTGTTTAAGTTCTTTTATGCAGCGATGGTATCGTTGATTACTTTCTATTGACATTTTAGCAATAAGTTCATTTCTTTGCTCTTTAGTTAGTTGTGCTAGTGGGTTAGCCAGTTCATGGAAGTAAGGACCCCCAGTTTGTTCTTGGGTTGTATGAGCAGGTTGCGATCTTAGAGATTTTTTCTTCTTTTTTAGTTTTCTTTTTAACTTATTGTTTTTTCCCACTGCGATCACCTTATAAAATATGTTTATCTATAAAGTATTTTTAAAAGACAGGATAATAAAATGTCAATATTTGTTTGATTCGAAATCAAAAAGATGCTTGCGTTCAGTTTATGCACACGTCACCGTCATCTTCGATCAACCGAAGAATTATATTGTTTTCGCTTATTGATTAACTGTTAAAAATTTCTAGGTAGAAATCCCTTATCATTGCGCTCTGGGGGCTCGGTTCCTTTTTCTTCTAATATAGCGAGTAGTGTTTCTTCAGCTTCCGAATTCCAACTATCCCAATTACAGTCATAGCAAGTTTCGCAGACTTCGATATCATATCCTGAACATGTGCGTCCTTCATATATTTGTGGTCCATGTTGATATTCGTTTCCACACACAGGGCACTTAAACATAAATTTTTTGTTGAGCATATTGTTCCTCCTAATTGTTACAGTTGTTATCAATATATCTGTTTGTCATCCAGCTATTTTATATTGGGTCACCAGAACACATCACCACCTGATCCCCAGAATCACCCCAAAAAATCACCAGCCCTCAGTGACCAAATCAAACCAATCAGGATAACCTTCAATTTTCAGAATTTTTTAACAATATGAAATTGAAGGAGATTTGTTGATGGTAATCTATTGTGATCCACTGTTTCGGATGATCTATTCCTACACCCGTAAACAGGCACTCGAAGACGGAAATTTAATCGATGTGACCGAACAGGCCAAGGGGACCGGATTCAAGGTTCCTGTAGCTGTTTCTTTGAATCTGTACGAGCGATACATCTTATAGTTTATATTCGATGGGCAACAAAAAACGCCCGATTCTCATAAGAGAACCGGGCGTTAAAAAGTCTTTTAAGACTTACAGGAGCAGACTACCAGCGAGAGCGTTCCACTCTGGGTTTGGCTTCGTTAACCTTGAGGTTACGACCACCAAAATCTTTACCGTCAAGAGCTTCGATAGCATCGAGTGCTCCGTTGTCGTCCATTTCTACGAAACCGAAACCACGGGGGCGACCTGTGTCACGATCTTCGACGAGCTTGACTGATACAACTTCACCGTATGCTTCAAAGGACGCACGGATATCTCCTTCAGTAGCGGACCAGGGCAGATTACCAACGTAGATGTTCTTAGACATTCAAAATTCTCCAAAAAAAGTAAAAAAGTATATTGGTGCCCGTGCACCAAAAAAAAGGGCCGCGTACAAGATGCGTACTCGGCTCCTCGATAGACATGTTTAATTTAAACCAGCGCTAGTCACAGTTTGACCGTGCCTTCACGGGTACGGCTGGTGCTTGATTTAGGAAGACTCCTCTATTTCTGAATTAAAGTCAAGCAATAGTGATAAATAAGTGTTTGAGATGTTTTTTGGATAGATTTTATTCTGTAACATGCTGAATAATTGAAAAAAATGTCCCAGAAAGCTGGAGGAAACGGAAGTGACCTGCCTGTGCGATCAGAGGATGACATGAAGCCATGTATTTCTCTGCCGCTGCCGGATGATTATTAGGCTGAGCTGGACAGGAGCTGAATGACATTCTCTCATAAAATCCCACATATTAATGATTTTGTTTTCCTCGTCTTGAGTTAGTGTCAGCCAAAACAAGGAGATTTTATGAAGAACAAATTGAATATCTTATGGACAAATGCTGACCCTGTTACCTCAGAGTTGATGGTGATGATGTATGCGCAGAATTCAATAAAGAACGGCTGGTGGGACAAAGTGCAGGTGATTATCTGGGGGGCGCCAGCCAAATTGGTAGCTGAAGATGTGCATATTCAGAAGTTGATTGCAGATGCTAGAGAAGTAGGTGTCAGATTCAGTGCTTGTGAATCCTGTGCGGCCCAGTTGGGAGTAAAATCACAGCTTGCAGAGCTTGATCTTGAGGTCAAGCATTGGGGATTGCCTTTGACCGAAATAATCAAGAATAATGAGAATCTGATTACCGTATAATCTTTGCGACAATTCGGGATTAATAAACCATACAGGCTCGGAAATGGTTCGGCCGGTGTCTGGGGGCTGGGTAGAAGTTTGGTGCAGCCCTGTTAGGGCTCTGTTGACGGTAACTGCTTATCCGTATGGCAAAGTTTGTATAATTTTAGCCTTATTGTCCAAGTATCTCAGAAGTCACAATTGGCCGACTCAATTTCAAACTGTGCTGTGCAATTAGTTCCTAACTGACTCTGTTTACCCATTGTTTTATGTGACACTAATCTGATATGCGTTGCACAGAGTATTTCATTGAATTTTCAAATGTTATTTTACAATGGAGAGATTATGAATGATTTGAACATACCGTTTCAGACGGTCGATTGGAGTAAGATTGAAAAAACAGAGCATAAAGGTGAGACCGGCGTTGCTTATTGGCAGACTCTGCAGTTCCATGGTTTACGCATTCGTATTGTAGAGTACTCAGCTGGATATGTGGCAGATCATTGGTGCCAGAAAGGACATATTGTTCACTGTTTGGAAGGTGAAGTTGTAAATGAGCAGGAAAACGGAACCAGTTCGGTGTTGACTAAAGGGATGTCCTATGTCGTTTCTGATGAGCTTAGTTCCCATAGATCCGTTACCAAAGACGGAGTTAAGCTGCTGATTATAGATGGTGATTTTTTGAAACTTAAATAGGGCTACAGGTAATGATTTGTGGGTGTTACCGGGCTAACCTGTGTTTTTAAGGTTAGCCCTTTTTTCGTGCTTGTCGCTGGTTTGGTTTGAGTGAAAGCCAAATAAAAGCAGCCAATCTCAAGCTGAGACTGGCTGCTTTGGTTAAGCTCTGTACATTTCAGGCAGTCTGGAAGCTGACTGAAATATTTTTTTCGGGATTTAGCTTTTCATTTGGTTAATAAGATTCTGTAACACTTGTGCCTGTCTTGCCATTTCATCAACCGCTTTTGCTGACTCCTGCATTGTCTGAGTCGTTTGTGAGGATATTTCAGCGACTTGAGCAAGAGAGCGGTTGATTTGTTCGCTTGTGGCCGATTGTTCTTCAGATGCCGTGGCTATGCTGTGAACCTGGGTAGATGTTTCCTCTACGAACGATACAATTGAATTCAGTGCCTGTCCGGATTCTTCCGATAATTCAGCTGTTTCGTTGATTTTAGTGACGGCTGTTTCAACGTGGCCGATGTTTGCCTGCGTTCCTTGCTGGATTTTGGTGATAGCGGTTCCAACCTCTTGAGTCGCACTCATGGTTTTCTCAGCGAGCTTACGAACCTCGTCAGCAACTACAGCAAATCCCCGACCTGCTTCACCTGCTCTGGCTGCTTCAATGGCCGCGTTTAGGGCAAGGAGGTTTGTCTGGTCCGCAATGTCTGAAATCACTTCCATGACCTGTCCGATACTTTTAGCATCTTCGCCCAAGTTTGTTACGTCTATCTTGAGTTGCTTGGCAATTGACTGAACTTCTTCCATACTGGAGAGAACTTGAGTGACAATATTTGATCCGGCCTGTGCCTTTTCTTTTGTCTGACTTGCTGCTTCGGCTGATTTGGAGGCATTTTGTGCGACCTCTAAAACCGTTGCATTCATTTCCTCCATGGCTGTGGCGGCTTCGCTTATCTGTGCAGACTGCTCCGTAGTGCTTCTGGTCGATTGTTCTATTTGCGCGGAAAGTTGTTCTGAAGCTGAAGTTACTATGTTCACAATCTCTTCAAGGTCTCTCGCTGCCTGGAGTTTACCTTCCTTTTCTGCTCTTGCAGCCTGCTCCTTGGCTTCGTTTGCTTCTCCTACAGCGAGATTAGCCCGTTCTGCTTCTTCAGCCGCAGCCTTACTTTTATTTTCAGCTTCCAAAATCATCTTCTTGAGGTTATCAACCATCTTTTTCAGCGAGTTGGCTAATACTCCAATTTCATCGGCCTGGTTGATTTCCAATTTACGGTCAAAATTGCCGTTGGCAACGCTCTCGGCAAATTCAACGGATTTCTTAATCGGTACAACTATTGCGCCGGTTATAAACCACAGAGCAAAGCACGCTATGACGGCAATACCTGTTCCCGCTAAAATTGCTTTTTGGAAGCTTGAAGCTGCATGTTCCTTCATGGCTTCATTCAGCTTAATGGCTTCTGCAAAAACTTCCTGTCTTGGTACTTCAATGAGTACGGCCCAGGGAGTCCCTGTATTTCCTAACGGGATAGGGGCCAGAGCCAATACCAGCCCTCCTTCCTGACCGAGGTCCACATAGGAGCTGCCTGCTTTTACCTTGGCTTTTATTTCTTCAGCGTGACCGGTTTTGGTCTGGGAAATTGGAGTTCCTACGTCTTGCGCGTTGGAGCTGTCCGCTACAATAATTCCCATATAGCTTATGACTTTTACTGTAGCTTTCCCGTTATATAAATTTTGCGCAACATCCTCCGCCAGCTTTTGTACAAAATCCAATCTGAGGTCTGAACCGCCGATTCCAAGAAACTTATTGTTGATGATAACAGGAACAGACATAGTTGTTAGCCATTCCTTCTTGCCTTGGACTATATACGGAAAAGGGTCTAATATGTTTTCTTTGCCCGTTTCTCTAGGATTTAAATACCATCCACCTTTACGCACACCGTTAGGATGTAAACTGGCATCTTCGTAGCCAACCAGAGCCTGTCTCGCTATGTGTCCTGTCTTATCTCTGTTCCAGTAAGAAATAAAACGCCCTGAATCATCATAGCCATCTTCTGTTTTACCTTTGTAAAGTTCATCATTGCCATCAATGGCATTCGGTTCCCAGGCGCTGTAAGTGCCTAGAAACTCAGGATTATCTTTGAGTGTAGTGAGAAGGAGGTCACTAAATACTTTTCTAATATCTATGTTATTTCTGGCTGTGTCATTTAATCTTATAGATTTAAATGCACTGGCAATTGTTCTTGCCGTATCTATGTTTTTTTCCAGTTTTGAGCCAATTACACCTGCTTCGCCTTTAGCAACTGCTAGAAGTCCCTTTTGCGTAGAGACTTCAATCAACTTGTTAACTTCATTTCCGACGAAAAGGCTGGTCTTGTTTTGGTCCCAAATCTGTAAGGAGATGATTGAGGCTGCTAAAATGACAATACAACATGCTGAACTTAATAGTATTTTGGTTTTAATTGATTTGAAATTCATTTGTTCCTCCAGTTCTCCAAAAAAAAGTAGATGTTCTTCTAATATAGGCAGATAAACGTCTCTTTGGGAAGTATTAATATGGTTTAATTGGTAAACATCAGAAGCATCTTCAAAAAAACACCCGCTCCCAGATTAAAAACAGGCAGGATATTTTCCGTTTTCTCAACGGATTGAGATTGGAGGATGTTTATGGCGAGTGGTCTTTTATTTAATGTTTCCAGCAGCCTTTGGGGATGCCAGCTCACAGGTTCCCGGAGATGGTAGCCAGTAGATGTGTTGCTGCCACACTTATCTGGACATTCATTTAAGCCATAACGATATTTTCCAGACAGTTGATTTCAAATTATGCAGGTGACAGCCATTCATTTCTGGTGTTCTGTCTTCTGTCGGTTGTCGCAGGCTTCGGTATATTGGAAGAGAGCAATTTCAGATTTTCGCCTGTTGGCAAATCCTTCCGGCTATTAATAAAAGAAAGCCCCGCAAGGAAAATCCTTGCAGGGCCTTCTTTCGTATTCGCTACGATATTTTAGGAGGAAGCTACTTAATTCTAATATTTCTCAGTGCAGCGGGTGGATAGTTTTTCTTTACGGCTGACTTCTTTCATTACAGCGCAGCCTTTTTCAGTTGTTGCGAAAAAGATGCGTTCCACAATTCTTGCAATCCCGCAAAGCCAGCACATAAACATATACAAGTACTCCTGCAACTTAAGGTACAATTTAAAAAGCTTTTCAGCTTGTTTTTCAAAACCTTCACTTTCAGAGTACCCGGAAAAATTGCTTCGTCAATGGCATTCCATTAATTCTTTTTTTCACATTTTATACCATCATTCACTTTTCCAACCATATATCCCTGTTTTTGGGTTCAGCCCTGTATTTACGGGGATTACCGTGATTGAATACGGGTTCAATCGAGAGTGTAAATAATAATAAGGCGTATGAAATGGGAACAGATGAATTAAGTTTTTGCGGGGTTTTTCAAGTGTGAGCCGGGGAAAGATCAGCAGTGATGGGGTTCGTTGGAGCTGCAAAATATCACGAAGATCGGGTTCCTGGAGTTCGGGCTGTTTCTTTGCAGGCAATTTCAGTTTGCAATTGCAGGATATTTTTGCGCAATTTTCCAGTTTTTAGTACTTTGTGCTTTGTTATCAGTGTATTATGAAATTTATGGTTGCTGTTGGTTTATAATATGTCTTGTGCTAAACGAGCCGCATGCAACGTACAACTACAACATGCCCTTACTGCGGTGCAGGCTGTTCCCTCTCTTTGGAAGTTGAGGGCGGTCGCATTGTCAGTGTTTCTTCCGGGCCGGAACCTTCCGTGAATCAGGGAGCCTTGTGCTCCAAGGGGCGGTTCGGCTTCGATTTCGTCCATCATCGTGACCGGCTGACGACTCCTTTGGTCCGTAAAAACGGCGAACTGGCCCCGGCCTCGTGGGATGAGGCTCTGGGGATTGTGGCAAGCCGCCTGAGCTCCATTGTTTCGGAACACGGCCCTCAGGCTGTGGGCGGATTCAGCAGCGCCCGCTGTACAAACGAGGAAAACTATCTTTTCCAGAAATTGATCCGTGCAGGGCTCGGCAGTAACAATGTCGACCACTGCGCCCGTCTCTGACACGCCCCCACTGTGGCCGGGCTGGCTGCATCACTGGGAAGCGGGTCAATGACCAACTCCATCCGCGAGCTGTGGGACATGGGACCGGGGGACTGTATCTGTGCCATCGGTACCAATACGACCGAATGCCATCCGATCATCGGTCTTGGTATGATGGAAGCCAAGCGCAATAGGGCCGGGCTGATCGTCATCGATCCCCGGGAGATAGATCTTGCGCGCAAGGCCGATGTGTGGCTCAGGTTGCGGCCGGGTACGGATACGCCTTTGCTGTCATCCATTGCCCGGATCATTCTGGACGAAGGGTTGGCTGACCTGGATTGCGTTGCTGCGGCCACCGAAGATTTCGAATCATTCAGGGAGAGTCTGAAGGCTTACGATCCTGAGAGAGTGTCCGTAATTGCTGATGTTCCCGCAGAAGATATTCGCAGGGCCGCGAGACTGATCGGACGCTCAACCAATGCGGCATTTTACTACACCATGGGCGTGACTCAGCACACCACCGGCACCAACAACGTTCTGGCGGTGTCCAACCTTGCCTTGCTCACCGGAAATATCGGACGTCCAAGGACCGGGGTGAATCCCCTGCGCGGGCAGAACAACGTTCAGGGCTCTTGCGACATGGGCGCGCTGCCAAACGTGCTGACCGGATACCGGCCGGTGACCGATGACGCCGTACGGAAAACCTTTGAATCCGCATGGGGAGTCAAGCTGCCCGCGGAACCGGGGATGACCATTCCCAAAATGCTTCATGCCATTGAGGAAGACCGTTTAAAGGGACTTTTCGTTTTCGGCGAAAACCCCATGCGCAGCGATCCGGACATCACCCATGTGGAGCACTGTCTGCGCCATGTTGATTTTCTGGTTGTTCAGGACCTTTTCCTGACCGAAACAGCCGCGTTGGCGGATGTTGTCCTGCCCGGAGCCAGTTTCGCTGAAAAGGACGGGACTTTCACCAGTACGGAACGACGCGTACAACGAGTCCGTCGGGCCGTGAACCCCGTTGGGGACAGCCGCCCGGATTGGGAGATTCTGGCGGACCTGCTGGGCCTGCTGGGACGCCCCGAACGCTACACAACTGTGTCCGATGTTTTTGATGAAATGCGGGCTCTGACCCCCAGCCATGCCGGAATCACATATGCGCGTCTGGAATCGGGCGGCCTGCAATGGCCCTGTCCGGATGAATCTCATTCGGGGACGCCAGTCCTGCACGTCGGGGGCTGCGTGCGTGGACCCGGTAAGTTCGTGCCGCTAGAACACCGCGAACCGGCGGAACTGCCGGATGAAGAGTATCCGCTGACCCTGACCACCGGAAGGGTGGTGGCCCATTACCATACAGCCACTATGACCCGGCGCTGCTTCGGCCTGTCCGGGACATGGCCCGAGGAGCTGGTGGAGATTCATCCCCTTGACGCCTCTAGGTACGGCATTGATGATGGTGATCCGGTTGAGGTCAGTTCCCGAAGGGGAACCGTCAGGGCGCGTGCGTGGGTTACCGCAAGGGTGCGTCGCGGCCTTGTCTTCATGACCTTTCATTTTTCTGAAAGTCCGGCCAACAGGCTGACCATTTCAACGGGCGACCCGGTCACCGGAACTCCGCAGTTAAAGGTTTGCGCTGTTTCGATCCGTAAATTCAGGGAGCCGCAGGAACCTGTATCTTCAGACGCTAACGCTCCCGTATCAATAAAGGAAGATATTTCATGTCATCGCGTTTAAACCCGTTTATCCTTGCCAATGCAGCCAGATGTATCGGTTGCAGGGCCTGTGAACTTGCCTGCGGGGCTGCCCATCTGAAGGGCGGCGTCTCAGTGGGAAGTCTGGAAGGTCCTCTTTCTCCACGTTTGTATCTGACCCGCGCGGAAGATATATGTGTGCCGGTGGGCTGCCGTCATTGCGAGGACGCACCTTGCGCCGCAGTCTGCCCCAACGGAGCTATTCAGCGTACCGATTCAGGTGTGCTGGTTGCCGAGGAGCATTGCGTTGGCTGCAAGACCTGTCTTGCGGTCTGTCCTGTGGGGGCCATGGAAATGGCTCAGGTCTGGAAAAACGGACGACCTGCAGTCCGCCGGGTGGTCGGTCCGCAGAATTCTGAAGCATATATTGTTGAACCGGCTCTTTTAGCCAGCAAGTGTGATCTCTGTAATGATCGGGCAAATGGTCCGGCCTGTGTGGAAGCCTGCCCCAAAGACGCACTGACTCTGGTCGACCCCATGAAACTGAAAAAACGCCGCAACCTCGAAGCCGCACTGGCCCTTGCAGGGGTTGGCGCAAGAGCTGGTGAGGAGCTGTAATGACAAACTTTTCTCAAGTAGTCTCCATTGATCCGGCGGTCTGTACCGGATGCCGCCGTTGTTCCGAGGTCTGTCCGGTTGATGCCATTTCCGGGGCTGAAGGTGAGCCCCAGTCCATTGATACTTCGCGGTGCGTCATCTGCGGGCAGTGCGTACAGATCTGTTCCGCATTCGTTTCGCCGTTTGATGATGCGGCGGAAAATCTTCCGGCAATGCGTACTGGGCGCGGCCTTGCCGCCAATGATTCCGCAACGCTGTTTGCTGCCCATTTTCGTAACGATACAAAGCGCGTGGGGGATCTGCTTAACAATCCGTCCATGAAATCCATGGTCCAGTGTGCCCCGGCAGTACGTACTTCAATTGCTGAAGAGTACGGCCTTGCGCCCGGAACACTGACTCCGGGGCAGCTTGCAGCTTCCCTGCGCCGTCTCGGTTTTGATGCCGTCTACGACACAATTTTCGCGGCGGACGTGACCATCATGGAAGAGTCCTCGGAGCTGTTGGAACGTATCAGGTCCGACGGCCCGCTGCCCATGTTCACCTCCTGCTGTCCGGGCTGGGTGCGCTACATGGAAAGTGCGTGGCCTGACCTGATCGATCATCTTTCCAGCTGCAAATCACCGCAGCAGATGGCGGGCGCACTTTTCAAAACCTATGGCGCTGAGATCGCAGGTGTGGCGCCGGAGTCCATCGCCAGTGTTTCGGTTATGCCCTGCACGGGCAAAAAGCATGAGGCCGCCCGTCCTGAAATGCAATCCAGCGGGTATCCCGATGTTGATGCGGTTCTTACCGTGACGGAACTTGCGGCGATGCTGAAGGCAAAGGGCATCAATCTCGCTGAAATGCCGGAAGAGGATTTTGATGTGCCCATGGGCCTCTACTCCGGGGCCGGGGTTATCTTCGGTGCCTCCGGCGGGGTGATGGAAGCAGCATTGCGCACTGCAATCGCCGTCATCAGCGGGAACGAGGTGAATGAGAGCGGGGTGAAATTCGTTCCTGCGGGCAAAGGCATCCGCAGGGCATCAGTGGAAGTTGCGGGCAGGACAATCCGGGCGGTTATTGTTTCCGGGCTGGCTAATGCCGCAGCTCTTCTTGAAGATGTCCGCGCGGGAAAAGCAGATTTTGATTTTATGGAAGTAATGTGCTGTCCCGGTGGTTGTGTTGCCGGGGGAGGGCAGCCGAAACTCCTGCCCGGTGTTAATGTTGAAGAGGCAATAGCCCTGCGCCGCAGCGGGCTGTACCGTCATGACAGGGAACTGCCGGTGCGGGCTTCGCATAAGAACGAGTCCGTTCTGGCCCTCTACGAAAAGTTTCTGGGCAAGCCTCTGGGACATCGTTCTCATGAACTTCTGCACACCCATTACGGAACCGAAGGCGGGGAGCATTAGCCATGAATGCATTTGTTCTGGCGGTCCCTTCCCGCTGCATCGGCTGCCGGGCCTGTGAAATAGCCTGCGTGGATGCCCATATGGATTCCGATATGGGCCGGGCCATGGAAAACGGGCAGCCTTTCAGTCCGCGGATTTCCGTTGTCCGTGAATCCGGCGTGACCGCACCCATCCAGTGCCGGCAGTGCGAGGACGCTCCCTGCGCCAAAGCCTGTCCGGTAGGGGCCATCAGTCACAACGGAAAATCGGTGGTCGTTGATGCAGAGCGGTGTTTCGGGTGCAAGGCCTGCCTTGCGGCCTGCCCCATCGGTGCCATGCAGGTCGGCAGGACTGAAGCTGAACGCAAAGTCCCGGTGGCCTACAAGTGCGACCTCTGCGCCGGTCATCGGGATAATCCTGCATGCGTTGCCGTGTGTCCGGCCGGAGCGTTGAGTGTCTTTTCCGGAGAGGCTCTGCAAAAGCTGTCCGCCTCAAGACGCCGGGAAAATGTCCGCCTTATGTCTTACGAAGGAAAATGATTCCTTTGGAGTTTCCGGTTTCGGCTGGGACAATATGATTCCAAGTGCCATGGGCTCAGTTCTTGTCAGTTATATATGAATAAATTAAAGGGTTAACCTTTTTTCCGGTTAACCCTTTTTGTGTTCTTATGAAGAACAGGCGGAGTTTCCGCGTCGTTTCCTGATGGTTGATGCTCCCGGATTAAGGGCGTATATAGCCCTCTTTTCAGTCTGTTTCCGATCAACATCAAACGGCAATTTCCTGCCATTAAATATCAATGTTTACTATCGCGCAAAAATATACAGGGTGGCTTATCCTGTCAACATTGCTGGTTTTTCTTGCCAGCAGGCTTGATTCTTCCCTTTTCATGGTGGTTGCCGTAATGGCCTGGCTGGTTGTCCTCGTGGAGTGGGGCAGGCTGCCCGCGGGTTCCCGCAAGCAGGCCTGTTTCCTGCTTGGTATCGGCAGTGTCGCGCTTTTGTTTTCTGCATGGCACGGAGTCTTTCTGGGCTGGGAAAGGATAATGACCCAGAATCTGCAATTGTTGCCGATGTTTATTGCGGTATCCTTTCTGGCCTTAACCAATCCAGCTGCTGAAGATGACAACCTGCCCACCGGAAGGCGGGCCGTTGTGACCACCGCTACCGGGACAGCCCTTCTCGGTGCTGTCATCAACATTTCCATACTGTTTGTTTTCGGGGACCGCCTGCAGCGCAGGAATTCTCTGACCACGGCTCAGGCGATTGTTCTGGGGCGTTCGTTCTGCTCGGCTGCATGGTGGTCGCCATTTTTTATTTCCGCAGGGGTTGCGCTTACCTACGCCCCGGGGATGCAATACAGTCGCACACTCCTGCCGGGACTGCTACTCTGTGCATTTGCACTCTGCTATTCAATTGTGGAGGTCGGATTTATCCGCAGAGTGGAATTCACCGGTTATCCGGTGCGTGTGGAAAGCATGACCGTACCGCTGCTGCTGGCGGTGGCGGTAATTGTCGGACATCATTTTTTTCCTGAAATGGGCATGATCCTGCTGATCTGCCTTGTAGCGCCTCCCGCAGCCATCCTGCTGATGCGTAACAGGCCACGGCTGCCGCAACTTCGCGATTTCGTCAGCAACAGGATTGTCTCCACGGTCAGCCAGTTTGTGCTTTTCCTGACCGCAGGAGTTTTCTCTGTCGGCATCACTTCGGTTATTCAGGTTTTCCCGGAGCATTTCAATTTTGCCGGGCAGACATTCAACAACGGGATATTTGCGATAATTTCCGCACTGCTTGTCGGCATGGGCCTTGTTGGTGTTCACCCGCTGGTAGGTATATCCATCGTCAGCCCCATGCTGTTACCCCTGAATCCGGATAACTCCCAGCTTGGTTTTATGTTCCTTTCCTGCTGGGCAATTTCCACCGGCAGCAGCCCGCTGTCCGGAGTCGGTCTGGTTCTGACCAGCAGGTTCAATGTGTCCCCGCGGGAGATACTGACAGGCAACTTTCACTATGTAATTGCCATGTGGCTTCTCGCCAACGCCGTTAACGTGCTCTACTTCGGGTAAGGCATGAGTGAATTACGTATTAAGTGATGATACCTTCTGCAATGCTTCACGCTGGCTGAGTCCAGCTTTCAAAAATTTCCCCGATCCTACCCCAGCCCGGTGATGAACCGGGTGGCCATTTCTTCGACCTTGCCCAGATCCTCACAGATGGGGTGATGGGTGGCGATGTACCCTGTTACGTGCCCGATGGTGGCCAGCAGCTTCTGGATTTCCGTCTCGCGGGCCGGGCCGTGGATGGCTTCAATGAAATCTCCCTGACTGGTGACTTCGAAGCCCTGCGGTGTAAGGGCGGTCCTTATGAAGCGGATGCGCGCCATGCGTTCTTCAGGCGAACCGCTGCCGCCCTTGAAACGGAAATTGATGTGGTTTTTGCTGCTGTCGGGATCGCTTACCGCGTCAACTTCCGTCAGGTCCTTTTCAGATTTCAGGGTCACGTTCATGTAGGTTCTCGACAGGATCGCATAGCCTTCGATGGCGTTCTGTTCTGTCCAGCCGGGTCTTTCCGCACCCAGCCCGAACCAAAGTGCCCACATGGGTGCTGATTCTATATCGTCGGGCGAAATATCCAGTTTACCGGCGGCAGTGGTGAACAGTGCATCGGCAAGGTTCAGCACTGTCAGTGAAATGGGCTGGCGTGCCTTCAGGTGCTTGGCCCCGTCGAGGCCCAGTCCTTTCTTGCTGACCAGCGAGAACATCTCCTCAATTCCCTTTTCATTTGCAAAGCGCACCAGATCGTAGATGGAGCGGCTTTTTTCCGGCAGGAACTGCTCGGTGTTGCGCGGCGAAATGTTCAGCCCGGCGATAAAGGGCAGGGCGCGCTTGATGCGGTTCTGTTCCTTGGTTTCCGCCGGTGGATGCGGACAGACCGAGGTTATCATGACCCGGTTGCGCAGGTCGGTTATCCAGCCGCACTTCTGCGGGAACTTGAAAATTATCTCTGCCTGACGTCCCATTGCGGCAATGGTCTTTACCGAATGGGCCGACAGCGGGGACAAATCCGACTTGACCAGAATGCGCTGCTTTTCACGGCGCGAGACCAGAATCACATCTGACGATTTGCTGCACAGGATGGCGGAGCAACCCGTGTCGCGGTCACGCGGGGGCAGTTCCTCGTTTGTCTCGTGGGTCATCTCAATAAACCCGCTGGCATGTACATCCTTGACCGGCTGGATGAGCACGGCTGCGGGGGATTCGCGGTCGGCATAGCCGGATTCGATGCGCGCCCGTATGGATTCGGGGCTGAATTTGCAGAGTACAGCCTTTTTCCATGCCTCGACGATGTTCTGGGCCGGAACCGGATAGAGGGTGCACTGGTTTTCGGGAAGCGGTCTTTTGGAACCCTCCGGGGTAACACCGGAGGACACGGTCAGCTGACCGCTGCCGCGGGACGCTTCAAGTGCGGCAATTTCAATCTCGTTGGCGATGACGGGAGGCATGGTGCCTTCCATGAAAATTTTCCGGATGCGGGACGCGATGGATTCCAGTACCGGCTTTTCCAGCGACACTGCCGATTCGAGGATTTCGTCAATGGCGATGCGCAGGTTGTTGGCTTCTATATAGTAGTTGTAGACATCGGTGGTTATGACCATGCCGTCCAGCACCGGGACCCGGTTCTGCTTCAGCCGGGCTAGGTTGGCGGCGTAGGCTCCTGCCTTGTACTCATAGTCGATCGCGTCTTCGAGTGGAAAGGTGAAGGGCTTGGATATTTCAGGGTCCGGCACGGTTACGGCCATGCGCAGGTAGAAATGAATCTTGTTGTAGTAGTCCATGATGTCCATGAACTTGACCGGATTCATCTCCTGCAGCTGCTCAAGCATTGCCCGGGCTTTGAGGCCCAGTTCCGCCGAGATGCGTTCCACGTAGGCCCAGTCGGTGCGCTTCTGCCCGAAACCTATGTCCTCGATCCGGGCGATGATGTTCAGGCATTCCTCCTCAAGCTCCATAAGCCGTTTGAAGGAATTGTAGCGGCGGCGCAGCAGCCTGCCCGGCGGAAAGGTGGCGTAGGTCCAGTGGTCGAATACGTGGCGGAATTTCATGGCGTATTTTGTTCTCTCGCTCCGCATATTGATGCCTCCGGAGGCCTTGCGGGGCTGGTTGGGATGCGCATTGTGAATGACAACAGCAAACAACGCTTTGCGGGTACGGAAAATTTACCGCATAGCATCATATTGTAATCGTAGCACATCAGGGCGTATCTAAGGAAGTGTCTACAGCATTGGAAATTAAGATTTGATTGAATTTTCATCTTCGGACGAAATTTCGTCCAGCGGGAGTACAACTGTGAACATGGTTCCGGGGCCGGAGTTCTCGGGCAGACCGAATTCACGGCGAACCGGAATCGGAAGCGGGCTGAGGACCTCGATGGTTCCGCCGTGGTCCTTGATGATTCCGAAGGAGACGGAAAGTCCCAGTCCGGTTCCCTTGCCCACGGGCTTGGTGGAGAAGAATGGATCGAAGATTGCGCCCAGATCCTTCTGGGCCACGCCGTATCCGGTATCAGCGAAGATGGCTGTGATGGTCATGGCCGAGGTATCGAGACTGGTCGATATGTGGATGCCGCCTTTTTCCGCACCGGCTTCTATGACGGCTTCCATTGCATTGGAGAGAAGGTTCAGCCAGACCTGTTTCAGTTTTTCCGGGTCACCGTGGATGATGGGATAGCGGTCATCAAGACTGGTGGAGATTTCGATTTTTTCCAGCTTGAAAGTGTGGCTGACCAGTTGCACTACTTCCATGATGGAGTTGTTGAAGCACATGGTGATCTTTTCGCTCTCGGTCTGGCGGGAGAATCCGAGCAGGTCGGCTACTATTTTGCGACATACCCGGGCCTGTTTTTCGATGATTTCCAGATCCTTGTGAATTTGATCCTCGGGCTTGAAATCGTCCTGCAGCAGTTGAGCATAGCCGAGGATGATGCCCAGCGGGGTGTTGATTTCGTGGGCCACGCCCCCGGCAAGCTTGCCGACGGACTCCATCTTCTGGGACTGGATGAGCTGGGCCTGATAGCTTTTGAGTTCGGTTATATCGCGTGCGGTGGAAAGCACGCCGATGATGCGGTTGTTTTCCCCGTAGACCGGGACACGGATGGTGTGGAACCAGCGGGCCGGAGCTTCAGGGGTTGTGTCTTCGCGGTTTTCCTTGTTGATGGTCCGCCCGGTGTTGAGCACCAGCTTTGCTTCTTCGATTTTTATCTTGGCGATTTCGGGCGGATAGAGTTCCGCATCGGTCATGCCGATGATCTGCTCCTCGGTGCGGCCTACATGCTCAGCAAAGGTCCGGTTCACAGCCAGGTAGGTCAGCTGCGGACTCAGCAGGGCCACGAAGTCCGGGGTCACGTTGATGATCGTACGCAGAAGTTCTTTCTGCCGGGTCAGGTCGGTCTCGGTTATCTGCAGGTCTTCGATGTGGCATTCAAGTGTCATGGCCATGGCGTCGAAAGTCTCGGTCAGCTGCTGTATTTCATCTCCCCGGCTGAAGCCGCGCAGGAAGTCGTAGTTGTCGTTGTTTTCCTGTCCCTGTCCGGCTCCGAGGTGGGTGCGCACGATTTCCCGGGCATGCCTGCGCAGAGCGCCGAGCTGCATGGTCATGGTGCGGGCAAAGTGGGTGGAAACTACAACCGCAAGAAGGAGCACCGCACCGGTAAGGGCGCAGATGGCGAAAATCAGGTTCTGGACAACGGAATGGATGCCTGAACGCGAAAGTCCGAGCCGCACAGTGCCGAGCCGGGTATCGCTGATGAAGATGGGGGCCGCGAAATCGAAGATACGATGTTTCCCGGTATCCACGGTGACTACTTTGATGTTTTTGCCCTGAACCTGATTGGCGTATTTCAGATTGGTCGGGAAGCCGTCTGAAAAAGTGTTGGCAATGATGCGGTTATGGTCATCCATGATGAAGGCGTAGACGATTTCCTCATCCACCTTCTTCAGTTCGTTGACCATTGATTCAAGACGCAGCAGGTCCATGGAGAGCAGCGGGTCTTCAGCACGCAGGGCAAGGTTGCCGGAGAGCACTTCCCCCCGTTTGCGGGACTGCTCTATGAGGGCGTCCGAGGCCATGCGGATTACGAAAATGGTGATGATCAGCGAGGTGAAGCCCACAATCAGGGTGAGGCCGAGGTTTATCTTCGTACGGAAACGCAGCCGGTTGAACAGTTTCATCACTCTGTCCTCCCCTGTCCACCGTATAGATTACGGAGTCCCAGTTCTTTGATCAGGTCCCTGACCGAATCGTAATCGCTGTCCTGTGCAGGAATGATTCCACGCATGCCCGCGCGGTTGAGTATGGCCGCCTGCGCCGGATCGTCCATGCTCAGCTTGAACATGGCCACGGAGATTCTATCAATAACATCCGGGTCCATGCCGCGCCTTGCGGCGTACACCCAGCCGGGATAGGGTTTTGTCTCTGCGACTATCTTGATTTTATCCACATTTATCTTGTCACGAACAACATCAAGGGTTCCTTCGCGGATAGATCCGAAATCGTATTTCCCGGCGTAGACAGCCAGTGCTACTTTCTCCTGTTTTCCGCCGGGGCCGGGGGCGAATGAAATTTCCCGGAAGTCCGTGGCGTTGATCCCGTTTTCAAGGAACAGGCCCAGAGCATACAGGTAACCGCCTGCAGAAAGCGGGTCTACGGCGATCCAGCTTTTGCCGATGCAGTCCTTGAGCTTGTGGATGGAGCGGTTGTCACTGCGGGTGATTATCTGGCCGCGAAATGTAGGACTCCCCGACGGTTCGATGATGCGCGCGAAAGCCCGTGCGCCGGTCTGCGCTATGCGGATGTAGGTCATGGGGTTGGAGAATGAAATGTCTATCTCTCCGCTTGCCACCATGCGGCGGTGCTCCTCGAAGGTGTCCGGGAATACCTGGCGTATGGAAAGGCCTGTCTCTTTAGAAAGATATTCTATGAGCCTGTTGTGGCGCTGGTGTGAGACCTTGTGCGAATACTGTGGCAGGTAGGCGTAGGTTATAGCCGGTTCCGGTTCCGGTACACGGATTTCCTCGCGCACGGACATATCGACGTGCACGATCTTTTCTTCCGGGGCAGAGCCGAAAAAGTAGAAGGCAATACCGAGCAGCAGCAGGACCGCCGGGAGGATATACTTGAGCTTTTGCATGGTCTCTCCGCTGAGAGCGGAAAGATCCACCTGCAGGCTGCCGCGCTGGGTTCCGCTAAGCCTTGCTTTCGACCGGAGGTATGGCTGCTTCAGCTTCATTTTCATGGGCGTCCCCGTTGGAGCCAAGTTCAGTCCATGAAGTCATCTCACCGGCCTTTTCGGCGTCTTCCGCTTTCATTTCATCTATCTTTTTCAGGAAGGGTATGAAGCACCTTACCTTAGAGAATCCGTAACGTACAATGATATATGATGAAATGAAAACAAAAGGGTAACCCAGGGAAAAGTCGATGAATGGCACGGTGTGGATGTCTATTCCGGCAAAGCGGGATTGCATCCAGCCCAGAGCAAAAGGCACCGGCCACAAGGAAACCGCAAAGAGTGCAGCATTTGCAAAGAACACCTTACCGAAATACTCGTTGGCCCATGTGTTGGCCGACTTGAAGGTTTCCTTCTCCTTGCGGCGTACCGCCTCCACGGAAATGTTGTGCATGCGGGTCATTTCACGGGTCAGGTCAGTGTAGTAATCGCGATTGAAAAGATAGCCCAGAGCCATGCTGATTTCACCGCCAACTGTGCACCACAGGGCCAGCACGGCAGTACCGAGCCAGAAGGCCGCAACCGTGGGAAGTCCCACACGGTATGGGGCTATGAGTATGGTGTCTATGATCGGGGTGATTGACTCAAACATATTTATGACTCCGTTTTGCAAGACCTTGATGCTGGCCGGCTATCCTGCCGTGGCTTGGATGGAAGCCTCCGTTATTGGAAAGCTGTTGGTCTATTCCTTTGGTGCGCTCTTTTGTGTCTGTCTGATTGTGTTGTCATATCCCTTAGCTCAAAGTTGGATTAGGGGATGATATGTACTTTTCGCTTTCCCAGCCCCGGTGGCGCAGCCCTATTGAAAGGTTTTGAGGGGATGGGGTCCGGGGAAGGGGAACTTTTGCAAAAGTTTCCCTTCCCCGGCCGCCGGAGGCAATTTATCTATTAGAACGGGGGCAGCAGGCTGTAGCCGAAGAAGCCCTTGGAGCTGTAGCGGATACCAACGTAGAGAGCGAGCACTACGAAGAGACGCTTCAGCCAGATGTCCGGGATGTACTTGGAGGTGCGGGGTCCGATGAAGGAACCGACCAGGATACCAAGAAGTTCAACACCGATGAGGGGCCAGAAGACAGGAGTGTCTTTGACAACCATGTAGGTGAAGATGGAGGTGGTCATACCTACCAGAACTGCCAGAGCGGAAGTACCGGCAACGAGGTACATGGGCAGACCTGCAACGCTGGTCAGGAACGGAACGAGCAGGAAGCCGCCGCCTACGCCGAGGAAGGATGCCAGTGCTGCGATGAAGAAACCGCCTACAACCGGGATCAGCGGGTTGAAGGAGAATTCTACACCGTAGAAGGTGAATACGCACTTGGTCATGGAGAAGCTTACAACCTGAACGCCCATGGAAGCGGTATCAACCTTGCCGCCTTCCTTCTCTTGCTTGATGGAGGCTTCGAAAGCCTTGGCAGCTTCTTTTGCCTGCTTCTTGCCGGCCTGTCCCTTGGGAGTGGTTTCGTAGAACAGGTAGCAGCCGAGAGCCAGAACAAAGAGACCGAAGTAGCCGATGTAGGACTTCAAGGAAATCTTACCGGCGGTCAGCCAGGGCACGAGGTAGGAACCTGCAATGGAACCTGCAGCAAGTGCGAGGCCCAGGGGCAGAACCAGACGGCCCATCTTATAATAGTTGAAGGAGGACATGGCTGCGGAGGTACCTACGAGCCACTGGTTGGATACACGGATGGAGTCGGTTACCAGCTTGTTCATGACCGGGGAGGTCTTTTTGAAGGTGGAAGCGTAGTCGCCGAAACCGTAAATGGTGATGTGACCGACACCGGCCATGATGCCGCCGAATGCACCGACGGTGGAGAAGATCCAGCCTACCCACATCGCCCATGCGAATCCGAGGATAAGGTTGACGTTGGGGGCGCCGTTGATTCCGAGGAATCCGGTGGCAAGTTCAGTGTTGATCTGGCCAGGATCGGTGCCTTTGGGGGTTGTGTTGATGGCATCTGCCAGTCTGTCCGCAAATGCGGGCTGGAAGAATACCGCCACTGCCAGCAGCGCGAGAGCCATTATCAAAAGGCTTTTGCGTGACTTGAACATAGTGTATCTCCTTAAAACGAAAGTTGGTTTTGCTGATTCCTTTCCCGCTTCCCTCTGACCGTTGCAGCGGTCGAGGACCCTCTCGGAGTCAGGGTCAGCGCCTTCATTCCTTATTGTACGGCCTTCCGGTATTGCAGTATCGGGGGCCGTTTTTATTGCCGCTTCCTTTACTGCGTTGAAAGCAGCAAAGGGAATATTTAACCAGTTTTTCCATTCCTTGAGCCGAACCCGTGTTAAAAGGTTTTGGAGGAATTGGGTCCGGAGAAGGGAAGCGTTTTTTAATGGTTCCCTTCTCCGGCCGCCGGAGACATACTTTTATAAGCGCAAAGCTTATCAAATTTGCCTTCGGCAAGGGAGTGAGTGGTGTGCTATTTTTCTTTCTTGAAAATGATCAGCGGACAGTTCTTGCATACATCCTGTCCGGGGAATCCGTCGCCGGGCTTGGTGATGGAAGAGCTGCCGAGGTTGTTGATGCGATCTACGAGTCTCTGAACCACAGCTGCGAACTTCTTGCCGGGAATGATGACGTTGATTTCGCCGCGCTCGGTTTTACCGGCGTTGTAGCTGCCGGAACATGCGGGCAGCATGTTGAATTCCTGCTCGAGGAAGGAAAAGACGTTACCGCCGCAGGCGGAGGAGTTCATGGTGATGTTCGGACGCAGGGGATGGGTGTCTGTGGCGGACATATAGTCACCTGCGAGGTGGTAGGCCTGCATGTTGTCACAGTAGAAGTGAACGGTGTCGGGCTCGAAGATGCCGTCGATTGAGCCGAGCGGGGCAACAGCGATACCGAGCAGACCTTCGGGCAGGCGGTGCTTGGATTTAACGAATTTTTCAGCCTGTTCAAGGTCACGCACATACTTGGAGTGACCCTTGATCTCACCTTCATCCAGTTCCTTCCAGCCGAAACAGTAGCGGGCGTTACCGCAACCGAGGCCTTCCACTTCGGAGAACACGGTCTGTCCTTTCATGCGGGCAGCGATTTCCCACTGGCAGAAAGTCATGGGTTTCACGGGCACGTGGAATTCAGCTTTGTCCTTGAACTGATCGATCTCAGCCTGATCGTAGAAAAATTTAACGGCGATGGGGTAGTGGTAAAGTCTCATTTCCCGCATCAACAGTTCCTGCATCTCTTTGTAAGTCATCGTGTCCTCCTGCTTTCAGTTTACAGAATTATTTTAAACCGACCGGTCTTCCCAGTGATTTTTCAACATAACGCATTTTTATGGTTCTGTGAAAAAATAAACAACGAAATTAGAGTTAAAGAAAAAAATAACTTCTTCACATTTCATTGCTCCAAATTCAAGGCGGAGGAACGAAAACTTTGTTAAAAAAGTAACAATGTATTTGTTTTATTATTTAATATTAATAAATTAACTAGAAAATATGCTTGAAATGAGAATCTGCTTAAGTTTTGTTTTGGTGTGATAATTTTCCCATTCAAGCATGTTGTTTATAATTTCACGTAAGTCAGAGCTATAATCAGCACTGATAAACTTACTTTTCGATCCGGATTGCGATAAATTGAGCTTGCTACATTAATTGATGCAAGTAAGTGCGGATGACTGATCTGACAGGAGAAATAATGAACAAATACAGAATTCACCCCATCGTTGTGGGTTCCAAGCGGTTCGACAAGGGCATGATGACTTACCAGCAGGGATACGGTCAGCATTGCATCATTCCCATTTACTGCTGGTATCTGGAGGGTGGCGATAAGAAGATCATCGTGGATACAGGGGAGATGCAGCCTATAATTTCCAAAGACCGCGAGGCTGATCTCGGAGGCAGGATCTATTCATTTGAGGACGGACTGGCCAGATTCGGGCTCAAGCCAGAGGACATCGACATTGTCATTCACACGCATCTGCACAATGACCACTGCGAGAATGATTACAAGTGCACCAATGCGAATTTTTATGTTCATCGCAATGAGCTGGAAAGTATTCATAACCCGCACCCGCTGGATTTCAGGTATCTGGAGGATTATGTAGAGGACGTGGAGGAGGCCGGGCAGGTCGTAGCTCTTGACGGCGACTGTGAGGTTGTTCCCGGAATCCGCATGATGCATACTCCTGCGCATACTCCGGGGGGAATGACTGTGCTGGTTGATACCAGGGGCGGGCTGGCGGCAATAACCGGATTCTGCGTGATCAATGAGAATTTTTATCCTCCGGCGGAAGTTCTGGGTATGGAGATGGATGTCATCCCGCCAGGCACTTCGGTCAACACCTATGAGGCTTACGATATACTTATTAAGGTGAAGGATATGGCCGATATACTCATCCCGCTGCATGAACCTTCATTTGCTAGGATGGATACTGTTGAGGGAACCTGATGCCGTTACAATGGGCAGCCTGTTTGAATAATTCCGGCCGCAATGATCGATTTCCAGGTCATTGCGGCCGTGTTCACTTTCTGTCCAAGTTAATTGAAGCCGGTGGAGGTATTTATAATATATGTTCCAATGAGTTTCGCAGGAGTCTGTAATGGATATGCGCATCTGCTTTCTTTATGGTTATTCATTTTTGGTTAAACTGGCGCTTGAATCATAGCTGTGTATTTAATTTGAGCCGGTATAATTTTCGCAATTTATGTTTTCGGAAGTGATGTTGCAGGTGAAATGGGGATGTGAGTGGAGTCTATTTCGGAATGAGCAATTTAAAACGATTGTGATTTCGTGGTTTTGAAAGTCGCTCTGGAAATTCGGCGTAAAATCATTTAGTAAGTGCGGACTAGAAAAAGCATTATAAGCACTCACTGTCAGCCCGAGGGGGTCCCGGCTCTGAATATCGTTGCTGCCAAGCCTGACGGCAACGGGCGGGTCAAGCCGGGGACGGGTCTCTGCTGGGGGAGCTTGTAAGAAGTGTGTGGTTACGGGAAGGTTGTTTCAAGCCTTTCCGCTGTGTTTCTGTTCTTTCATATCGGAGGTTTTCAGGTGAACTCTCTTGTCATCGCAGGGCTTTGCTTTGTGGGGTACATTATTGCGTACCACACCTACGGCAAATTTCTGGCAAAAAAAATTTTTAAGGTTGATGAGAATCTGGTCTGTCCAAGTTGCGAGTTTGAGGACGGTAAGGATTTTGTTCCCACCAAAAAGGAAGTTCTTTTCGGTCACCATTTCACATCCATTGCAGGGCTCGGCCCCATCGTCGGCCCGGCTATCGCCATCATCTGGGGGTGGGTGCCGGCGGTTATCTGGGTTTTCTTCGGTGCCATTTTCATGGGTGCAGTGCACGACTTCGGTTCTCTTGTGGTCAGCCTGCGCAACCAGGGGCGTTCTGTCGGTGACCTTGCCGCCGGACTCATCAACAACCGCGTGCGTACGCTGTTCCTGATCATCATCTTCTTTGCCCTGCTGATCGTTATTGCGGTGTTCGCGCTCATCATTGCGATCCTGTTCAACATGTATCCGGCTGCGGTCATTCCGGTCTGGAGTGAGGTTCCCATTGCCATCGCGCTTGGCTGGCTCATGTATAAGAAGAAGGTCGATCATACCATCTGGTCCATTGTGGCCCTTGTTCTCATGTATGCCTTCGTTATCGTCGGGGTTTACGTTCCGTTCAAGATGCCTTCCATCATGGGTATGAACCCGATCGTAATCTGGACTCTGGTGATGCTGGCCTATGCATTCATAGCTTCCATCCTGCCGGTAACCACTCTGCTGCAGCCCCGCGACTACATTAACGGACACCAGCTTCTCGTGGCCCTTGTCCTGCTCATGGCCGGCGTGGTTGTGGCCCATCCAACCTTTGTAGCTCCGGCCCTGGATGTGGCTCCCAAAGGTGCACCACCCTTGCTGCCTTTCCTTTTCGTTGTAGTCGCCTGCGGGGCAATTTCCGGTTTTCACTCTCTGGTAAGTTCCGGAACTTCCGCGAAACAGTGTGAGACTGAACGCGATTCCCGCATGATCGGTTACGGCTCCATGCTTATGGAAGCTGCTCTGTCCATCCTCGTTATTGTTGCTGTCGGCGCAGGTCTCGGCCTTGGTAAGCACACTGCCGACGGACAGTTCCTGACCGGGACTTTGGCATTTACCACCCATTACGCATCCTGGGCATCCGCTGCCGGTCTCGGCGCGAAACTGAGTGCATTCGTTGAAGGCTCAGCAAACATGATGGTAAGTTACGGCATCCCCACCGATATTGCCCTTGCAATCATGGGTGTGTTCCTGGTCAGCTTTGCTGCGACTACTCTCGACAGCGCAACCCGTATCCAGCGCTATGTGGTAAGTGAGCTTGCTCAGGCATACAAAGTACCGTCCCTTTCCGGAGCAATTCCTTCCACCCTCATCGCAGTCGGTACTGCAGCGGTTCTGTGCTTTAACGGAGGATTCTCCATCGAGGCCCTTAAGAAGGGCGCACTGTCCCTGTGGCCCCTGTTCGGTACCGTTAACCAGCTCCTGGCCGCACTGGCTCTGCTGATCGTAACCGTGTACCTTGCCCGCAAGAAAGTTAAGGCCATTTATACCGGTATTCCAATGGTATTCATGGTTGCCATGACAGGCTGGGCCATGATCTACAATCTCAAGGATTTCTACGCTGGCGGAAAATGGATGCTGTTCGTAGTAGGACTCATAGTGTTCATCCTTGAAATCTGGATGATCGCCGAAACCTACATTGTTATGAAGAAGGTCTACGGAGGCGAAGAAACAGTAGTAGGAGCCAAAGCAAAGGCCTAGGCGTTTTTACAACATTATTGTTAGATATGTTTAAAGCGGAGTTGGATCATTGGTCCAGCTCCGCTTTTTATTTCGTATAGTTGACGGGTTGAAATCGATTTGAATCTCTTTTTATTAAAATTGAGGACATGGTCACTTGTCTGTGTTACGGTGTATCCAGTGTCATTGGGCCTAGTCTGTCTTGGTGTCTGAGGAGTTAATCTTTATGAATATAGTTCGCCGAATATAGTGTGATTATTAACGACCGGTTATGTCCTATTCACAGTACAGTGTGGACTATTCAATCCTGAAAGGAGGAATGCTGTATGGGAGTCCCCCCCAAAAGTGATTCCAGATGGACAGATATCGTCACTGGAAAGAAGGCTTATACCCTCAAGTTTTTGGCTGCGAAAATTCTGCTTGGACGGTTGGTAAGGAGTGTTGGTGTTGATGGGTCGCCGGGCAATGTAGCCAAGGCCGTTGAGGAACTGCATGCAATATATGTAAAGAACGCGGATACTCCCTCGGCGAAGGAAGATCTGCAACTCATGTTCCGATAGGAGGGGATATGAAACAGGAACTGCTCAGTGTAAAAGAAGTCAGTGAATTGATTGTCGCAGAGAAGACCCTGCTTCTTGCCGGAGATGAGTCTTTGTTGTCCCAGCTTCCGAAGGGCAAGTGGATTGGAGGCACCATCCCTTATTTTATCTGCCCCGGTGAAGGTGGGCTTTCTTCGCAGGACAAGGTCTTTGTAACCGATATTTCCGACATTGCAGCTTCAGTAAAGCTGAAAAAGTATGACGCTGAAACACTCGGGACCGTGTATGTAGATGCTGGTGACGGCGGGTTGAGTTTTATTATCATTCCTGCTTCCAGCCCGGCACACGTTTCATTTGCATTGAATGCTCCCAACTATAAGGATTTCGGTTCTCAGCCACTTGTCGGCTGGATCTCAGGTGTCCTGCTTGGTGATCTGGGTAAGGTGAAGCCCAAGGCCTTCAGCGGAGCGACCGGCAACAGCTATGAAGATGAAGCTCTTGTTATGCATATTGACCTGGTACCGGGCAAGTCAATTGATGTCGGTATCATCAATATTTTCGAGCAGGGCGACGGTGATGCGCTCAGTTTTGATCAAGATACTTTCCTGAGCAAGGATGTAATGGTCAACGGAATCAGGGAAAACTTTGCTGAGTATATTGAGAAAAACAACCTCGACATTAAGTTCCCCCTCGTTGCCGACTATTACGGAGCGCTTATAAATACCAGTTTCCAGGGCGTTTCCGCGGAAGAGGGCGTCAGCTTTTACGCGCCTGTGTTCTCCGGAATTCGTTACAAGCATGCAAAGCCCGTCTCTGACTACGCTGCAGCATTCAGCAAGCAGCTGCTGGAAAACAATGTTGCCGGAAAGAGCATCGCTTTCTCCTGTAACTGTATTCTGAACTATCTCTACTCCGAGTTGGAAGGTAAGAAGACTGACCCGTTCTCCGGGCCGATCACCTTTGGGGAAATTGCGTACCAGCTGTTGAACCAGACTCTCGTTTATATTGATATACATGATAGTTAAATTGGTTTGATATGTATAAGAAGGCCGCCCCTCGGACGGCCTTTTTTAGTCTGTCTTCACAGATAACCACAATAATCCCAAAAACCGGTTGACTCTGCGGGGAGTTTTCCCTAGAAAGTCTTTCCCCGCTGAGGAAGGCCTTAATGGCCGGCTTGGCAGGGCTTTTTTTTGAAGAGATAGATGGGGCGCTTCGCGCTTTTGATGATTTGATTTCGCTTCCGGCGGCCAAAGGAGCTAAGCCATCGCTGCTCTCCATATCCGTAAGACTCGAAGCAAAGCTTCTCGCCTAACGGCTAATGGGCCTTTGGAATCCCTGAGGGTGGATGGTTTTGGGCCTGGAAGACCGGCATAGAATCTGGGAAAGATTGCGCTGCTTCTGAGTCGGGCCGAAAAAATCAAACTGCTTCAAAAAAACGGTTGACTTCCGAGGACGGTTCACCTAGATTCCGCCTCCGCACCGAGCAGCAGTAAGGTGCTAAGATCATTGAAAAAAAATTTCAAAAGAACTTTAAAATAATGATTGACTTGAAGGGCGAGGTTGTTTAGGTTTCGCCTCCGCGCTGAGCGAGAGCAAAGTGCCAAGATCATTGATGAAAGCTAAGATTCAAAGCCTTAAAGAATAGTTCTGCAGCAGCCAGTCG